>CAYVEI010000187.1:0-8427 GCA_964450515.1 uncultured Terrimonas sp. | reverse complement strand
GAGTTTAAAGATATTGACATTTCCCTGTTCCGGCATTTTCCCCGTCTTGCGGTTGGGCTGGAAGCGCTACGGGTTACAGGCAGAGCCGATTTTTCGAAAGACACCCTCATTGCCGCCAAACAAATTGATGTGGCGCTGAACCTGATGAGCCTTTTTGGCGGCGATCAAATGAAAATATATTCCATTACCATTGATGAGCCCCGTATACACGCCATCGTTAATAAAGACGGTAAGGCCAACTGGGATATTACCGTGCCCGATACCGCCGCCACGGCCGCGCCGGACGCAGAAAGCAGCTTCAATGTCCAGCTTAAAAAATACACTATTAAGAATGGATATATCAGCTATATTGATATCCCCGGCGATATGAGCAGTGAAATATTTCACCTCGATCATTCCGGCAGCGGCGACTTTACCGCTGATCTTTTTACGCTGAAAACAACTACATCTGCTGAGTCGGTTTCTTTTACCTATACTAAAATTCCTTACCTGATCAACGCAAAGGCCACATTAGATGCCGATATAGAAGTAGACAACAGGAATGATAAATACACGTTCAAAACAGATGACATCGCATTGAACGATCTGAAATTGTCGGCCGAAGGCTATTTCCAGTTTGTAAACGACACTACCTATGGAATGGACATCCGGTTCAACGCCCCTTCCACCGAGTTCAAAACCCTGCTATCGTTAGTGCCTGCTATCTATAAAAATGATTTCGCTAAAATGAAAACCAGCGGTAAAGCTGTATTCAACGGTTTTGTAAGAGGAGAATACAACGCGGTAAAGATGCCGGCATACCATATTAACCTGAATGTTGAGGATGGTTTTTTCCAGTACCCCGATTTGCCCCAGCCTGTAAAAAATATTACGATAGCCTTAAAAGTAGATAACCCCGATGGCATTACCGACAATACCGTGGTAGACCTTTCCAAAGGACATATAGAATTCGGCAATGATCCTTTTGATTTTAAGCTGCTGTTTAAAAAGCCCCTTACCGACCAGTATATAGACGCCTGGATAAAAGGTAAGCTAAACCTGGCGCAGGTTGCCCAGTTTGTAAAGCTGAGCGGTGACACCAAATTATCCGGGCTTTTGGATGCTGATGCCACGGCTAAGGGAAACGTGGCGGTAATTACCCAACAAAAGCCCGGGCCTTTCAGCGCCAATGGATTTATTAATATCACTAACCTCAATTATTCCTCGGGCGATTTTCCGCAGCCCGTTCGTAACAGTAATATCCAGGTAAAATTCGATAGCCCGGATGGCGTGGCAGATCACACGGTTATTCATGTACCCGCCGCGCATATAGAAATAGGAAACGACCCCGTTGATTTTAATGTGCTGATCAAAAACCCGGCTACAACGCTTTCTTTCGATGGCAGCGCAAAGGGCAAATTTAACCTGGCCAATGCGGCGCAGTTCACCAGCTTTGAGCCGGGCACAACATTATCAGGGCTGCTTTCCGCCAATATTGCTTTTAAGGGCAATAAAACGGATATTGATAAAGAAGCCTATGACAGGATCAATCTTTCGGGTACGCTGAATGTTGCGGATATGCAGTATGCCAGCAAAGATTACCCCACGGGTATTAATATCAGCAATGCCGCTTTTACATTCAACCCGAAAAATATTACACTCAACAGCCTGAAGGCGGAGTACCTTAAAACCCATATTACCGCCAGCGGCGCCATTGATAACGCTATTGGGTACGCGCTGAAGGATGAGCCTGTTGCAGGCAGCTTACAGGTACATGCCGATAAGCTGAACCTGAACGACTTTATGGGTACGGAAACGGCCGCCACGGCTACCGACAGCGCAGCGGGAAGCGGCACACCATCATCTGAGCCCTTTGCCGTTCCCCAAAACCTGGCTTTTAGCTTGCAGGCCGCCGTAGATGAGCTTACCTACGATAAAACCAGTTATCATAACCTGAAAGGCAGTGTAGTGATCAAAGACGAAACCGTATCGCTGCAAAACCTGCAGATGGACGCTTTAGACGGGAAAATTGGCCTGAATGGCTCCTACTCCACCAAAACCAATAAAAAAAATCCGGCAATTTCCTTAGCCTATGATGTAAAGGAACTGAACGTAGAAAAAGCATTCTATGCCTTTAATACCGTTCAGCAGTTAATGCCCGTAGGAAAATTCATTTCCGGCGTTATCTCTTCCCAATTAACATTAAATGGTAAATTAGGGAACGATATGAGTCCTGTAATAAGCACACTAACAGGCAAGGGTAACCTGTTGCTGTTAGAAGGTGTTTTAAAGAAATTCGGTCCTTTGGAAAAAGTAGCCCAAACACTGAATGTTGCTGAGCTGAACGGGCTAACACTGAAAGATATTAAAACTCATTTTGAGTTCGCCAATGGTAAAGTGCTGGTGCAGCCCTTTCATGTAAAGGTAAAAGACATTGATATGGAAATAGGCGGCATGCACGGGTTAGATCAATCCCTTAACTACGCCATTGGCATGAAGCTTCCCCGCAGCCTGATGGGTACGCAGGGCAATGCGCTGATCAATAACCTGGCACAACAGGCAGGCAGCAAGGGCATCCCGGTTAACCTCAGCGATTACATTAACCTGAACATCAAAATGGGCGGCACCATCAGTAACCCGCAAATTAAAACGGATCTGAAAGAGGCAGCAGGTGATGCCGTTGCCGATATGAAGCAGCAGGCCGCCGATTTTGCACAGCAAAAAATAGACAGCGCTAAAAAAACCTTACAGGATTCTGCCAGGGCTATAAAAGATGAGGTGGTTAAAGACCTGAAGGAAGAAGTGGCCAAACAATTACCGGGCGGCAAAAAAGACAGCGCCGATTCCGGGAAACCGCTGGAGGATACCAAAAAGAAAACAGAAGAGGCGGTAAAAAATACCCTGAAAGACCTGCTTAAAAAGAAACCTGCAAAAGATACCAGCAAAAAAGAATAATGAATTTGCCGGTACAATATTTTCACAATATTTTTGCGGCACCGGAAAATCATTCGGGATGTAGCGCAGCCCGGTAGCGCGCTTCGTTCGGGACGAAGAGGCCGCTGGTTCGAATCCAGTCATCCCGACGAAAAGGAGTCAGATCCTTTCAATCCTTGTAAATATTTAAAATTTACAAGGATTTTTTTTGTCCCTATGTCAAATAAAATCAAATCATATCAATATTCTGGTGAGTAAATCGGTGAGTACTTTAAGGCATAAAATTTGTACTCACCCAATAGCTCATAATCTATTGTAATCCATACAGTTGTGTTATTTTTTTTGACACATTTTGAGAGGATTCGAAATGGATTCGAAAGTGCGGACACTGGTAAAACGTGAAGATGGAAATCAAATCATTTCAAAACCTTTTAAAAAAAACTTATGGACACAACCACTTTTGGCGTCAGCTTCCTAATCAGAAAATGTAAAGCAGATAAAAAACGTGCAGACATTTATGCCCGGATCACCATTGACGGCAATGAAAAGGAATTTTCAACCAAAGAGCAGATTTTCGTATCCACCTGGGATAGTGGAAAAAGTAAGGTAAAGGGAAATTCAGTTGAGGTAAAATCAATCAATGAACATCTCGATAACATCAGGCTGTCTATTAAAAACAAGTACCGGAAGCTGCTTGATGATGGCCGGTTGGTTACGGCTGAAACCGTAAGGGATGCCCATCTTGGCATACAGGCAGAGCTGAAGGGACATAAACTGAAGGAACTGCTAAATTACTACAAAGAGATTTGGGAACTTAAATTGAAAAACGGTGGCTTTAAGAACTACAAAACCACCATCAAGTATCTTGAACTGTTTCTCACCCATCAATTTGCTTCGGGGAATGTGTATTTGTCACAAGTAAATGGACAATTTGCTACCGACTTCGAGCATTATATCCGAACCAAACCGATTAAAGCCCATGACCCCTGTAAAGGAAATGGAGTTGGGAAACATATACAGCGTTTTAAACGGATCCTGAACTGGGCGACCGATGACCTTAAATGGATTAAAGAAAACCAGTGTAGTAAGTACTCCTGTGTGATAAAAAAAACGAAAAGGAAAAAGCTGGATATGGTTGAACTGATAAAACTTGAAATGAAAAAATTTGTTGACCCAACTTTAAGTTATGTAAAGGAATTGTTTTTAAATAGCTGCTATACAGGGCTTGCTTTTGTGGATGCAATGGCATTATCCGAACATGATTTCGAATGGAATTTAGATGGTTTTGTCTTGTGTAAAATGTATCGCACGAAATCGGATGAATTATGTGCAGTGCCAATTTTACCTTCGGCCGCTAACATTTTGAAAAAGTATCGGGAAGATGCAGCAAAAGAAGGAAGAAGTACCATTTTTCCCCGCATATCTAATCAACATGTCAATGAATGTCTTAAAATAATACAGGAAGCTTGTGAAATAAACACCTATCTGACATTTCATGTGGCACGTCATACATTTGCCAAAACCGTTGCCTTAAAAAACGGTATTCCGCTGGAAACCGTTCAAATGATGATGGGGCATACTAAAATAACAACAACTCAAATTTATGCAGATGTTGATGAAGAGAAAATTATCAACGACATGGCTGGCTTAGAGGAAAAGCTGGACAGAAAGAGAGGGATGTTAAACATAGCATGAAAAACCCGATGGGTGTTTGCAGCTCATCAGGAGTTTTTACATTTAATAACCTTCCTCCAGAAGCTTCCGAATGTCATCTTTATTATAGTATAAAGTACCACCTATTTTCTTGGTTCTTAAATTGCGGCTAACCCGCAAGGATACCAACTTATTAACAGAACAACCAAGCATTTTTCTTACATCGGATGTTTTATAGCCTTCAGGCTTTTCATTGCCGGAAGATAGATGCCGACTGATTACCGATTCTATAGCTGATATTATGCTGGCCTGGAACATTTTTAGATCTTCTTTTGTCAATACCTCAATAGCCATAATTACATATTCTTATTAATTTGTAAATTAAGTTTTAAACATCTCTGATAAATAGATTCGACTTCCCTTTTTACGGTTGAATGAAGGTTCATACTTTATATATCCATACGCGCTTAAGTCCCGGATACATTTATGATACGTGATAGCGGACGACAGCTTGGCTACGCGCATAATATCATAACTGAATGCGTACAACGGGTTATTAAAATCGTGTTCACTCCAAACCTGCAACAGTGCAGCATAAACCCCGATATGAGTAATACTAATACGCGGATCGGCTGCTATGGCATTGAAAAAATATTGTAAGTGAATTGTCAGATCCATTGCGTAGGCATTTTATTATCTTGTATTTATTCCTTTCTTTTTTGACTGAGTTTGATGCTGCTGCCCGTTAACTTTATGCACCACCTTCAGTATGTCGGCTGTTTTGTTCCCCAATGCAGTATTGAGCGATATCTTTCGTGAATGTTCATCGTAAATGTTTAATGATTTGAATTGAGGGTTTGCCTCTATATAATACCTTTTTTCCTTGCCGTCCTTAATGAACCCCACTGATACACGATTCCCGCTCTTCAGGTCTTTGGTTAACCGTTCTGTATCTTCTTTAATCAGTAACTCTACAAGCGGAAGTTGCCTTAAATCCCGTTCCAGATCATAGCCATATTCCGGGTGAAACTCTTTTATGCGAAAATTACCTTTTTGATCCTTATCGTTAAGGTCAAGCTTCACCCAGGTGTCTGACTTTTGGACACAACGACCAGCCAACAGGTTATAGGCTTCTGTAGCATTGACTTCGTATCCGTTACGGGCGCTAAAATATTGCTGCCGCTTTTCACCAGGTTTAGATTCGTCATACAGGGTTGTTTTATAGCCTTCAAAACGCGGCAACCCGGATTGGTCTTTTATGAACAATAACTGATGGTCTAATCTTTCTTTATCATTGAGATAATAGGAAACCGGAATTGAAAATTGCTGCTGATCCTCTTTGATCTGCTCTTCAATTTTTGCAGAAAGGCCGTTAAAGCCGGCACGCTGCACCTGTTGGTGCAGCGACTGGCTATTCTCTTCCGCTCTTTTGTTGTCCTGTTTAATAGCAATCTGTTCCCTGACAGGTACTACCACCAATCTTCGTATCAACCTTGTAACGAGATCAGGATAAAGATTTTTTTCGATAAGATTACGCTCCTGCTTTAAGAATTTTAAAGCAAAGCGCTCTTCCAAATCATGTGTGCCTTTATACTTTGCGACAATACGATCATAGTAATTCAGCTTTTCTTTGAGCAAAGCTCTGTTAGTGTTAAGGCTGAAAGAAAACAGCTTGCTGAAACGTTCTTCTCTTGAACGCCATTGGGCCAGTGCTGTTTCCACTCTATTTATGATCGCCTGATTGTTCATCGCATTTTTTATTTAGAACATTTACATTTTTGCTTCTTAAGACTTTAGCCGATGCTTTGCTTATTTTTCCTCTTTTTAGATGTTTTCGGTATTTCAGGGCCATCATCTTCAGCAGTCGTTTGTTTTTCCTTTTTACTTTGTTGTTTACTGGATTGATTTTCTCCCTCAGCCTGGCCTTCTTTTCTCGAATGCGTGGTACTCAACCTTTGCATATTACTATCATAAATGTTAATTGTTTTAAACTGAGGATTAGCTTCTATGAATCGTTTTTGCTCTGTACCGTTGAGTTGGACTGTTGCGGACTGCAGGTTCCCTTTTTTAAGAGAATTTATCAGGTTGGATTTGTGTTCTTCATTACCTAATTCTTTGAGGGGATGCCTGGATAAAACAGCTTCCAGATCATAGCCGTAATTTTCGTGATAGTGTTTAAGCTTAAAATTGCCGTTATTATCGCTCTGTTTAAAATCCATCTGTACCCAGGCATTGTACACCTGTCCTTCTTTATTGGTTAGGTCTTTATTTACCGACCTCCCTCCCATCAGGTTATAGGCTTCCTTCAGGGTAATGTTGTTGCCTTTGTTGATGTAGAAGGTTTGCTCCATTTTTGTCGCGCTGTTTTCCTTTTGTAAACTAACCTGATAGGAATTAAAGAAGTACATATCGCTTTGCTTTGATTGGCTGAAATTCAATGTGGCGTTTACGGTATCATTGCCATACTTCGTTTCATAGGGCAATTTAAACTCCGGATTTTCTTGCTGAATTTTTTGCTTCAGGTCATTTTCCAACCCTTCACCAAATCCCATGTACTTTACCTGGTCACGCAGGTATTCAAAATTTTTCTGATTCATGATTGTTGAATTTTGATTGTTATTTAATTGTTCTCTTTCTAATCTTTCATAGCGCACCGCTACCATCAGAGATACATCAACGATGCCTTCTTTTTCGATTAACAAATCCTTATTCGCCGCAGCTTCCTGCATTGCTTTATATGCCGACCTTATCGAAAGAAAGTTGTAAAAGTCTAAGTCGGTTGACATTTCGTAGCAGAACTCCCTAACATCATATTCCGAAAAGAATGTATATAGTTCTTCTTTACGGGTTAGAGAAAATTCGGGAAAGGCGACAAATTCTTCACCTTCCCAACGTTTTTTTGTGAGGTATTCAAGAATATCCTGATAGTCGTCTTTCCTGATTTTCATAACGTATATTTTTAGCGGAAAGGAATAAATGAAATAGCGATGAGCGGGTTTCTATGAGCGTTCAGACTTAGTTAAGGGGAACTGCCTTTACAATTTTCTTATTCTTTACATGCAGTTCCAGATGTCTGCCTCCATTCTTCTCCATAAGTTGTATGGCGAGATACTTCTTATCAGGAATAGTGAACTTTGGTACAACGAAAACGATAGTAGTGTCTGATTGCTCTATTACTTTGGTTGTATTGTTATGTACAAGTAAGGGTGCTATTTCTATCTCCTGCGTGGCAGTCCTTTTGCTTTTCTTTTGGTCACGGATATAAAGCCTTAGCTGGTCAATATCATAGCTGATATTGGTTTCATTGGCAATATTGAAACGCATCAACATAATGTCTTCATGAATAAACAGCCCGTCCAGCTTAAGACGAATGCCGAAAGTTTTATCCTTTATGCCACGCATCTTTTGCCTCGATTCAAAAGCCATTGAAGCGTAATTCTCCATTTGTTCCTGGTTAATGCTCTCCGAAGGAATGAGGATGATGTTCTGATTTGCCGCACCAGTTAGTGAAAGGTTGAGCACGGCAGGCCGTTCAGCGTAATCAACCAGGAAGGACGTGAGCTTTCCGTCAGCGGTGATGATGCTGATATTGGTTTGAGGAAAGCTATCTTTTGCGGCTTTTATCTGCAAGATATTTTCTACTCCCTTCGCTTTTTGAGCCAACACATCCCGGCTTCCAATATCAACACTGACAATAGAATAGGGAAAGACAATGTTGGTTGTTTTAGAGAAAGCAATTGCCACATGATACGATTCAATTGCTTTTGTTTGCCAGGTCGCATTTGTTTGTGCCTGAACCTTGAAAGTTGTAATAAGCAGGAAAATTCCCATTACCATTACTGCACTGATCTTTTTCATCTT
>CAYVEI010000186.1:3664-8515 GCA_964450515.1 uncultured Terrimonas sp. | reverse complement strand
TATTATTCGCTGCAAAGGTTGTGTAAGGCCCGCATGTTCAGCGATAAGCTAAGCTGGATCCATTTTTGGGGATGGCAGCTTATTATTGCTGCCGCGGCTGTAACCTTATTAATGGGGTATACTTCGGGCAAGGAGTACGCGGAATTAGAGTGGCCGATAGATATTGCTATTACGCTGATATGGGTAGTGTTCGGGATCAACATGTTTGGCACTATTCTGCAAAGAAGGGAAAAGCATTTATATGTAGCCATTTGGTTTTACATCGCTACCTGGGTTACCGTAGCCATGCTGCATATTGTAAACTCTTTTGAGATACCGGTTTCTTTCATGAAAAGCTATAGCTGGTACGCGGGTGTGCAGGATGCGCTGGTGCAGTGGTGGTACGGGCATAACGCGGTGGCATTTTTTCTTACCACACCCATATTGGGCCTCATGTATTATTTTCTTCCCAAGGCCGCCAATCGGCCGGTGTATTCGTACCGGCTCTCTATCATTCACTTTTGGGCGCTCATCTTTATTTATATATGGGCCGGCCCGCACCATTTATTATATACTGCGCTGCCCGACTGGGCGCAATCGCTGGGTACCGTTTTTTCTTTAATGCTCATCTTCCCTTCCTGGGGCGGTATGCTTAACGGGCTGTTTACCCTGCGTGGCGCCTGGGATAAGGTACGGGAAGACCCGGTGCTGAAATTTATGGTAGTGGCTATTACCTGTTATGGAATGGCCACACTGGAGGGCCCGCTCCTGAGCTTAAAAAACATCAGCGCCATCGCGCATTACAGCGACTGGATCATTGCGCATGTGCATATCGGCGGACTGGGCTGGAACGGCTTTATGGCCTTTGCCATTATGTATTACTTAGTGCCCAAAATGTGGGGTACGCAACTGTATTCCAAAAAACTGGCTACCAATCATTTCTGGCTGGGAACCATTGGTATTATACTGTACGCGGTACCGTTATACTGGGCAGGCTTTACACAAACATTAATGTGGAAAACGTTTACGCCCGAAGGACAACTGAAATTCCAGTTCCTGGAATCCGTAACCAACATCATACCCATGTACATTACCCGCAGCGTGGGAGGAGGCTTATACCTGGCGGGCGCATTGCTGATGTGCTATAACCTGGCTAAAACTATTGCTGCCGGGAAATTCATTGCTAACGAAGCTGCCGAAGCCGCGCCGCTGCCCAAAAACATAAAGTACGGCAGGGAGCACTGGCACAGGTGGATTGAGCGCAGGCCGCTTACGCTATTAGTGGTGAGCCTCATTGTAGTGGTTATTGGCGGCGTGGTGGAAATGATCCCCGCTTTCCTGGTGAAATCGAATATTCCTACCATAACGAGTGTAAAGCCGTATACACCGCTCGAGTTGCAGGGACGTGATATTTATGTGAGGGAGGGCTGCTATACCTGTCACTCACAAATGATACGGCCCTTCCGCGATGAAGTGGCACGGTATGGCGAATATTCCAAGGCGGGCGAGTTTGTTTACGACCACCCGTTTCAATGGGGAAGCAAGCGTACGGGCCCCGACCTGGCGCGCATAGGAGGTAAATACCCCGATAGCTGGCATTATAACCATATGGACGATCCCACGTCCATGTCGCCCGGATCGGTGATGCCCGCCTACCCGTGGCTGTTAGATGATGCGCTGGACACTGCCAGCACGCCTGCTAAAATAAGAGTGATGCAAAAATTAGGTGTGCCGTATCCCGCAGGGTTCGATAAAACGGCTAACCAGGATCTTACCACACAGGCGGAAGCCATAGCGGCGAGACTTAAAAAAGATAAGATCGAAACACCGGCCAATAAAGAGATCGTTGCGTTGATCGCCTACCTGCAGCGCGTGGGTACCGATATTAAGCTGGAACAAAAGGCTGCAGCCGGTGAAACCACTATGCAATAAATGATAACTCAGGCAATATGAAATTTATTAATTACTTAGAAAAGATCGGCGGTGTGGATATCCTCGGACTAACATCGTTTGGCATATTCTTTATTTTTTTTATAGTGATGCTGACATGGGTATTCAAAACCGACAAACGTAAGATAGAGGAAATCAGCCGTATTCCATTAGACAACCCGGAACAATAAAATAAATGGTATGCTTTTTAAAAACAATTCCCGCTGCTTAACCCGTATGCTCAAACCATTATCATTACTGGTATTGTTGATGTTCACAGGAAGCCTGGCCGCTATTGCCGCAGGACCGCCGCAGCCCTCCGCGCTCAGCAATACCCTGGCGTTAACGTTAATAACGCTGATGCTGATATTGCTGGTGGTGATATTTATGCTGGGGCAGTTGCTCACAGGGATAGCCGGTATTAAGCTTGAAAAAGATAAAGAAGAGAAAAAAAAGTCTGCAGCGCCTGTAACAGTTGTTACCGGGTTGCTTTTGTTACTAACCAGCGCTGTTATGGCGCAGGATAATACTGAAGCCATGCAGGCAGCCGTTGCTGATCAAAAAACATATGGCGGGCTATCCGCCTTTGTTTTTTATTCCATGATCACGATCATTTTTGTGGAAATGCTGGTGATCCTGGTATTGCTGTATAATATCAGGTTTCTGCTCAAAACAGATAAAGCAAAAACCGCCGAAGCGGAAAAAGCTTTGATAACGTCTAAATCGTTAGGCGCATGGTGGAACCGGTTTAATAAGTTCAAGCCTGTTGAGCAGGAGGCCGATATTGCGCTTGATCATGAATATGATGGTATCCGCGAATTAGATAACCGGCTTCCGCCCTGGTGGCTATATGGTTTTTACGCTACTATTATTTTTGGGGTAATTTATTTATGGCGGTATCATGTATCCTACAGTGCGCCTTTGAGCAGGGAAGAATTTGAGATTGCCGTAAAGAAAGCGGATGAAGAGGTAAAAGCATACCTCGCCCAAAAAGGGGAGTCGGTTGATGAAAATACCGTTACGGTTTCTATTGATGCTACGGATCTTGCCGAAGGGAAAAAAATATATACCGCTGCCTGTGTGGCGTGTCATAAAGATGATGGTGGCGGTATGGTTGGCCCCAACCTTACCGACGATTACTGGCTGCACGGAGGTGATATCAGTAGTGTTTTTAAAACCATTAAATATGGTATAAACGCGATGCCGCAATGGCAAACCAGCTATTCCAATAAGCAGATAGCGCAGGTGGCGAGCTATGTAATGTCGCTGCACGGCACCAATCCTCCCGGCGCAAAAGCGGCGGAAGGCCAGTTGTTTAAAGAAGAAGCGGCAACGCCGGCGCCTGCGGCAGGATCTGCAGCTGTGAATTAAGCGAAATTCCGGTAAAGCCCGGACGTTGATAAAATGGCAAAAGAACAACACATACCACATGCTTTAACGCAGGATGAAACAGACGCTTTCCGCGACAGGATAGCTACTGTTGACGAAAAGGGTAAGCGGAAATGGGTATATGCCCATAAAACGAAGGGAAAATTATTCAACATCCGTACATGGGTGAGTTGGGGATTTTTTGTTTTGTTTTTTGCCCTTCCCTTCTTTCAGTATAAAGGACGCCCGTTATTCCTGTTCAATGTGCCCGAGGCTAAATTTATTTTATTTGGCCGGGTGTTTTGGCCGCAGGATTTTTTCATCTTCGGTATTACCATGATCACCGGTATGGTGTTCATCATACTTTTTACGGCCGCCTTCGGACGATTGTTTTGCGGGTGGGTTTGTCCGCAAACCATTTTTATGGAAATGCTTTTCCGTAAAATTGAGTTTGCTATAGAAGGCGATGCGCCGGCGCAGAGGTTATTAGATAAAGGACCCTGGAACCGCGACAAGATTGTAAAGAAAACAGCCAAGCACTTCGTGTTTTTCCTGCTTTCTTTTATTGTTTCCAATTTTTTTCTTGCTTACATCATAGGGGTGGATGAACTGCTGAAGATCATAAGAGAGCCGGCTGCCGAACATATAGGCGGGTTGTCTTCCATCATTATTTTTTCCGGTGTGTTCTATGGCGTATTCTCCTATTTCCGCGAGCAGGCCTGCACGGTGGTTTGCCCTTACGGCCGCCTGCAGGGCGTGTTGCTCGACCGTAATTCCATGATCGTTGCCTACGACTATAAAAGAGGCGAGCCCAGAGGGAAGTTCAGAAAGCAAAAGGAAGCCGAGCCGGCGCCGGTATTGGGCGACTGTATAGATTGCTTCCAGTGTGTAAAGGTTTGTCCAACGGGAATAGATATCCGTAACGGTACCCAAATGGAATGCGTGGGCTGTACTTCTTGTATTGATGCCTGTAATAAAATGATGGATGCCACGGGCAGGGAAAGGGGGCTGATCCGCTATGCTTCGGAGAATGGCATCGCGGAGGGGAAGAAGCTGCAATTTACGGGGAGGATGAAATTTTATACCGTTTTGCTGGTTGTTTTAACCGGCCTGTTAACCGCCTTATTGTTATCCCGTAAAGATGTGGATGGCACCATACTGAGGGCCGGCGGCATGCTGTACCAGGAAAGGGGAGCAGACAGCGTATCGAACCTGTATAACATCAAGATCATCAATAAAACGGTGCATGATATATCACTCTCCTTAAAGTTAGAAAACATGCCGGGCAGCATTATAGAAGCGGAAGGGAAAAATATTATGGTAAAAAGAGAAGGGCAGGGCAAGGGGTCGTTTTTTATTGTATTGCCCCGCGATATTATAGAGACAAGAAAAACAAAGTTGAAAATCGGACTATACGAGGGAGACCATAAAATTACTACCCTGGGTACTAATTTTATGGGGCCGGCAGCGCGGTAGCGTTATGCTAATTATATTGTGAGAGGTGAAAGGTGAAGGGTATAAGGTGAAAGGTGAAGGGTATAAGGTGAAAGGTGAAGGGTATAAGGTGAAAGGTGA
>CAYVEI010000186.1:0-3564 GCA_964450515.1 uncultured Terrimonas sp. | reverse complement strand
GTGAAAGGTGAAGGGTAAAAGGTAAAAGGTGAGAGGTGAAGGGTTTATCGTTTCACGTTTGTCATCTTTCGATTAACATAGCAGTAGTTAAGGATTACATTATTAACGTAAAAGAAATAGTATGAACTGGGGTCATAAGCTCACCATAACAATTGTTGTTTTTATATGCCTGATGGGCTTTATGGTTTACCAGGCCATGCAAACCGATTTTCAACTGGTGGAGAAAGGCTATTATAAAAGCGAACTAAAATACCAGCAGGTAATTGACGGAAACAATCGGGCAAACACTTTAAGCAGCAAGGTACATATTGTAAAATCGGGGAACCGGCTTATTGTGCAGTTGCCGGAAGAAATGAAGAACAGCGAAGTACAGGGTTCCCTGTGGTTCTATTGCGCTTATGATGAGAAGATGGACCGGAAGTTTGAGCTGCAGCCGGACAAAGATGCCGTCCAGGAGCTGGATGCCGGCCTGTTTGCCGCGGGGAACTATACGGTAAAAATTGAATGGACCAGCAATAACCAACACTATTACAGTGAAGCAAAACTAAGATTGCAATGATGTGGCAATGGATAGCAGGAGGATTTGTGCTGGGGTTATTCGGCAGCATGCACTGTGTGGGTATGTGCGGCCCGCTGGCTATGGCGCTGCCGGTTCATCATTTGTCGAATGTAAAACGATTTACAGTCCTGTTGTTGTATCAGCTTGGGCGTATTGTTACCTATGCTTCATTAGGATTATTGTTTGGCTTTGCCGGGAGGCATATTTATATTGCCGGCTTTCAGCAATGGTTCTCCATTGGTATGGGCGTGCTCATTTTTGTATTGCTGATCCAGTATTATTGCTATAAAAAAACCGTTCAGCCTGCTTTTATGCTGGCGTTTTACAAAAAAGTGCAGGGTGTTATCATTACTTTATTACGATCGGAAAAGCATAGTGTTTCGTACCTGCTGCTGGGCATGGCCAACGGACTCCTTCCATGCGGCATGGTATATGTTGCCATTGCCGCCGCGCTTACCGGCTCAACCGTTGGTGAGGGTGTATTGTTTATGGCCATGTTTGGACTGGGCACCCTGCCTGCCATGATGGCGATAAGTTATTTTGGCACATCGCTGAGCTTTAGCGTAAGACAGGCTATGCGCAAAGTCGTACCTTATGGCATAGCCCTTATGGCGGTGGTTTTAATTTTAAGGGGAATGAATTTGGGCATTCCTTTTATCAGTCCTGTATTGCAAAGCGCTCCCGGCGTTGCGGCAGAATGCCACAACTGATTTGAATTTGAGATGGATGCGGCCGGTACCCGGCGGAAGGAGGGTCAGACCGCATGTTAATTCATTATTCCATTTCCACGAGCTTATATTTTAGCGCAAACAAAATCAGCTCCGCTTTGTTTTTCAGCTCAAATTTTTTGAATAAAGCATCCCGGTATTCTTCAACAGTGTAATGACTAAGGTACATTTTAGCCGCGATCTCGTTATAGGTCATTCCTGTGCACAGGTATTTTAAAAAGGTGAGTTCTTTTTGCCTGATCGTTCCGATCTTTCGATACAGATCATTCTTTGAAGCCTGGAGCAGCTTATCATGTATTGCTTCTGAAAAGTATCGTCCATTTTTTTTTACAATATCAAGCGTTGTTAAAATTTCCTCCGGTTCAAAGGTTTTAAACAGGTAACCGTTTATCCCCAGTGAGGTCATTCTTAATATGGCCGTATGATCATTATACGTTGTAATTGCAACCACATTGGGGTTCCTGTACTTTTTTTTAAGGATGGCCATGGTTTCAAAGCCGTCCATTACCGGCATGCTGATATCAAGAAGAATGATATCAGGCAAACCCTGGCTGTCAATTTGATCTAATAGCTGCTTTCCGTTCTCTGCCTGGATGCTGACCTTGTAGTTGTCGCGGGTGGTAAGAAGGTTTGCCAGTGCGGTTCTCATTAGCGCATGGTCGTCTGCTATTGCAACGGTTGCTGGCTTGTCGGGAGGTGTTATCATAACGAAGGTTTAGGGGTAAAACAAAAATACCCTTAAACAGGGGGTATAAAAAGTAAAATTGAATTTATATTTTCGAAAAACATTTACCGGTTGACAACTTAATTGGTAAAGACGCCATATTCAATATTTGTACCCCCGGAAGCAGCAACACATTTTTTAATCATTTTTCCCATTCCTAAACTAACGGCCTATGATTTGCCGGGTGCTATTGGTATGCCTTTTCGGATTGTTAGAAACCACTGCCGTTCCTGCCCAGGATAGTGTTGATACCGTAATCAGCCTGCCCCGGAACTACCTCAGCAGTATTGATAAAAAAACAGCAGGTCTGGATAAACAGCTCACCCGCCGGTCTGAAAAATATTTAAGCAGTCTCGCCAAACAGGAAGAAAAGATCCGCAGGGAGTTGGCAAGGGCCGATTCATCAAAGGCGGCTGAGCTGTTCGGAGATACTAAAAAGACCTATGAACAGCTTTCCCAAAAGCTCAATGCGGCTAATGGTAAATTAGATAAAGCCTTTAGCGGACAGTACCTCCCGGGATTAGATTCCCTGCAGGGTTCACTCGGTTTTTTAAAAGATGCAAAGAACCTTGTTTCCAAATCAAAGGACATCCGGCAGCAATTAAGCAACTCCATAGAGCAGGTAAAGCAATTGCAGAACAAACTGCAGCAGGCAGACGAGATCAAACAATATGTTCAACAGCGACAGGAGCAGCTCAAAACCCTGCTGAGCAGCTATACCAACCTGCCCAAAGGCATTACCAAACACCTCGGTAAATACCAACATGATGTTTACTATTACGGCAGACAGGTACAGGAATATAAAGAAACATTGAATGACCCGGACAAGTTGTTCAAAAAAGTACTGGCTACGCTTCAAACCCTGCCGGCTTTCCGGCAATTCATGCAGAAACATTCCATGCTGACGCAATTGTTTCCCACGCCGGATAACTACGGCACCCCGCAGGCGCTGGCAGGATTGCAAACGAGGGCTGATGTACAGCAGGTATTACAGCGGCAACTACCGGTAAATGCCACGGGCGGCAACAGCAATCCTGCTCAATACCTGCAGCAACAATTGCAGCAGGCGCAGGGTGAGCTGTCGAAAATAAAAGACAAGCTTAACCAGTTAGGTAATAGCGGCAGCGGCAGCAGCGATATGGTGATGCCTGACTTTAAGCCCAACGGGCAGAAGACAAAAAGCTTTTTTCAAAGAATAGAGCTGGGTACCAATTTCCAGACGCAACGTTCGAATAACTACTGGCCTACCACCACCGATATAGCAGTAACAGCCGCCTACAAGGCAAATAACAAAACAAATTTTGGAATTGGACTGGCAGGTAAACTGGGTTGGGGCCAAAGCTGGAAACATATCAAAATTACCGGGCAGGGTGCGGGCATACGTGCCTTTGTAGAATGGAAGGCCCCCAACCTGTTTGGCAGCAACAGTAAATTAACCGGCAGCCTGTGGCTAACCGCCGGCGCTGAAATGAACTATAACCGCACGGTAGAAAGCCTCGCAATATTCAAGAACTACAGCAACTGGAGCAGGAGCACCCTTGCGGGCATCACAA
>CAYVEI010000185.1:0-8548 GCA_964450515.1 uncultured Terrimonas sp. | reverse complement strand
TAACCGCAAAGGGCAGCGCAGGTTGATTGAATAGATGGAAATGGGGGAAATGTGAGAAATGTGGAAATGTGAAAAAAGCTGTCAGGTCAGCAATTGGCTTTGAGCAGTACAACTGAAAATCTGAAGCCGGAAAACCTGGGCCATAAACGATAAACTCAACATTGAAGCGGATTTTCCATGCACCCTGGAACCTGCAACATGAAACCTGTTATTGCGTAAATTGCACCTATAAACAATTACAATTATGCTTGAATGGCTTAAACAACCCTGGCCATGGTATGTAGCCGGACCCCTGATAGGACTGACGGTACCCGCTTTGCTGCTGCTTGGCAACAAAACCTTCGGTATATCCTCATCGTTGCGGCATATCTGCGCCATTTGCATTCCCGCCAAAATTCCTTTTTTCCGGTATGACTGGAAGAAGGAGGCCTGGAATCTTTTTTTTGTGGGCGGCATTTTACTGGGCGGTATAGTGGCAGCACAGTGGCTGGCTAATCCTGCGCCGGTACAGGTGCACCCTCATCTGGCGGAAGAACTGGCGGCTTATGGCGTAACGGATTATAGCGGGATTGTACCCCCTGATCTCTTTTCCTGGCAGGAATTATTTACCCTGCGCGGCTTTATTATGATAGTAGTGGGTGGTTTCATGGTAGGTTTCGGTACCCGCTATGCCGGGGGCTGCACCAGCGGCCATGCTATTATGGGGCTGAGCAACCTGCAATGGCCGTCGCTCGTAGCTACCTGTTGCTTTATGATAGGCGGCTTTGTGATGACCTGGCTTATCCTTCCCTATATTCTGCAGTTGTAATAAACTACAAACAAAAAACTATAAACTACAAATTCAGATATGCCGGTTAAAGAAAAGAAAGCTGAAACCTCCGCTTTAAAAATAGATTTGGGAAACACAGACTACGAAGTGCGTTCACAAAATGCCATGTGCGTAAATGAAAGTACCCTCGACAGGCCGCTTGCTTCTAATATTAAATATGGACTATTAGGCATTTTTTTCGGGATCGTATTTGTGAAAGCCGAAATTGTTTCCTGGTTCAGGATACAGGAAATGTTTAAGCTGCAAAGTTTTCACATGTATGGCGTTATTGGCTCGGCGGTGGTGGTAGGCATGATCAGTGTGGCGCTGATCAAAAAATACAATGCCAGGTCAGTAGAAGGAGAAAAAATTCACTTAGAGCCCAAGCGGTTTCATAAAGGGCAAATTTATGGCGGGCTGATCTTCGGATTGGGCTGGGCTGTTACCGGCGCCTGCCCCGGCCCCCTGTATGCACAAATAGGAACAGGGGCTACCGTAATTATAGTAACCTTATTAAGCGCAGTAGCCGGAACCTGGGTATATGGCCGTTTTATAAACAGGTTGCCACATTAAAGCACATAGAAACGTAGGCATATATACTTCACATAGGCATCAGACAGCATGCTATGGATTTTTCTTTGTATATGTAGTAAATACTCAAAAGCATAAACAGTAACAAACTGGTTTTAATTTCCGAATATCCAAAATTCAGATTATTATTTCCTTTTTGTTCAGCAGGAAATGAAGTGCCTGAGTATATTATCTTTAAACTTTTTGTTACTCCTTTGCTCTATCTCAGCCAGCTTTTCAGCCAGTTCTTTATACTGGTGCGCCACTTGTTGCAATGAAAGCGCGTACAATAACCAGATTTATTTTTACGGCTGCTTCGCTTTTCAATACGCTTGCCAGCATGGTAACGCCGTGCTCAGTAAAAGCATAGGGGAGATGTCGTCTGCCTCCCCAACTTGAGGTCACAATTTGTGACCTCAAGTTATTCCACTCTGCTTCAGTTAGTTGAAACATAAAGTCTTCCGGAAAACGACTGATATTTCTTTTGACTGCCTGATTCAGCACTTTCGTTTTTACCTGGTATAATTCGGAAATATCAAAATCAAGCGTTATCCGTTCGCCTCTGAGGGTATGTATTTTTTGCCGGATGATGGCTGAAAGTCCGCCGCAACGCTCTCATCCAATCGCCGCGATCAATTTTTCCATTTCCGCCTGTGTTCCTACTGTAATTCTCGACCACTTACCATCTTCTTCATAGATACGTGTGCCGATAATGTTGTGTTGCTTCAGTTGTTTGAAAAAATCTTTTTTATAGTTCACCAGCGAGAAGTAAATGAAATTGGTATTGGAAGGAATGCAGGGGATACCCATTTTCTCCATCTTTTCGATAGTGTATTTCCTGCTTTGATGTATTTTTGCATACACTTCTTTTACAAAAGTCTCATCCTGCAGCGATGCCAGTGCGGCGGCGGTGCTTACCACACTAATGCTTCCATTAGGCCATGATTGCAGTTTGGTGATGGCTTCAATAGTTTCTGCATGCGCTATAGCATAACCCGCTCTTGCTCCTGCCAATCCGTAAATTTTTGAAAATGTTCTGGCGATCACGAGATTCTTGTTGTGCAAAACCAGTTCACTCAAAGATTGCTCCTCTGTAAAATCAAGATAGGCTTCATCTAATAATATCATTGCTTTTAGCGAAGCCTCTTTTACAAACTGAACCATCGCATCCCTTTGGCATATAGTGCCTGTAGGGTTATTGGGATTGCATATATAAATAAGACTTGTATCCGGTGTAACAGCCCTGAGCACTGCCTGCAGATCAATTTTTTTATCTGTAGTGAGCGGCACTGTAATTTTTGTGAGCCCGATGTGTTGGGCCGCACCGGTAAAATAGTCAAAGGTGGGTGAGGGTACTACAATGTTTCCTTTTTTTAAAGCTGCCAGACGCGCCATCATGTCCAGTATTTCTGTTGAACCCGCACTCATTAAAATATTTTCTGCCCTTACCTTATTTTTTTGAGCTACCAGCGATATCAGTGTATTGAGCTGTTCACCATTGTAGCGGTTACTGAATATAATGCTCTCGGCCATTGCTTTTCGTGCCAGGGGAGAAGGTCCATAAGGATTTTCATTGGCTACCAGCCGGATGGGCTTATCATTGCTTTTATCTGCAGACAATTCACTAAATGTGCCTGCTATATTTTCCAATGGGGCTATGCTTACGCCGGTAAGTGCCAGCCCTATTTGTTTCAGCCAGTTTCTCCTGTCGGTAGACATATAATGTTTGTTGAAGAAGGTAAAGAATAGTTACTAAATCTGTCGTTGTTGATGATCAAATGTTACAGCTTACTTTAAATGTTCTGCCACCCCTGGCCGCTTTCATCTCATTAATTTCTCTTTCTGCATCAAAATTAAAAGTTAGTAGTCTATTTGGCATACGAATCAATCTGGTCTAATTTAATCGTTTGTCCGGCAGGTGCAGAAAAAAAGAAAATGAAAATTGCTATTGTAAAAAATATTTTTGTTCTCATAATGGAAAGTGTTAGTTATCAATTACCCCAGCACTTGGTTGAGAGAATTGAAAAATAGCTTCCAACGTTTTCTTTTCAGCTATCTGTTTTTGCTTTCTTCAGATAGAGCAGACCATTACCTATTTAAAAATAATAAAATATATAATTAAGGGTAAATAAAAAAGAGAAGTGAAGGTTTACCCGTGTAAACCTCCTGAAATGAACCCCTGCAGGCGGCAGCTTACGGCACCCTGAAACATTTTTAAATTTTCTTTCCCAACTATTTGGCAATAAACAATAAGGCACATACCTTTGCACTCCCAAAATCAAAACGGGTAGTTTACGGTATGTCTCAAAGAATCAGAATAAAATTACAGAGCTACGATCACAATCTGGTAGATAAATCTGCCGAAAAGATCGTTAAAACTGTGCGCAGTACCGGTGCTGTGGTAACAGGACCTATTCCTTTACCTACACACAAAAAAATATTTACGGTATTGCGTTCGCCTCATGTAAACAAGAAGAGTCGTGAACAGTTCCAGCTTTCCACGCATAAGCGTTTGCTGGATATTTACACTTCCTCTTCCCGTACCGTGGATGCGCTGAGCAAGTTAGACCTGCCCAGCGGTGTGGATGTAGAGATCAAAGCGTAATTTTTGATCATCCCCGCAAAGGCGGGAGAAAAACGAAGCAACTTAGTTCTTACTATATATTCCATCTGCCAATTGCGGGAAACCAAAAAAAAGCAGCGCTGGATTGCCGGAAGCAAAAGGGGTAAAGCCCGTTTGGTCATAACCAGTTTATGATTTCCGGTTTTTGGAGAATTAAATATGAACTAGCCCTTCGAGGTTAGTTTACCGCTGGTACTTCCTCTTTCACAAGTGGGAAATACGGGAAAAGGTCGGCGGCAAACGGGGATTGAAGCATTGGATATAATTTATAGTCCGGTCTGTCTCTTTAACCTAACGGGTATAAAAACAAAACAATGAAAGGTATTATTGGTAAAAAAATCGGGATGACCAGCATCTTCAATCCTGCCGACGGCACGCAAACTGCCGTTACTATTATTGAAGCTGGTCCTTGTGTGGTAACACAGGTAAAAACAAAAGAAACCGACGGCTACAGTTCAGTTCAGTTAGGGTTTGGCGACAAAACGGAAAAACATACTACAAAAGCAGAAGCCGGTCATTACGCCAAATCAAATACCCCCGCTAAAAAGTTCGTAAAAGAATTCCGCGATTTTTCTATTGAAAAAAATATTGGTGAAACGGTTACGCTCGACATTTTTGCTGAAGGCGATAAAGTGGAAGTAATAGGCACCACAAAAGGTAAAGGTTTCCAGGGCGTGGTAAAACGTCACGGATTTCATGGCGTAGGTGAACAATCGCACGGGCAGCACGACCGCCAGAGAGCACCTGGTTCCATTGGTAACTCTTCAGATGCATCACGCGTATTTAAAGGTATGCGTATGGCAGGACGCATGGGGGGCGACAGGGTGAAAGTGAAAGGATTAAAAGTGGTGAAAATGTTCCCCGAAAAGAACTACCTGTTGGTAAACGGGGCTGTTCCGGGGTATAATGGTTCAATTGTATTAATTCAAAAGTAAAGTCACTGCCGGTACACAGGTAACTGTGTACCGGCAAAATATTTTATACCATGCAAGTAGATATTTTAAATAAAGCAGGTGAAAAAACAGGCCGCACAGCAGAGTTGCCTGATGAGATTTTTGGAATTGAGCCAAACGATCATGTCATCTATCTCGCTGTAAAGCAGTTTCTGGCCGCACAGCGCCAGGGAACGCACAAGGTTAAAACCCGTGCCGAAGTTAAAGGATCCAGCCGCAAGCTGCATCGCCAGAAAGGTACAGGCGGCGCACGTAAAGGCAATATCCGTAACCCTTTATATAAGGGGGGCGGTACCATATTCGGACCCAAACCCCATGGTTACGACATTAAGCTGAACCGTAAAGTAAAAGACCTGGCTAAAATATCGGCGCTTTCCTATAAGGCAAAAGAAAATGCTATTGTAGTTATTGAAGATTTTGCTTTGGATACGCCTAAAACCAAAGAAGCAGCCGGCGTAATTAAAAGTCTTAATCTGGATAAGAAAAGAACCTTATTCGTATTACCCGGTTACAATGAGAATGTGCAGCTCAGCTTTCGTAATATGCCCACGGTGTTAGGTGTGTTGCTGGCTGATGTAAATACCTATGATATTGTGAACAGTGATGTGCTGGTGCTGACAGAAAATGCGGCAAAAATATTTTCTGAAGAGGAAGCAGCAGTGGCAGAAGCATAAGGGAAATTATTTCAAATTTTCATCCCGCTTTTAGCGGGACAAATTTTCAAATTAACAGAGATGAAACTTGCAGATGTACTTGTTAAGCCTATCATAAGCGAAAAAAGCAATAAGCTTTCTGAAAAAAGGAATATATACGCTTTTAAGGTAGGACGCAGGGCTAATAAGCTTGAAATAAAAAAGGCTGTAGAAGAATTTTACGGTATCAGTGTGATCAATGTAAATACGGTTGTTGTTCCAAGTAAAAGCAAATCGAGATTTACGAAGGCGGGTGTTATTTCGGGACGCAAGCCTGCTTACAAGAAAGCATATGTAACAGTGGCTGAAGGAGAAAATATTGATCTGTACAGCACATTATAGGTCAAACAGATATTACATTATTAAAGCTGGCGAAGCTGAAAAGTTCGCGATAAAATAGAAATAACAATGGCAGTTAGAAAATACAAACCAATGACAGCGGGCACCCGCTGGAGAATTGGAAACGGATATGCCGAAATTACTACGGATACGCCTGAAAAGAGTTTGCTGGAAGCCAAACCAAGAACAGGAGGACGTAATTTCCAGGGACGCCGCGCCATGCGCTATATTGGTGGCGGACACAAGCAGAAATACCGTATCGTAGATTTTAAGAGAGATAAAAAGGATATCAAAGCAACTGTGGCGTCTGTTGAGTACGATCCTAATCGTACTGCTTTTATTGCCCTGCTTCATTATGCCGACGGCGAAAAAAGATACATTATTGCACCGCAGGGATTGCAGGTGGGTGCTGTGATCATAAGCGGCGACAGTGTGGCGCCAGAAGTAGGAAACGCACTGCAACTAAAGTATATGCCCTTAGGTACAAACGTTCATAATATTGAACTGCAGCCCGGGCAGGGAGGAAAGCTGGTACGCAGCGCCGGATCTTCTGCGCAACTGAGCAATAAGGAAGAAAAATACGGCGTGTTAAAAATGCCCAGTGGCGAGCTCAGGAAGATACTGATCAATTGTTATGCAACCGTAGGTGTGGTAAGCAACAGTGATCATAGCCAGGAAAGAGCCGGTAAGGCAGGTGTAAACCGCTGGAAAGGCGTTCGTCCGCGTGTACGCGGTGTGGCTATGAACCCTGTAGATCACCCGATGGGTGGTGGTGAAGGAAGAGCATCCGGGGGACATCCGAGATCAAGAACCGGTAAATATGCCAAAGGCCTGAAAACCCGTAAGCAAAAAGGTTCAGATAAGCTGATCATTCAACGCAAGAACGGAAAGAAGCTGGCGAAATAAGCGATAAGCAGTAAGTGGTAAGATAAATCAGAAATCAACAAATCTAAAATCTGAAATATAGATTATGGCTCGTTCAATTAAAAAAGGCCCTTATGTAGCAGATTACCTCGAAAAAAAGGTACTGGCTATGAACGAGGGTACAGCTAAAAAAGGTGTGATCAAAACCTGGAGCCGCCGCTCCACTATTACCCCCGATTTCGTGGGCAATACGTTTGCGGTGCATAATGGCAACAAGTTTATACCCGTGTATGTAACGGAATATATGGTGGGACATAAATTAGGCGAATTTGCGCCTACCAGGAACTTTAAAGGACATTCAAGCAAGAAAATAGCGTAAATAATAGTTCCCTTTTATCGGGAGAACCAGAAAACATAAAAAATGGAAGCAGTAGCTAAACTCAGAAACTATCCTACATCGCCGCGCAAAATGCGTTTGCTGGCTGATGTTATCCGTGGTATGGATATAGAGAAGGCTTTGGCAATATTGGAGCATCATCCGCAGCATTCTTCAACCCCTCTTTATAAATTATTGAGGAGCGCCGTAAGCAATTGGGAGCAAAAAAATGAAGGCAACAGCGCGGCAGACAGCAACCTGTTAGTAAAAACGATTTTTGTGGATGGCGGAAGAGTGCTCAAAAGAATGCTGCCGGCGCCCCAGGGAAGAGCTTACAGGGTACGCAAACGCAGCAATCATGTAACCGTGATTGTAGACCAGAAATAAAAATGAAAATTTTCAAATTATAAACATGGGTCAAAAAGCAAATCCAATTGGTAACAGGTTAGGGATCATCCGTGGCTGGGAAAGCAACTGGTATGGTAACAAGAGGGATTATTCCAAAAAGCTGATCGAAGACAACCGGATCAGAACTTACCTTAATGCCCGTATCAATAAAGGTGGTATTTCTAAAATTGTGATTGAACGTACGCTTAACAAGCTTATCGTTACTATACATACTTCCAAGCCCGGCATTATTATTGGTAAAGGTGGCGGCGAAGTAGACCATATTAAAGAAGAATTGAAAAAACTAACCGGTAAGGAAGATGTGCAGATCAACATTCTGCAGGTGCGTCGTCCTGAGCTGGATGCTAATATAGTAGGCGATACCATTGCACGTCAGATCGAAAACCGTATCAACTATAAACGTGCTATTAAGTTGTCTATAGCTTCAGCGCTTCGTATGGGCGCCGAGGGTATAAAAGTAAAAGTGAGTGGTCGTTTGGGTGGCGCTGAAATTGCCCGTACGGAAGAAATTAAGCAGGGCCGCGTTCCGTTACACACATTCCGTATGGAAATTGATTATGCCAACGTGTTTGCCTTAACCGTATATGGAAAAATAGGCATCAAGGTTTGGATTTGTAAAGGGGAAGTATTAACCAAGCGCGATCTTAACCCGAATATCGTTGACGGAAAGAGTGAAGTGGGAGTTGGCGACAACAGGCGCGACGACAGAAGAGGTGGCGGCGACAGAAGAGGCGGCGACAGGCGCGATGACAGAAGAGGCGGCGGTGGCGACAGAAGAGGTGGCGGAAGAGGCGACAGGAGATAGATGCAGGGAGGAAAGGTATAGGGCGAAAGGTATAAGGAACAGCAAGCAAATTTTCAAAATTTTCAAATTGTAATATAATGTTACAGCCGAAGAGAACAAAACACAGAAAA
>CAYVEI010000184.1:0-8575 GCA_964450515.1 uncultured Terrimonas sp. | reverse complement strand
ATAACGTATAATATATTTTTAAATTGTTGCAAACCATTCCCTTAAAAAAAAATTCATGGATAGCTTTGCAGGTGTTAACTTGTAACAATATCACTAATTGATTTTGAATTGATTTCGCAAATTACCATACAGCAAATCCTTTCCAGGATTGACATTATAGACATAGTGGGCAGCTTTGTAAAGCTTAAAAAAAGAGGAACGAACTACCTGGGCCTGTGCCCTTTTCATAATGAAAATACCCCCTCTTTTACGGTTTCGCCTGCCAAGGAAATTTATAAATGTTTCGGCTGCGGCAAAAGCGGCAATACCATCAGCTTTTTGATGGAACATGAGAAATACAGCTATGCAGAAGCATTGCGATGGCTGGCCAACAGGTACAATGTAGAAGTAGAGGAAACAGAGGTAAGCCCGGCTACCCGCGCGTTGTACCAAACAGCAGACAGCCTTTATATCATCAACAATTTTGCACAGCAATTTTTCAGTGCCGTTTTGCTTCAGAGCGAAGAAGGACAGGATATCGGACTGAGCTATCTGAAAGAAAGGGGATTCAGTACCTCCACTATTGAAAAATTTCAGCTTGGTTATTGCGGCCAGCAAAGAGATGCATTTGCAAAAGCAGCTTTGGCTGCACAATATAATGCGGAGTATTTGCAAAAAACAGGACTGGTTGTAATGCGGGACGGGCAATTAGTTGATAATTACCGCGGCCGTATCATTTTCCCGATACACAATCAAACCGGGAAAATTATGGGCTTCGGCGCCCGCATTATTGGTAAGAGCGACAGGGCGCCCAAATATATCAATACGCCAGAAAATGAAATATACATTAAAAGCAAGATTCTCTATGGTTCGTATTTCGCAAGGCAGGCAATAGATAAGGCAGATGAGTGCCTGCTGGTTGAAGGTTACACCGATGTAATTTCATTACACCAGGCAGGTATTGAAAATGTAGTAGCCAGCGGCGGCACATCGCTCACACCTGACCAGTTGCGGCTGATTAAAAAATATACTGCTAATCTTACCATTATTTATGACGGCGACGCTGCCGGTATTAAAGCCGCGTTAAGAGGACTTGATCTGGCCTTAGAAGAAGGGCTGCACGTGCAGTTGGTTTTGCTGCCCGGTAATGAGGACCCGGATAGCTATGTAAATAAAACAGGCAGCGGGGCTTTTAAGCAATTTGTTGCAGACAATAAAAAAGATATCGTTCTTTTTCAGTTGGAAGTATCGCTGAAAGACGCAGGAAGCGATTCCAATAAAAAAGCGGCTGTGGTGAACCGTATTGCGGAAACCATATCACGGCTCAATAAAGCGGAAGATTTTACCAAACAGCAGGATTATATCCGGCAATGCGCCGGCCTGCTGAACATTGATGAAAGCGGGCTAAATACATTAGTGAATAAATTCATCAGGGAAAGGATAACGAAGCAGGAAAATAAAATGGCATCGGAAGATGCAAAATCAGCCGCTGAAACCGCAGTACAGGACACAGCAACCACAGATGAAGAGGCTTTAACCCTGCTTAATAAAGATGAATTAATTGAGCGGAATATGGCAAGGGCGTTAATTGAGTTTGGCGGGTATGCCTGGGATGAACAGCGTAAGGTAGCAGATTATATTTTCGAAGAATTTGAAACTAACGGCTTACACGAATTGATAGACAATAAGCAAATGCTTTGGATTATTGAAACCTACCAGTCGTGGATCAAAGAAGGCGTTGACCCCAGTCCCCAGCGTTTTTTATATCATCCCGATATGGAGCTTAGCGCTGTTGTAGTGGGCTTAATGGATACCCGTTATGAATTAAGCGCTAACTGGAAGGATCATTATGACGGGCCTTTACTTACACGCGAAGACCGCTACAAAGAAGAAGTATCTTCTACTTTAATTTATCTTAAACTCAGGAAAATAAAAAGACTGATAGCGGAAAATCAACGCGACCTGGAGAAAACGGGTTCAGCAGAAGAACAACTTACCTTAATGCAAACCCATTTGCATTTTAAGCAGCTTGAAAAAACGCTTACAGCAGCATATGAAACCGTTATTTTTAAATAGCCGTTTATTTTCCTCCTGCTACATTCGCGGTTCTACCGGAAGAAGCATAGCGACGGCTTGTGCGGGTTTTATTTTGAACCGGAGCAGATACAGCAGCCCCATTTTCCTTGACGAAAGAAGCGAACTCCTCCGCATGCACAGGTTTCTTAAACAGTAAAGCGGTCCACACATGGTCGAGTGTTACCTGGTGTTCACTTTCAAAGCCATTCTGATACAGCATTTTCCAACTGCAGGACCTGTTCAGATCACTCACGATCTTAGAAGTGGTTTTGGGATAAGCGATCCATAACTTTCCTTCTTCATCCAGTGCAGGTAATACTTCTTTTAAGATGCCGTTTAACTGTGTTTCGTTAATAGCAAATATAAGTGCGAAATCTATCCGCCTTGATTTAAGCAAAGGAGTAACATTCTTGGCAAATGCAATTTTGGCAAATTGTTTTTCGATGGAAGAAGGAAGACCCTGGATCAGTAAATTCTTTTCTTCAGTAAGTTGAAGTTTTTCAAACATAGTCTGCATCATGCTTCAACGCAATTTTTAAATGTTGCAAAAAGAATTGCAAGATAATAAAATTATGCCGTATGACCAACTTATTAGTAATAAACAACCAGCCTGAAGAAAGCGTTCCTACTGATTTTTGTAAAAAATGGGTACTGCCCTGTATTATTTTACAGGCTTATAATACTTCATTGCATCTTCTGCATAGCGCTTAACTTTTTCAATACGGGTGGCATCGGAAGGATGGGTACTTAAAAACTCCGGTGGCTTTTCTCCTCCCCCTATTTTAGACATTCTTTCCCAGAAAGGAACAGCCTCGTTTGGATTATACCCGGCCATGGCGGCAAAAATCAATCCGTATTGGTCTGCTTCTAATTCCTGCTTGCGGGAATTGGGCAATAATACTCCAATTTGCGCACCCGGCGCATACACCGTGTTAAAAATATTATTTACAGTAGGGTTACCCGAGGTTAATACACTGCCCACAGTGCCCAGACCTTCCGCAAGAAGCCCCTGGCTCATGCGTTCATTGCCATGCTGCGCTATGGCATGCGCAATTTCATGCCCCATTACCACTGCCAGAGCCGCTTCATTTTGTGTAACAGGCAGTATACCCGTATACACTACAACTTTCCCTCCGGGCATACACCAGGCATTCACGTCTTTTGAATCTACAAGGTTAAACTCCCATTGATAGCCCTGCAGGATATCGCCTTTGTTTTCAGCAGTATAATAGTCGGTGATGGCTTTTGCAATGCGGTTACCCACACGTTTAACCATTTCGGCATCCTTGCTTACTGTAGTGTTTACAATTTTACTCTGGGAAAGAAAGGTTTGGTATTCCGTTTTAGCCATAGATTGTAATTCGGCTTCCGGTAATAACTGTAGCTGGTTCCTTCCTGTTATGGCATTTCGTGTGCAGGATACGGTTAAAAATGCCAGTGCGATAAAAAACAGTGATTTTGAACTCATGTGTTTTAATTGAATCAATATTGTTAGCTGGTAATTCAATTCCTGTACCAAAAATAACTGAATATATTATTTGGGTTACCCGTAAAAATATTTTTAGCGTCTTATTTTTCTGCGATCGCGGTATTTTAGTATCGGCGCCTTGTTTTCGCTTCCCTTTAAGAGCCGGGAAATATTTTTTTGATGCGTGAGCATTACCAGTAAGGCAACAGCTACGGCAAAAATGCGGTAAGCATGATTATCTACATTAAAAATAACGAGAATGAATACGGGAAAGGCTAAGCTGGCCAGGATAGAGCTGAGCGATACAAAACGGGTAAGAAACAATACCAGCAAAAAAACACCTACGCAACATAAAGCCGTCCAGGGAGAAATGCCAAGTACCAGCCCAAACAGTGTGGCTACCCCTTTACCTCCCCTGAATTGGGCCCATATAGGATAGATATGTCCGAGTACCGCGCACAGGCCCAGTCCGATCTGAAAATTGGTTCTTGCAAATTCATCAACAACATAAAAGGGCAGCAGGTAGGCCAATTTCACGGCGGCAAAACCTTTAACCATATCTACGACCATTACAACGGTGCCCCATTTATATCCAAGTACCCTGTAGGTATTGGTAGCGCCAGCGTTACCGCTTCCGTAATCCCTTATATCTATATTAAAAAAGTATCTGCTTACCCATACAGCCGTAGGGACGGAACCTATCAGGTAAGCTAATATAACCAATGTAAGCTCGTTCATCAGATATCAGGTTGAAGTAGGCTGCAAATATATTTATTTTTTACAACTAAAGCCGGTTTTATGCAACCACTTCCTTTTTAAATGTTATACAAAGCCAGTTATTTTTTTGACGGATGCTATTCGTTAAAAATGAAAGTCCGGCGGCTAAAGACTCCACTTTATTTTGGTCTTCCTGCAATATACCGCTAATAATCAATAAGCCGTTATTATTTAAAGTATGTTTAAAATTATGCATATTATCGAGGATAACATGAAGATTAATATTGGCCAGAATGATATCCCATTTTTCTTCGCGGGGAAAATGATCTGCTTTCATGAGCCGGATACTAACGCATTTGTTCCTTTCCATATTTTCCTGCGCGTTCTTTATGCTCCAGCCGTCATAGTCAATTGCCAGTATTTCCGCAGCCCTCATTTTTTGGGCTAAAATGGCTAATATGCCGGTTCCGGTTCCAAAATCAGCTACTTTTTTCCCGGCACAGTTATATTCCCGTAAACTTTCCAGCATCAGGCTTGTGGTGGCATGGTGACCGGTACCAAAGCTCATTTTAGGTGTAATTATAATTTCATATGCAACATCCTTTGCAGGTGCATGAAAATCAGCTCTTACAGCCACAAAATTATCTATAATTACAGGTTCAAATTCATTTTCCCAAATTGCATTCCAGTTCTTATTTTCAATAAACGATTGGGTATATTTTATATTTCCGGGAACAGGGAACCTGTCAAAAAATGTTTTATCGTATTTTGTTGCAGGAATATATGCTTTTACCAGCCCTTCGCTTTCCTCAAAGCCCTCTATTTCCGTAGCATCGTTTAAGCAGGCGATCAATATTTCGCCCATTTCCCTGTTTCCTGTTTCAAATATTATTTCAATATATTTTTCTTCCACCGGTTAACAATTAAAAAGCTACCTGTGTAATGCAGGTAGCTTTTATGAATGATATAATTAAAGATCAATTATGGGGAGCGTTAGACTCAGCCGATCCGCGTTCCTGATCTGTAGCAGGCCGGGGCGGCCTGGGAGCAAAATCGGGCTTAGGCATCAACGCTTTCCTGCTTAGTTTAAACTTTCCTGTTTTATGATCAACGCCTACTAATTTTACTTTTACCACATCGCCTTCTTTCAGCACGCCTTCCATCGTTTCCAAACGTTTCCAGCTAATTTCGCTGATGTGTAAAAGCCCCTGTTTGCCCGGCAAAAACTCTACAAAGGCTCCGAATTCCTTAATTCCTTTCACCGTTGCTTCGTATACCTCTCCTACAGAAGGAACGGCAACAATGCCTTTTATCCAGGCAACGGCTTTATCCAACCCTTCCTTAGCGGGAGAAAAAATACTTACTTCCCCTACTGTACCTACTTCTTCAATATTAATAGTAGTTCCTGTTGTTCTCTGAATTTCCTGTATCACTTTACCCTGGGGCCCTATAACGGCGCCGATAAATTCTTTATCAATGAACAGCTTTTCCATTCGCGGCGCATGCGGTTTCACTTCTTCACGGGCGGCGCTTATGCAATCATACATAGCGTCTAATATGTGTAAACGTCCTTTGCGCGCCTGTTCCAACGCCTCCCGCATCGTATTCATGCTCAGCCCGTCTATCTTAATATCCATCTGTACCCCGCAAATCCCTTCCCGGGTACCGGTAACTTTAAAGTCCATATCGCCAAGATGATCTTCATCGCCCAGGATATCGGTTAAAATCGCGTATTTATTATCGGTTCCCCGCGTAATTAACCCCATGGCCACACCACTTATATGCTTGGGAAAGGGAACGCCGGCATCCATTAATGCCAGTGAACCCGCACAAACGGTTGCCATGGAAGAGGAGCCGTTTGATTCCAGGATATCGCTCACCACTCTTACCGTGTAGGGATAATCATTTCCGGGCATCATTTGTTTTAATGAACGCAGGGCCAGGTTTCCGTGCCCGATCTCCCTTCTGCCGGGGGCGCGTAAAAACTTAATTTCGCCGGTGGAGAAAGGAGGAAAATTATAATGCAAAATGAATTTAGAATAATCAGATTTTGCAGCGCTTTCTATGAGCAGCTCATCTAAAGGCGTTCCTAAGGTAACGGTAGTAAGCGATTGCGTTTCGCCCCTGGTAAATAATGCGGAACCATGGGGAGTTGGCAAAAAATCGGTTTCCATTGCAAGGGAGCGCACCTCATCTAACTTCCTGCCATCCAACCGGGTGCGGTCATCAAGGATCATATTCCTTACCACTTCCCATTGCAGGTCTTCAAAATATTTGCCTGCGAGTTTTACGTCTTCTTCTTCGGGCTCTTCACCAAAACCGGCAATCAGCTCTTCTTTGAGCTTTGCATAAGCATCGCTTCTTTCATGCTTGGCAGAACCCGCCCTGGCAATTTCGTATATTTTATCTTTGGCAAAGGCTTTTACCTTTTCGAGTATCTCTTCATTTTGTACAGGTCTGGGGTAGTCTCTTTTTTCAGTAATTCCTTTTTTATCCCTGAGCTCTTGCTGCGCTTTAATCTGGAGCTTAATAGCTTCATGGGCTACTTCCAGGGCCTTCACCAGATCTTCTTCAGTGCACTCTTTAGATTCACCTTCCACCATCATCAGGTTCTTTTCCGTAGCCCCGATCATAAAGTCCATATCGGCTTTGGCCAGTTGGGTGCGGGTAGGATTAACAATATATTCATTATCTACCCTTGCTACGCGCACTTCAGAAATAATTTCTTTAATAGGAATATCAGACACCGCTAATGCCGCAGACGCAGCCAAACAGGCCAAAGCATCGGGCATTACTTCAATATCGCTTGAAACAAGCGTTATAATTACCTGAACCTCACATAAATAATCATCAGGAAAAAGGGGGCGCAACGCACGGTCAACAAGCCGGCTGGTTAATACTTCGTAGTCGTTCAGCTTGGCTTCGCGCTTAAAAAAGGAGCCGGGAATGCGGCCTGCAGAAGAAAACTTTTCCATATAATCCACGCTCAGCGGAAAAAAACTTTGTCCGGGCTTAGGTTCTTTATTGGCTACTGCGGTAGCTAATATCATGCAGTTTCCCTGGCGCACAACAACGGAGCCATCGGCCTGGCGTGCCAGCTTACCTGTTTCAATGGTTACGGTACGTCCGCCACCAAGGTCAAATGATACATCAATTGGTTGAGAGAGCATAAAATGATTTGAATTTAAGACCCGCAATCAGTGGTATCAGGGGGGAGAAATACCGTGACATTGCAAGCCGTGTAGTTAAATAAAATAATGAGCGATCGTCATAAAACTACTATTCCCAACATGGTGGTTGGGAATAGTTATATTTAACGAATACGTTACTTTCTGAGTCCAAGCTTTTCAATCAGCCCGCGGTAACCCTGCAGGTTATGCTTGCTAAGATAGGTGAGTAAGCTTTTTCTTTCTCCCACTAACTGCAGCAGGCCTCTGTTGCTGGAGAAATCTTTTTTGTTTTGCTGCAGGTGTTTGGAAATGTGGGCAATGCGTTCTGTTAAAAGTGCTATTTGCGCTTCAATTGAACCTGTATTGGTTTCTTTTCCACCAAATTCTGCGAAAATCTTTGCTTTTTTGTCGGCGACTAATGTTGGCATCTCAATTTTTTTAAACATCCAATGAAATCTTCTTCTTATTTGGCGGCAAAGGTAGTAAAAGATAACAAAAACAGGAATTATTAGCTGAATTATTTTTTAGCGTAAATGCTTTACATTCAGCCCGTATAATACCACAAAAAGAATTCCGATAAAAGCGATAAAGGACGATGATAGTATAGTAAGGAAGTTTCCGCCACCGAAAGCGATAAAAGGACCTGCAATACCTATTGCCGTACCCAATACATAGCTATAGAATCCCGGTTTCTTTAATCCAAACATCAATATACCGCCTAAAAGTGTAAACACCGAAGCAATAATGCTGAATAAAGCGCTTTTCTTGAGATTTTCCGGCCGGAGCATTTCACTGGTACCGGATAATATCTTCTCGGCAAATTTTGATCCGGCATTATCTTCATCTTCTATCTTTTCCCTTGCATCCTGCATAGCAGCCTGTGCAATGCCAGAAGTAGCATTAGCGGAAAGATAGCTGGTTATGCCGCTGATTATTCCCCAACTGCTTCCAATAAAGGTAAGAATGCATAAAACAGTAAGAAATACCGGCCTTGGGGGTTTAGCTGCAACAACCGGCTGATCGGGTTGAAAATTTTCCATAGCTGAATATGTTTTAGAGTTACAAGGATAATAATAAAAATTTATATCTGAAAGCTATTTTGGTAATCAAAATCGAAAATACTTTTGATAAAACGTAATTTCCCGGAAAAATTTTATAGCATCCG
>CAYVEI010000183.1:0-8602 GCA_964450515.1 uncultured Terrimonas sp. | reverse complement strand
AATGGGTTTCCGCTACACTAAACGGAGGTGCAGTGGCAACGTATGTTTGGTAGCAGGCCTGCGGTTGCGGTGTTAATACAGGATTATATTGTACACGTTTTTTCCTAACACTTTTATTAATAGATTGGTTGCAGAAGCTGTAATAAATTATGCTTTACTGTGAGTTAATACATGCTGCTCAATAAAGATTGAATAATGATGTTATCTGTTAGTTAATCAGACAAACGTTTGCGCTTTATTTTATGTTAAAGGAACTGCCAAACTAAATTTTTTGTAATTTGAGTTCAGGTTTATTTTCTTATTACTCCAAAATCTCATAGCTTATGAGCAAGTTAAAATTTCTTTTAACGTGTTTCTTCTCATTATTTGTACTCCTTCTTTTTGCACAAAACAGAACAATTACAGGTAAGGTCACTAACGCTGATGACCAGTCGAATGTAATTGGTGCTACTGTTGCTGTTAAAGGTTCTTCCGAAGCGACTACTACAACAGCAGATGGCAGTTTTTCAATTTCTGTACCTTCCGGTGCTGTTACATTAGTAATTTCCTCAGTGGGTTTTCTGTCTAAAGAAGTAGCAGTAGCAGCAGATGTTACGAGTGTATCGGTTGAATTATCTGAAGATGCTCAGCAATTAAGTGAGGTAGTGGTTACTGCATTAGGTATTACACGGGAAGCAAAAACACTGGTATATGCTACCCAAACCGTTAAGCCTTCTACGCTTACGGAAGTACGGGATGCAAACAATGTACTTAATTCTTTCCAGGGAAAAATTGCCAATGCAACTATATCCCAGGGATCCGGTGGGCCGGGCAGTGGCGCAAGAATTGTACTAAGGGGTAATCGTTCCCTGCAAGGCAATAATAATGCTTTAATTGTGGTTGACGGTGTACCTATTACCAATGGCACTAATGGCGCAGCAGGAAGTGATTTTGGAAGTGTACAGGGGTCTGATGGTGCATCAAATATTAACCCGGATGATATTGAATCCGTAACGGTATTGCGGGGTGCTTCTGCTGCTGCTTTATATGGAAGTGCAGCGGGTAATGGTGTGATCGTTATTACTACCAAAAAAGGAAAAGAAGGCAAAATAGCGGTTACGGTAAATTCCGGAGTAGTGTTTGAGCAAGCTGCTTCACTTCCCAAAGTTCAAAATGATTATGGACAGGCAAGAGTAGGCGCCGGCGGTGCATTGGAAGTGGATTTAGGAGATAGCTGGGGAGCTAAAATGACAGGGCAGAGTTATACCAATCATTTAGGGGAACAAGCATCCTACGATGCCCAACCGGATAATATTAAAAACTTCTTCAGAACAGGTACCAGTTTAAATAATTCAATTGGTGTAACCGGTGGTTCTGAGAAAATGCAAACCTATTTGTCATATACCAATAATAGTATTCAAGGTATAATACCTAAGAATGATTTGCTGCGGCATACAGTAAATCTTCGTTTAACCAACCAAATAGGTAAGCGGTTCTCCACGGATGCTAAAGTCACGTATATAGCACAATCCATTCACAACAGGCCCCGGACCGGAGAGGAAAATGCACCCACTATTGACATTTACCAGATACCGCGGAATATGAGTACTGCTGAAGCCGAACAGTATGAAATGATCAACAATGTTGGGATAGCTGCACCAACTCCATGGCCGGCAACACTGGAGGCCATATATCAAAACCCGTACTGGATGATTAACAATACAGCCATCAACGAAGTAAGAGACAGGATAATGGGATTTATTACCGCTAAGTATAAAATTACTGATTGGTTGAGTTTACAAGGCAGGGCAAATTTAGACCGCATATTTGATCGGGGCGAGTCGCAGTATGCAACGGGAACCAAACTTTGGGCTGGCAAAGTAGGCGGATATTACGGACAGCGGAAAATTACAACAACCCAAAAATGGTTTGATGTAATGCTGGAAGGACATAATGATATCACTAAAGATTTGAAAGTAGAATATAGAGTGGGTGCTATTTATCAGGATGCACAATATAATGAGGTTAATAACACGGCTGATGGTTTGAATGTGACTAATAAATTTAGTCTCAATTATGCTACCAGCCCGGCAATTTCATCAAGTTCTTCAGAAACCCAAACACAGTCTGTTTTCGGACAATTAAACTTTTCTTTTAAAGATGCGATATTTTTAGATGCGAGTTTGCGAAACGACTGGGCCTCTCCGCTACCAAGTCCCTATTCTTTTAGTTATCCTTCTGTAGGCGCTTCGGTAATTCTTTCTGATTTAATGCAATTGCCTTCGGCGATATCATTTTTAAAAGCAAGTGCAAATTATGCATCTGTAGGCAATGGAGGCAGATCCCAAATCAGGTTGAGTACTTATAGTTATTCGCAAGGTGCCGGTAATGGCTTTTTAACACGCAGCTCAACACTGCCAATACCGGGGTTAAAGCCGGAAATTGTTAAAAACCTGGAGTTTGGAATAGAAGCGAGATTTATTAAGAATCGCATTGGTTTTACCGCAACGTATTATAAAAGTAACTCTACTAACCAATTGTTACAGGTAAATCTTCCGGTTGCCACGGGATATGCTAACCAGTACATTAATGCTGGTGATATTCAAAATTCAGGGTTTGAATTTGTAGTTACCGGCACCCCAATTAAAACAAAAGACTTTAGTTGGGATGTTGTATTTAACCTGGGAATGAATACCAATAAGATCAAAAAACTCGATAAAAATGTTAAGATATTCTACCTGGGCGGTGGTTATGGAAGGTCTGCTACCCCTATCGCGGAAGAAGGCGGACATTATGGAGATATGATATCTTATTTATGGGAAAGGAATGCCAAAGGTCAATTTGTAGTTAAGGCTGATGGAACGCCTTCTATAACCGCAGACAGGGGATCAATAGGAAACTTCAACCCTAAAGCAACGATTGGATTCAGCAATTCCTTCGAGTATAAAAGATTTTCTTTAAGGCTGTTACTTGACGGACGTGCAGGCGGTGTGATGGTGTCGGGAACCGAAATGAACCTTGCATTTAGCGGCATACCCGAAGTTACAGGCCGGTACCGCGAAGGAGGGCTGAACCTGGGTGGTGTAGATGCGTCCGGTCAACCGGTTAATCAAGCTATTACATCTCAGCAATTTTGGCAAATAGCTTCCGGGAAACGTTATGGTAATGGAGAGTTTTTTGCCTATGACGCAACGAACTTCAGAATTAGAGAACTTTCCATAGGATACGACATTCCGGTAGGTTCAGCTCTCTTTATTAAGAATGCACGGCTCTCTGCTGTAGCACGTAATGTGGCATGGTTGTACAGAGGCAAATCTAAGTTAGATATACCCGGCTTAGGAAAACGTACCATGTGGTTTGACCCGGATATGAGCTTAGGCAACGGAAATTTCCAGGGTGTTGAATATGGTACTTTGCCTGCTACCCGAACAGTAGGTTTTGATCTGAAACTTACATTCTAAAACCTGAATTCTAAAACATTTAAATATGAAACGATTAAAAAGTTTACCAGGGAAAATGCAGATAGCCGGCATATCAGTTTTATTGCTATTTGCTTTCTCCTGCACAAAAAAGTATGAGGAAATCAACACTGACCAAAACAGTGTTGCCATTATAGGTCCTGCGGAACTTCCTTTTCTTTTTTCCAGGGCACAATCCACTGCAACACATAACCAGGGAACTTACCAGGTAGCACAAAACCTTTTTGCCGACCAGTATGCCCAGTATTTTGCCTGTACAGCTACTTATTTCCCTTCAGATCGCTTATTCATACGTCAGGACTGGGTAGGAGCTGCTTTTAATCCCATGTACACAACGGTAATGCCACAGTTGCAAACCATTTTTGAAAGTTCCGATCCGGGGTCGGCTGAATATGCACTGGCTAATATTATGTGGGTGTTTACCTTTCACCGGGTTACGGATTATTGGGGCCCTATACCCTACTTTAGTGCCGGTCAGCCGGGCACTTCTGTTTCTTATGACGCCCAGGACAAAATTTATGACGATTTCTTTAAAAGATTGGCAGATGCAATAACTGTATTGAAAGGCAAAACCGGGGAAACCCCTTATGGATCTTACGACCTTATGTATGGGGGAAATGTAAATAAATGGATAAAATTCGGGAATACGCTGCGCCTGCGCCTGGCTATGAGGGTATCTAAGGTTGATCCTGCAAGGGCTAAAACAGAAGCAGAGGCTGCAGTAGCGGATGGTGTTCTGACTACCAGCCCGGATGATGATGCGCTAATTGCACGATCAACTAAAGGTGATGATGGTAATGGCTTATCTATTATGTCCGACTGGAATGAATTTCGCATGAGTGCTTCTATGGAATCTGTATTAAAGGGTTATGATGATCCAAGAATGCCGGTTTATTTTTCACCCGCAAAAAATACAGGTACATATGAAGGATTAAGAAATGGATTAACGGCTGCTCAGTTAGAAGTAAACGCGAATAAACCAGATAACAATTCTCATGTTGGTAAAAGATGGTCTTCTCCTGCCTTTGGAGGAGATGGCACTCATTTAGAAACGCCACAAAATATAATGCCAACCGCTGAGGCCTATTTTTTACGGGCCGAAGGCGCTTTGATGGGCTGGAATATGAACGGAACTGCAAAAGAACTATACGAAGCAGGCATTGCTAACTCGCTTAAGCAATGGGGAATTACGGATAATGCTGCAATTACTGCCTATACCAACAGTACCGCAACTCCGGTTGCTCCAAATGATTTTTTGAATTCTCCTGCAATGACGAATATTCCAGTTAAGTTTGGAACAGATCCTAATGTGCAAAAAGAACAGATCGCTACTCAAAAATGGCTGGCATTGTTCCCCGATGGACTTGAAGGTTGGGCAGATTATAGAAGAAGTCATGTAGTAAAACTTTACCCGGTAGCCAATTCAGAAAACCCTGATATAACCAATACAACAACCCAATGGATAAGAAGAATTCCTTTTTTGGATTCGGAGAAAGAGACCAATGGAGAAGAAGTAGATAAAGCTGTGGGACTGCTTGGTGGTGAAGATAAGATTACCACGCCGCTATGGTGGGATAAGAATTAATTAAAAATTTATTTTTTTAGAAGATTCCACCAGTCGTCTGGTGGAATCTTTTTATATTTCACATCACAATTATTTTAACGGCAAGTATGATTAAACATAGTGTAAGTATCTTTTTTATTCTGCTGCTCGTCAATTCTTTGTCGTGCACTGATAAAAACGAAAAGCACCTGTTTACCCGGCTTGATCATGCCGGTACCGGAATAGAATTTCAAAACACTTTGTTTGAGAATGAGCGCCTGAACGTATTAAACTACGTTTATTACTACAATGGGGGTGGCGTTGCTATTGGCGATATCAACAATGATGGATTACAGGATGTTTTGTTTACGGGTAACATGGTAAAGAACAGGCTGTACCTGAATAAAGGCAATTTTAAATTTGAAAATATAACCGATAAAAGTGGTATTGCTGCTATGCAGGGCTGGTGTACAGGGGCAACCATAGCAGATATTAACGGCGATGGCAACCTGGATATTTACATTTGCAGATCGGCTGACGCAGGTAGTTCCATGAGAAAAAACCTGTTGTTCATTAATAATGGCAACCTCACTTTTACCGAATCGGCGGAAGCTTATGGACTGGCTAATGACGGCTATTCAACACAGGCCAGCTTTTTTGACTATGATAAAGATGGCGACCTTGATATGTTTCTCATCAACCATTCTGTGCAGCAATACACTACAAATGCGGTTGAAAATCCCGGTTGGCGCAAGCAAAGCAAGCCCGCGTTTGAATGTAGGCTCTACCGTAACGAAAGCAATACATCAGGGCAACATCCGGTATACACCGATGTAACCATGCAGGCAGGTATAACTTCCAATCTATTGAGCTTTGGTTTGGGCCTTAGCGTGTCCGATATCAATAATGATGGTTGGCCAGATGTATATGTTGGAAACGACTTCAATGAACATGACTACCTGTTTATTAATAATGGTGATGGAACTTTTACAGATAAGCTATCCGATTGTATGGATGAAGTTTCATTATATTCAATGGGATCTGATGCCGCAGATTTCAATAATGATGGATTTATTGATCTGGTTACCTTAGATATGCTTCCCGAAGATAACCGTACCCAGAAAATGCATAGTGGAGCAGAGAACTTTGATAAATTCCAGTCACTTTTTAAGCTGGGGTTCTATTACCAGTACAGCCGTAATATGCTGCACAAAAATAACGGCGATGGAACCTTTAGTGAAATTGGACAGTTAGCGGGCATATCCAATACAGACTGGAGCTGGGCCGCATTGCTTTCTGATTTTGACAACGATGGCAATAAAGATCTGCTGGCTACAACGGGCTATGTGAAAGATTATACCGACATGGACTTTATTAAATACTCTGTTGATTTGGCTGTGAAGCAACGCAGCGGGCAAAAGGTAGATGCGGTAAGAGAGTACATAGATAAAATGCCCACGAATCATTTAATAAGCACCGCTTTTAAAAATAATGGCAATAATACTTTTACTAAAATCAATGCAGCATGGGGGCTTGATCATCAAACTGTAGCGGCAGGCGCCGCTTATGCCGACCTGGATAATGATGGTAAGCTGGATATAGTGATCAGCAATACTAATGATTATGCCGGTATATATAGAAATAACGGCTCATTAAATGAACCTAACCATTATTTAAAAGTAAAGTTAAAGGGAAACACTGCAAATATTACGGGTATAGGCACAAAAGTAAAGCTCTTTTGCAAAGACCAGGTGTTTTACCAGGAGCAAATTCCCGTAAGAGGTTACCAGTCGTCTGTAGATCATGTATTGAATTTTGGTGTGGGCAAACATGCTGTAATTGATTCGGTGCTTATTATTTGGCCCGATGACCGGTTTCAGGTGCTGAAAAATATTCCTGCTAACCAAACGCTGAAAGCGGATATTGAGGATGCCGGTCAGAAATGGCAGTACAACAACACCGTTGTTGCACCCTACCTGGCAGAAAGCAACACTATCAGCTATGTACATAAGGAAAACGACTTTAATGATTTTGCGGTACAGGCTTTAATGCCGAACTACCTTTCACGCCAGGGTCCATGTATGGCTAAGGCAGATATAAACAAAAATGGTAATGAAGCTCTTTTTATTGGTGGCGCTAAAGGAAAGCCCGGACAGCTATTTATACAAACCGCTACAGGCCGCTTCATCAAAACAAATCAACCCGATATCGCAAAAGATTCTTTGTCTGAAGATGTAGCCGCTGTTTTTTTTGATGCTAACGGCGATGGGTATCCTGATTTATATGTGGGTAGTGGTGGCTATGAATTTGGTGAAAAAGATATTTTGTTGCAGGACAGGCTGTATGTCAATAATCGTAAAGGCAGCTTTGTAAAAACAGCTAATGCCCTACCTCAAATGCTAACCAGCACAGGCTGTGTAAAAGCTGCGGATATAGACGGAGATGGCGATATGGATCTGTTTGTGGGAGGAAGAGTGATTCCCGGTAAATATCCAATGACCCCGGAAAGCTATATACTGTTAAACGATGGAAAGGGAAATTTTACAGATGCAGCATTAGTCATCGCTCCTTCTGTTAAAAATATTGGGATGGTAACGGATGCGCTTTGGACTGATCTGAATAAAGACGGGGAACCCGATCTTATTATTGTGGGTGAATGGATGCCTGTAAAAGTGTTCATTAATACAAATGGTAAATTAGAGGACGCTTCGGCAAAGTATATACATTTTGCTTCTTCGGGATGGTGGAATAAAATACTGGCTGATGATTTTGACGGCGATGGAGATGCGGATATTATAATCGGCAACCTGGGTTCCAATGCGCAATTCAGAGCCAGCGAAAAGGAACCGCTTAGCATTTATTACAAAGATTTTGATGGCAATGGTTCTGTTGATCCTGTTTTCTGCTATTATATCAACGGTGTTTCCTATCCTGCCGCCTCACGCGATGATCTGGTTGAGCAACTGCCGGTACTGAAGAAAAAATTTAGCGATTACAACAGTTATGCCGATGCCACTATCAATGAAGTTTTTGCGCCGGAGCAGTTAAAAGATGCGGGAATACTCAACGTTGAAATACTGTCTACCGTTTATTTGCAAAACAATGGTGATTCCGGTTTTGTAATGAAATCCTTGCCGCAGGAAGTGCAATATGCCCCGGTTTATGCCATGGCGTCTGCAGACTTTAATGCAGACGGAAAAAAGGATATTATTCTTGCCGGCAATAATGCATGGACAAGGATTAAGTTCGGCCGGTACAGGGCCAATCATGGTATTATGCTGATAGGAGACGGAAATGGAGGGTTCGGCTATACACCGCAGTATAAAAGCGGTTTAAAACTGCGCGGCGATGCACGTTCTATGGATTTTATACATGTAGGAAGTAAAGACCTGTTAATGGTGGGTATGAATAATGCGCCCCTTGTTTCGTACAGTTTGGATTAAATTGATTCATCCGATTTCAAAATCTCTCTTTTAACACATCGGGGTTATTATCACAGGGTTAAAACTCAAAAATAAGTTTTGAATTAGCCGGATATTATATAGCTTTGAATTAGTTGCATAACTAACTATATGTCCGGCAACCAATTTAAAAGAGGCGA
>CAYVEI010000182.1:0-8694 GCA_964450515.1 uncultured Terrimonas sp. | reverse complement strand
TCATAATTCAATAAATTCATTTTTCATGAGTAATTATCGTTTTGAAACTTTACAGTTGCATGCCGGTCAGGAAGTTGATCCTACTACCAAATCAAGAGCAGTACCTATTTACCAAACCACTTCTTTCCTGTTCAATGATACTGAACATGCCGCCAATCTTTTTGGCTTAAGGGAGTTTGGCAATATTTATACGCGTATCATGAATCCTACCACTGATGTATTCGAAAAAAGGGTTGCGGCATTAGAAGGTGGGGTGGCTGCGGTGGCCACTTCGTCGGGGCAGGCTTCTCAATTGCTGGCGCTGCATAATATTTTGCAGGCAGGAGAGAATTTTGTAACCAGCTCTTATTTGTACGGAGGCACTTATAACCAGTTTAAGGTAGCTTTTAAACGCCTCGGTATAGAAGCCCGTTTTGCAGATGCCGATAACATAGAAAGTTTTGCGAAGCTTATTGACAAAAAAACAAAAGCTATTTATTTAGAAACCATTGGTAACCCGAGGCTGAACGTGCCTGATTTTGAAAAATTCGCTGCTTTGGCAAAAGAATATGATCTTCCCTTAGTTGTTGATAATACTTATGGCGCTGCCGGCTATCTTTTCCGTCCTATTGAATGGGGCGCCAATATAGTGGTGCAGGCTACCACCAAATGGGCAGCCGGCCACGGTACAACTATTGGTGGCATAGTAGTAGATGCGGGAAATTACAACTGGAATAATGGTAAGTTCCCGCAGTTTACCGAACCCAGCGAAGGATATCACGGGATGAAGTTCTGGGATGTGTTTGGCGAAGGCAACCCCCTGGGCTTACCTAATATTGCTTTTGCTATCCGCACACGGGTGGAAGGATTAAGAGACCTGGGTACCTGCCAGAGCCCGTTCAACGCTTTCCTTGGCCTGCTGGGCTTAGAAACGCTTTCCTTACGCATGGAACGCCATGTGCAGAATTCACTGGCACTGGCACAATGGCTGGAAGCTCATCCCCAGGTAGAATTTGTATGGTATCCCGGTTTGGAAAGCAGCCCCTATCATACGCTGGCCAAGAAGTATTTGCGGAACGGGTTTGGAGGTATCTTAAACTTTGGCATTAAGGGTGGAAAAGAGAACGGCCGCAAATTTATAGATTCCCTGCAACTGGTGAGCCATCTTGCCAATATGGGAGATTCCAAAACACTGGCTATCCATCCGGCGTCTACCACGCATGAGCAGTTAACAGATGAAGAGCAGAAGGCTGCCGGCGTTGAACCCAACTTAGTGCGAATAAGCGTTGGTACAGAGCATATTGATGATATAAAAGCAGACTTTGAACAGGCATTTGAAAAAGTGTTTACATCAAAAGTTGCCTTAAGCTAAGTAAATAAAGAAACGTGAAGCTTTTGTTTCACGTTTCCTCTTTTGTAATGAAAGCGATGCAATAATAAGTTGCTGCAAATATGTCTACACAGGTGTATACACATACGGAACCTTTTATACTGGAAAGCGGTGAAACCATTGCACAATACCACCTGGCATATACCACGCTGGGCAGGCTCAATGCCGGGAAAGATAATGTGGTATGGGTGTTTCATGCGCTTACTGCTAACAGCAATCCTGCAGACTGGTGGCCGGGACTGGTAGGGGAAGGAAAGCTGTTTGACCCCGCTACATGGTTTATTATTTGCGTAAACATGCCCGGAAGCTGTTATGGCAGTATTGGTCCGCTGGAAATTAACCCGGCAACCAACGAGCGCTGGTATCACGATTTTCCGCTGTTTACCACGAGGGATATGGTAAGAACCTACCGGGCGTTGAAAGAGCATCTCGGCATCAACAAAGTGCATACAGGTATAGGAGGTTCTATGGGCGGTCAGCAGTTGCTGGAGTGGGCAATTGAAGAGCCGGAATTATTTGAGCATGTAGTGGCTTTGGCCACCAATGCGCAGCATTCGCCGTGGGGGATAGCCTTTAATGCTTCACAACGCATGTGCATAGAAACAGACATTACCTGGAAAGAGAAAATGCCGGAAGCGGGCTTGCAGGGCATGAAGGCGGCAAGAAGCGTAGCACTGCTGAGTTACCGCAATAACAATACGTATAATCTTACCCAGCCCAGGGATAAGAAAACAGCGTGGCCTGTTTCGCATCCTTTTGGGGGAGAGGCGGCCGAAAGTTACCAGCGTTACCAGGGCGAAAAATTAGCCAGGCGGTTTAACGCGTTCAGCTATTACCGGCTCAGCCAGGCAATGGATGCCCATGATGTGGGCAGGGGCAGGAATTCGGTAGAGGAAGCCCTGGGCCGTATACGTTCTAAAACCTTAGTGATCGGTATTACCAACGACCTGCTTTTTCCGCCGGATGAACAGCAAAAAATTGCAGATCATATACCCGGTGCTGTTTATCATTTAATAGAATCGGCTTACGGGCATGATGGCTTTTTGCTGGAATATGAAAAAATTGAGCAGGTATTGAAATCTTTCTTAAAAGAAGAAAGAACGAGCTATTTAAAAATTGTAAATCAGTAAATACATGGAAACACACCGGCAGTTGAATATCGGGTTATTTGGTTTTGGCGTGGTAGGAGAAGGGTTATATAAAGTACTGGAGCAAACGCCTTCACTGCATGCCACAATAAAAAGAGTTTGTATAAAAAATCCGGGTAAAAAAAGAAATGCACCTGCCACCCTGTTTACTACAGACCGGTTTGAGCTGCTGAATGACCCGGAGATCAATGTTATTGTAGAAGTGATCAACGAGTCGGAGCCGGCATTTGAAATTGTGTCTGCCGCTTTAAAAAATGGTAAAGCGGTAGTAAGCGCCAGCAAAAAAATGATCGCCGAACATCTTACCGAAATACTGGCCATGCAACAGCAGTATAACCAGCCTTTTTTATGCGAATCTGCCGCATGCGCTTCTATACCGGTGATAAGAAACCTGGAAGAATATTATGATAATGATTTACTGCATTCCATACGGGCTATTGTAAACGGGTCAACCAATTTTATTCTTACTAAAATGTTTGAAGACAAGCTCGACTTCAAACAGGCATTGATACTGGCACAGCAACTGGGTTTTGCGGAAGCAGATCCCTCATTGGATGTAGACGGGTGGGATGCATTGAACAAATGGACCTTTTTACTAACCCATGCATACGGCATTGTTGAAAAACCTGAAAATATTGTTTTTAATGGTATTCAGAATATTAAGCTGAGCGATGCGGTAGTGGCCCGTGAAAGGAATTATGAAATAAAATTAGTGGCCCAGGCAAAAAAATTAAACAACGGTAAAGTGGCCGCTTTTGTATTGCCCCAGTTTGTAACACACGATGATGCGCTGGCATTTGTAAAAAATGAGTTTAACGGAGTGGTTATTGAAAGCAGCTTTGCCGACAAGCAATTCTTTTATGGCAAAGGCGCCGGAAGCTTTCCTACGGCTTCCGCGGTACTGAGTGATATTTCCGCGCTCCGGTATGGGTATCGTTATGAATACAAGAAGCTGTATTATCATACCCCCCCCGTGCTTACCAATGATTTTTTTGTTCGGGTTTACCTCAGCTTCGACGACTGGAAAAACATACCGCGTGAAAAATTTGAGTGGATTGAAGAATGGCATGCCGGTGAACGAAAATATCTTTCCGGTGTACTGCATTTTAACCACCTCAAAAGCAATTCCTGGTGGAAAGAGAATAATGTATCGCTGATACTGGTTCCGGATGCTATTATTGAAGATATAGAAATAAGAAAGCTTAAAAAGAAAAGTCTGGAGCTGGCAGGAATACTGGACTGATGCTTTTGTTTTATCTTTAAGGGATTTATAAATTATTCCGGAATCTAACTGCTTCGCCTGCTGCCATATGTGTATTAAGCGTTATTATTTTTTGAGTGTGATACTGCTGTTTCACGCCTGTGTATTTGCGCAGGGAGAAGCTTACCAGTTCATGCGGATTGATTTGCGCCACGGACTTTCGCACAGCCAGGTAAACTGCATACTCAGGGATAGCCGGGGATTTATGTGGTTTGGCACCATGTCGGGACTGAACCGCTTTGACGGCTACGATTTTAAGGTATTTAAAAATGACCTCCGCGATTCAGCTTCACTAAGCGACAATTATGTTGAAAGGATATTTGAATTGCCCGATAGGAAGCTATGGATAGCTACCCGCAACGGCAATAATATATACGATCCTGTAACAGATAATTTGAGCAGGAATGATACCCGCTATTTATCGCAGTTATCGCTTCCTCCCGGCAATGTATACTCCGTTGTAAAAGACCGCCAGGGTAACTACTGGTTCGTGTATCAGAATAATGCCGGTGTATACCGGTATTCGCCGTCAACAAAAAAAATAATACCCCTGCAGCATGATCCCGACGATTCCTTAAGTATTGCCACCAACGATGTGGCGGCACTGGCGCAGGATGCGCATAACAATATCTGGATCGTTCACCGCAATGGCCTTATTGAAAAATTAGATGCGGCCACCTACCGCGTAGTTCAGCGAACCAGCCAGATGAAGAACAGCACAAAAGGCAGTATCCAGAATTACACTTTATTTATAGATAGCGACAATGAACTTTGGATGAGTGTTTTGCTGGCCGGCAACCCCGGAGGCGTATTTTATTACCAGCCTGCCAGCGACCGGTTGTCGCATTTTTCAAAAGAAAAGGGCGATATCCGGCTTAATACGAATATTGTTACAGGCATAACGCAGGACCAGGACGGGGTAATATGGATCGGTACAGATCATGGCGGCGTAAACCTGGTAAACAAAAAAAGCAAAACCGTTCGCTATTTGCTCAACGATGCCGAAGATCATACCACCATTAGCCAAAACAGTATTTATTCGGTATATAAGGACAGCGGCAATATTATATGGCTGGGTACCTACAAGCAGGGGATATGCTATTACAATAACCGTATGGCCATGTTTAGCCTGTTCAGGCATAAGGTTTCTGATGCTAACAGCCTGCCTTACGAAGATGTGAACAGGTTCGCGGAAGACGCGAAGGAAAATTTATGGATAGGTACGAACGGCGGCGGATTGGTGTATTACGACCGCCTGCGGAATACCTTCTCGGTTTTTCGCCATGACCCTTCCGATCCGAACAGTTTGAGCAATGATGTGATCGTGAGCTTGTTTGTAGATCATGAACAAAAGCTATGGATAGGCACTTATTTTGGAGGATTGAATTGTTATGATGGTAAAAAATTCAGGCATTTCCGCCATAACCCGGCCGATACCAATAGTATTTCAGACAACAGCATCTGGGAAATATTTGAAGACAGCGATCATAATTTATGGATAGGAACGCTCAGCGGGGGACTAAACCGTTATAACAGGGAGAAAAATATTTTTCATCAGTACAGGGTGGAAGACGGCCGCTCCCTGCATTCCAATTATATCTCCGCCATTATTGAAGATACAGCGCATAATATCTGGATCGGCACTTCCAATGGTATTGATGTGTTTGATAAAAAAAATAAAGTTTTTCGTTATTTGGGGCATGACGATGGCGACAGCAGTTCACTAAGCAATAATAATGTAATTACCCTGCTGCTCGACAGCCGCCGGATGTTATGGGCAGGCACGCGTGAAGGGCTGAACCTGTTAGATAAGGAAACGAATACGTTTACCGTTTTTCGTAAAGAAGACGGGTTGGCAGACAATACCATCCTTACCCTTTTAGAAGATAATAAGGGTAATCTTTGGGTGGGTACGCCTAACGGGTTAAGCAATGTGGTGGTAAAAAACATATCCGGCAGGGTAACCATACAGGTTGAAAATTACGATGAATCGAATGGTTTGCAGGGAAGGGAGTTTAATGATAAGGCAGCATTTAAAACCCGGGCAGGTGAGTTGATCTTTGGCGGGCCGTATGGGTTTAATCTTTTTAACCCGGATAAATTTCTGGTGCAGAAAACTATCCCACGGATAGCATTAACCGAATTTTTGCTGTTCAACAAAGCGGTGAGCGTAGGAGAAGAGATCAGGGGGCATGTAGTATTAAACAAGTCCTTTACCGAAACGGAAGCGATAACATTAAAATACGATCAGAATGTGTTTTCTATAGGATTCAGTGCGCCGGGTTCCATTCAGTCGCTGAAGGATAAATTCATGTATACGCTGGAAGGCTTTAACGACGGATGGCTTACTACCGATGGCAAACAGCGAACCATCACCTATACTAATCTTGATCCGGGCGAATATACATTCAGGGTGAAAGCGGACGGCGATTTTGAAGAAACGAATAATGAAGGCATTGCATTGCGCATCACCATCCTCCCCCCGTTTTGGAAAACCTGGCCTGCTTTTCTGCTGTATATTGTTTTTGCGGCTGGCGTCCTGTTGCTGGCGCGGAGGCTCACCATTCAGCGTGCAAAAATGCGTTTTCAGTTTGATCATCAGAAAAAAGAAGCGCAGCGCATACATGAGCTGGATATGTTAAAGCTGAAATTTTTTACAAACGTGAGCCATGAATTCAGAACTCCCCTGTCGCTCATTATTACCCCCGTGGAAAAAATGATGAAGCAAGCGGAAGATGAAGGGCAAAAAAAACATTTTCAGCTCATATACCGTAACGCCAAACGGCTGCTGGCATTAGTTAACCAGTTGCTCGATTTCAGGAAGCTGGAGATGCATGAATTGCGCCTGTATCCTTCTTTGGGTGATATCGTAGGTTTTGTAAAAGAGCTTACTTTTTCCTTTAACGACCTTGCGGAAAAAAAGAATATCAGTTTTACTTTTTGTTCTTCTGCAGAATCGCTGGAGATGTTGTTTGACCCGGATAAGATAGAGCGCATTATGTTCAATCTGCTGTCTAACGCATTTAAGTTTACCCCCGAGAAAGGAAGCATACGGGTGGATATAACGGTTAAGGAAGCTGCAGATGCCGGGAGTTTTATTGAAATTGGGGTTAAAGACAGTGGCATAGGTATCCCGGAGGAAGAACAGGATAAAATTTTTGAACGTTTTTTTCAGCATGAAGCGCCTGGTAATATACTGAACCAGGGCAGCGGTATCGGGTTGGCCATTTCACGTGAGTTCGCCCGTTTGCACGGAGGCAGCATCTATGTTAAAAGTAAAGCGGGAGAAGGAACGGGGTTTACCGTTAGCCTTCCTGTGAAACTCCGGCCTGCTGATGCTGCCGGCGATAGCACAACCGAAACAGCTATTGTAATGTATACAGCACACGATACCCTCGCGGAGGAAATACCGCATAAGTCATCACGGAAAAAAGAGAGTGTGCTGGTGGTGGATGATAATGATGATATCCGTTTTTACATCAAAGACAATTTACGTTCGAACTATACGGTATATGAAGCGATGGATGGGAATGAAGGATGGAAAAAAGCGCAGGAATTTCAACCGGATATGGTGATCAGCGATATTATGATGCCGGGTATGAGCGGGCTGGAGCTATGCCATAAAATAAAGAACGATGCACGTACTTCTCATATCCCTGTAATATTGCTAACTGCGCGCAGTGCCGAAGAGCAAAAGCTTGAAGGTTTTGAAACCGGCGCCAATGATTATATTACCAAGCCATTTAGCTTTGAAATGCTGCAGTCAAGGATCAAAAGCTTACTGGCGCACCAGGAAACTTTGCGGCGGCTATTTCAAAAACAAATAGAAATAGAGCCCAAAGCCATCAGTGTAACGCCGGTAGATGAAAATTTCATCAGGCAGGCTGTGGAAGAGGTGGAAAAGAATATAGCGGAGTCTGAATTTTCTGTTGAAGATTTGAGCAAAGCCTTGTTCATGAGCCGGGTGGCTTTGTATAAAAAATTACTTTCCCTTACGGGCAAAGCGCCTTTAGATTTTATTCGCGCCATCCGTATGAAAAGAGCGGCGCAACTGCTGGGAAAAACGCAAATGACGGTTGCTGAAGTGGCCTATGAAGTAGGCTTCAGCAATCCGAAATATTTTGCCAAGTTTTTCAAGAAGGAATTTAATATGCTGCCTTCTGAGTATATTACTGCCAACCGGGGCCACCGGGCAAAGATGAATTGAAAGCTCCGTGCCTTATCCATTACTTCACATACTTCGCAAAAAAGTCTAATGTGCGTTGCCAGGCTAATTTTGCCGCGGCTACATTATAGCGTGTAGGGGCCGTGTTATTATGAAAAGCATGGTTCACGCCTTCATACATATATTTCTCGTAGGTAATGCCGGCTTTTTTCAGCGCTTCCTCATACGCGGGGATGCCGGCGTTAATGCGTTCATCGAGCGCTGCGTAATGTAGTTGCACCGCCGCCTTTATTGCGGGAACATCAGCCGCATTGGGCTGACCGCCATAAAAAGCAACGGCTGCCTGTAAAGAGGGCACGTTTACCGCTAATTTATTGGCCATGCTGCCACCCCAGCAAAAACCTACACAGCCTGCATGTCCGTTATAATCCCTGCGGCCGGGCAAATAATCAAACACTTTAATGAAATCAGACAGGCTGTCTTCCGCGTTTAACTGCTGAAACAATGTACGGGCATCATCTTCGCTGGCGGGTGTACCACCCAGGGGCGATAAGGCATTAGGCGCAATGGCCAAATAGCCTGCGTTGGCCGCACGGCGGGTAACATCCTCAATATGAGCATTTAATCCGCGGTTTTCATGAATAACAATAACAGCCGGGTATTTTGCTTCTTTTTCAGGCCGCGCTACGTAGGCCTGCATATTTCCCTTTGCACCGGGATAGCTGATGCGCTCCGTAAATAAACCGGCTTC
>CAYVEI010000181.1:0-8723 GCA_964450515.1 uncultured Terrimonas sp. | reverse complement strand
CGGAACTCGTTGTGATTTGCTTTCAAATTATTCTGTAGCTTAGATCTTTTACAACTTTCGGCTCTACCATCAGATAACCAATAGAGTTGTGATTTGCTTTCAAATTATTCTGTAGCTTAGATCTTTTACAACCGAAATTGCCTAAGCGCTTGATTTTAATGTATTTGAACTAAGTTTTAGGATAAAAAAATGGGGCTCCGGCTCCATTTTTTTATTCCTGTTCTGCAAAAACAACCCGGAACTTTGCGGGTTTTTGGGTAATTTCCCATACTATTTTGTTTTTTGCTATATGCCTGATTACCACCTGCCGCTGCTGCCCGGCGAAGAATACCATGTGCTCAGCAGAGCCGTCGGAAATGAAAAATTGTTCCGGAACGAGGATAATTATGCCTTTTTTCTCGCCCGTTATATCAAACATATTTCACCTGTTGCGGATACCTATTGCTATTGCCTACTTCCCAATCATTTTCATTGTATGGTTAAAATAAAGGAGGAAGCACAATTGGAGCACCACTTTCATGAAGTAAAGCACAATAAGCATTTTTTGCCCGAACTGCTTCCCGGATTTGTAATGGAGCGGTTTTCCAATCTGCTCAACAGCTACGCCAAAGCCTACAATAAAGTGTATAACAGGAAGGGCAGTTTATTTATTGATTACTTACGACGAAAGCAAATCGGGAGCGACGAGCAATTTCGTGCCACGGTACGTTATATTCACAACAACCCGGTTCATCATGGCTACTGCACCGATTTGAGTAAATGGAAGTGGTCTTCCTATCCTGTCATGCGCTCAAATGAACCAACCTGGCTATTGCGACCGGAGATACTGGATTGGTTTGGAGGCTTAAAAGGTTTTGAGGATTATCATAGCCGGCCCGGCTAAGACCTATAAGATTTGCCGCGCAGTTTCTGGGGGCTGCAGATCTTATAGGTCTCGCTCGGCTTCCCAGGGCTGCAAATCTTAATAGGTCTGCCGCCCTGCCCTTTAAAATAGCTCCAACTGCTGCGCCAGCGGTGGTGTTGGGGCCGGCTCTTTACCCCGGAATATCTCCATCATGCCAAATTGCTTATCGGTAATGCTCATAATGCCTACATGTCCTTTGGCGGGGAGGAAACTTTTCACTCTTTTAATATGCACATCAGCGTTTTCCCTGCTGGCGCAATGCCGCAGGTATATGCTGAACTGGAACATATTGAAACCATCTGCCATAATATCCTTGCGGAATTTGGCATAGATCTTCCTGTCCTTTTTGGTTTCGGTTGGCAGGTCAAAAAATACAAGTACCCACATGATGCGATATGCGTTTAAGCGGTTGAACATATAAGCGTAATTGAGGTTCCGGATGCCGCACCGGGCTCAGATCTATAAGGTCTCCGGAGCAGCAACGCTTCCCGGCAGACCTGATAGATCTAGCTCAGCTCCGGGTATAATATCTTCCTGCTCTTTCCTTCAAAGCATTTGGCCAAACTGGCGGTGGTTCGCTGCATTGCGTTCATCAGGGGACTTTTTTGCCCGTCTATCTGCACATCCATGGCCGGAATTTCAAGCAATGCCTTTTTCATGTTGGGCGTCATCTCTAAGAATTTTCCATTGCCTCTTATGATCTGGCAAACGATCTTATCTACAAAAGGGCGGTAGGGTTCCATAATATCATCTGCCAGGCAATAGGCATTGTACTGGTTCCTGTGATGGATACCCAGTGTAGGCAATAATCCGCTTGAAGTTAAACCCCTTGCCACCAGCGCTCTCAGTATGGCATAACCGTAGTTGAGCAGGTTATTGGGTGGCGGGCCGTAGCGCTCCCGCCTGAATTCTAAGAAATCGGGAAATATCCTTTTCCAGTAATAGGCTGCGGCCTGGGCTTCATGGTTTTCGCTGTCGCCGCTTTTTACATCCTTTGCATAGGTGAGCAATAATTTGTACTCTTCCCTTTCATGTTGCAGCAGGGCTGCCTGGTTCTCTATTTTGCAGGCTACGGTTTGCTGCCACAATTGTTTTTTAAGCGGAACCGATGCTTCTACCTGGGCCTGGAATTTCTGGCTTTGCAGGGTATGCCCGTCCAAGTTAAACAGCATGCCTGTGGGATGGTGTGTATGGTCGCAGGTGATCACTGCAGTGTTGTTAGAAAGTAATTTGGCCAGCAGGGCCTGGGTGATAGTGATCTGCTGGTGATCTAATACCAGTAAGCCAATATCCTCTATCGGCGCCGACCTGGTTTCGCCGCTGTCGTGCATCTCTATAATGAGCTGCCCATTATTTGTTTTAAGGTAGGCCGGGTTGCCGAAATAAAGCGTTCGCTTTATCATGGATAAAGGGTTTCCATGATGAACGCATATTGCTTTTATTTATTATGTTTGTTTCGCAATATACCTTACATCCCAAAACGAGCTAAAGGTTTACAAAATTTTCCCGAACCATACCTTTAAGCCCGGATTATAAGATTTTCGGCCTCAGTGACCGGTGGAGGTACAGGCAGCCCTTCGGCTTTCATGCCTTCAATATGCAACTCAATGGCTTCGGCTATATTTTCCAATACTTCTTCTTTTGTAGCGCCCATGCCTATGCAGCCGGGCAAATCGGGAACATACGCGCCATAGCCTCCATCAGCGGCTCTTTCAATAATAACTGTGTAACGTATCATACTGGTGCAAAGTTATCAAAATTAATTTTTCTCTAATTGAGCCTGTTTTAATATGCTCCTCTCAAGCCCGGGGTAAGATCGTTCGATAGCCTGTGCACGGGCACTGTAATGAGACCTTTTTTAACCGGGTGTTTAAACTGGCGGTGGCTTCCTTTTTGCCTTACCTCAAACCATCCATCGGCTTCAATGAGCTTTATTATTTCCTTTGTTTTCATGAAGCCGGGATTATGTTACCGAGCCGGTCAATGTTTAGTTTGATACAATATTCCTTAATCATTGTTCCATCAATAGCTCTTTCCATTTTGTTGAGAGACGAAAACTCAGCCTTGTTTACTATAGAAGTAGCTATACTCTGCTGTACAAAAAATATTTGATTACCGGTAAAACTCACAACTTTATAAATATTCTCCTTTTGCTTTTCTGTCAGATTAACCAAGTCCATTCCTCTTATATTCAACCTTTCATCTTCTGAAGGAATATATACCAAATTGTTTGGTGAAAGATAAAATAATAACTTGTCTCCATCTTCATTTTCTATGGGAACCGAAGTCAAGCCTTGTTTCTGTCGTTCTATGACAATATTCAAAGGAATAGTTTCATAATTTCTTTTGCCATTTTCTTTGCTATAAATGGCGAAGAAAAGGTTGGTGCCTTTAGCTGCTTCTACATATTTTGTTTGTTTGTTTCCTGTTTGTCCTAAAGGAAACTTGCTTCCTAATTCGAATATTCTGGCTTTGTAAATTGGTTGATGATATTTCCCATCGTTATATTTTTTAATATTTTCATTCATATCTTCAATGCCCTCTGGCGAAAAGGCTAACTCAGGATTGTTATCTTTCGCTTTAAGATAATTTCTCATAATTTTTTGAATACCGGTATCTGTTATTGATTCAATAGCTTTTAAATCAAAACCAATATCAATACTTTTTCGGGTTGCAGTCAGTATCTTTCCCTTAGGGACTTTTATTCTTTTTAAATCAACTTTGCCTGAAACAGTGTCTTTGTGCATTTGTTTCCGGATTGCCCAATTTACACCTGTTTGTTGCTGTGCTTCTTTTATTTTAGCATTATCTTTTTCTACCCACTTTTCATAATGATTGTTGGCTTTATTAATAATGCGCAAATTTTGTTTGAAGCTTATGATGATATTCTCTAAGGCTTTTTTAGCATCAATGGTAAAGTTATCCCAGGGTTTAATAAACGCTTTTGGTACATCTTTTTCAATCCGTTCGCCTGTTTGAGGGTGATTATAGGCTACTCTTTCAAATACTCTCAACTTTTTGTTTAAATCATACCGCTTAGTTGATTTTGCATACTGGTTGTTGAGAAGGTTGATATGGTCTCTTGTTGCACAAGCATTTATTAAAGCATCAAGAGCATGATTACGGTGGTCCAGTCTTTTTTTAGAAAAATTCTTTTGTAAAGCAACTGGCAAAAGTTCGGGAATCGGTTTATTGTTTTTGTTCAGCGCAATAAAATTTACGCCATTAGCAATATCCTTCTCTGTTCTTAACTTTTGCATACGTTCAAAGCGTGGGAAAACTAAATCACTCCATATGTCATTTAACCCCCAGTCTTGCTTCAGTTCTCCTGTAATTTTACCATTGCCTGGAATAACATTTTTGGAGTTAACCCCATCATCATTCGTTTCAGAACGAACAATGTTTGATAGTATGCCTGAAATGAACTTGCTGATATAACGGGTGTCATTCAGTTGTCTTTCAATCATTTTTTCCGGGATATCTTCCAGAAGGAGTTTGTTGCGTTTGCCACGGTTTTTTGAATAATGTTGTTTTACAAAATCTTCATAATCCTTAATCTCCGAAATTCTGATTGGTTTTTTACCCATTCCTGACTCAATAGTTGTGCCGTGGTGATTTTTTATAAATTCATAGCCTAACTGGTTATCTTTTAACTTATTTACTACCGATTCACAAATCACCTTGTTGCTGAAACTATCATCAAAATAGCGACTTTGAGGAATGATATGTTCTATTTCATAGTCGGTTGTAAATAACCTGTTTAAGGGTATTATTTCGCCGGTATAAGGTGAACGATATTTTTGTTCCAGCCATAACTTATATCTTCTCAAATCGGCTGACGTTGGTTGAGCAGATTTACTGATTTTCAGAATATCATCGTCTATAGATATATCTGAATTAAGTATACCCTCTTCGTATACCTTTAAAATCTCTTGCTGCATTGGTGAATAAGGACGCACGTTTTCCACATTAGCATCATTCAACAATTCAGCCAATAAAGCTTTAATACGAAGATTGGTGTTTTCATTTTCGAGAACATGGTTGGTTATTCGCTTTCTTTCATCAGCAGTATTTTTCATTTCCCTGCCCAACTCAATATGGATCTCATCGAAGAAATCTTTTGCTCCATTTCCGTATTTCCCCCAAATGTCTTTTACTACCCGAAGTGTTTCTGTAATGACCTGTTCAACGATTGGATTACGCAAAGCATGCTGCCTAAATTTTTTTAAATATTCTTCCAGATCATTTGCTGTGTTCCATTTGCCTGCAATGGCAGCTTCAGAATGTCTTCCGTACACAATATATTGAGCTATCCATAATTGTAACCCCTGAAAATCCTGTTCTTGAGTCAGGTGAATCGTTTTTTCTCTGATACGTTCCTTAATATTTTCATCATATTCCCCTGTCAAAATTTTTTCAATTCTTTTTCTGGAAGATTCATCTATAGCATCCCAATTCCAATATTTTCCCAGCCGCAAGAGCGGTAATAACTTTTTAATTGCTTTTTCAGAAAAAGAACCATATTCATTTTTAAAAGGCGGAAACTTTTTAAATGAATCCACAAAGGAGATTTCATCTAATTGATGTTTTATTGAAAAAGACTTTAACGCTTTTTCGTAGTCTGTTTTATCTGTAACAGAATAGATAATGTGCCAAAGCTGTTGCTCTATATCTCCTGTCAAAAAATCTTCCGGTTTATCTGTAACTTTTTCAAGCCTGGTACGGATCAATGTTTTTGTTTCATTGCAGGGATAGGCCCTGTCAGCTACATAATTCCAACGATATGTTTCAACTTCAACGTTTAAAATTTTCCCTTTTAACCCTTTTTGTTCTAAAAGATATTTAATCAAAGGCTTTTGCTCTATCTCTTTTCTGCCATTCAGAAATGAAAACAGGTTTTCCCAATCTTCAACACTGTTTAAAAATTCAGCAGTTACATTCTCATCGCCCTCTTTTCTGTAAATAGATAAATTATATATCCATTGCCAAATGCGAAATTCCTGGTAAAAAGGATTGGACTTTGGAATAGCCTTGAGATATTGCGTATGTTGGATTCCTTCCTTGTCTTTATATTTTCTATATTCCAGGGTGCAATTGCTTATAGATGATTTATTGCTGCGAAGGGGACGTTGATAGAAAATAATATCATCTAAAAACAAGTGTTCAAAGCCTTTCTTGCTTAATTGTAGTTGGTGAGCATCGTTATTCCTATACAATTCACGAATACAATCGCTATACAGGTCTTCACTCTGTAGTTCGGTGTGAAATTCCTTTTGCTTTTTAAGGATCTGCCTTAACTCATCTTTGTAATATTTACGTTCTATTGTTCTGACAAGCCTGCCTTTAATTTTCTGTTTAGGATTTTGAAGCAAGGCATCGTATATATATGCTCCGATGGTTTTGTGAGATTTGTCAACTTCCTGTTCGGTCTTTTTCTTGAGAAGTGTCCAATCGTCTTCGCCCGGTGCACGGAAACTTCTTTTTTCATTACCTTCTTTATCAGTCTTTACTGAACCGTCATCGTTCAGGTCCGTAGTAACAATAAAGTCGCGTACGTTATCTTTCCAATTAAACAATGGAGTTTTGCTTGAACGCCTGTATATCCAGCCATTTTCTAAAACCAATGAATACCATATATCCGGTTTTCCTTTCTGAGGTTCGTCTGCAATTACATTAACCACTTTTAAGGAGTGAAACTCCACCAGCTTGTTCGGGTTTTCTTCTTCCTCTTCTCCGCGCAATTGATAGTAGCCGCGTTTTTGATTGAAGTTGAGTAAAATCCAGGCTAATTCTTCTTTTTCTATCCTTTGGACTAATGCTTTTTTACGGAGATAATAAACCGTCCAATCGTAGGGTACTAAAGCGGATTCCCCTTTTTTATTTATTAAAACTTCCGGTTGATACTGTTGAAAATCAGTCAGCATTTCCTCAAAAGAGTTTTTGAAGAGGAATGTTTTGTTGTTATAAGCCAGCTTGGGTTCTGTTTCTTCTTTAAATTTCCCCAACCTTTTTTCAAAATCAATTTCTGCAGCATAATGTTCCGGTAAAAAACCTAATACATTCAATACTCTGTGTAGCCTTTCTCTTCTCAATAAATGTCTTTCTCTCAACCTCCTTACACTTCTATATCTTGTACGTTCTGCTGTTTGGGATACTGAATTACCTTTATCAAATTCACCAAGAATATCTTGTGACATGGGAATGATGCGGGTTCCCATACCTAAGACTTTGCCATACTTATTTGGAAAATCTTGTTGAATTAAAGCCCAACCGATTGAGTTGGTGCCAAGATCGAGGCCTAAGATTTTTTTCATATTACAGGCATTCGTTTAGGGTGAAAAAGAAAGGGCGGATTAAAATGAAAGCAATTCACAACTGATCAATCTAATCTTATACCTTAGAAAAAAGACATAATTTTAAATTAATCATTATTTTTGTCGTGGAGCAGGCGGGATTCGAACCCGCATTTCAAGTTTGTCACGCCTGATTTTTAACCATTAAAGTTACTGCCCCAAAATAAAATCGCATAATGCGATTTTATTTTGACAACAAATCTAAGGTATAAAGATTGATTGATCAACAAATCAGATTATTTTTTTTAAAATTCATATTAAACTTACCTTTGCATGTAAATGCGAAACGCCCCGTTTCCGGAGCGTCAATCCTGGGATGCTATCTCAGGAGCTGTTCTTGTTTTACAAATTTATATATCAAAAATGAATACACCAAATCGAATTGAAAGAATAATAGCCTATATAGATGGCTTCAACTTGTATTTTGGGATGAAAGAGAATGGCAATTCCACACTTTGGTTAAATCCGAAGCAATTGGTGGAATCATTATTGAGACCTGGGCAACAATTGATGCAAACTAAATATTTTACCTCCAGAGTTAGAAACAATCCTGATAAAGAAAAGCGTCAAAAGACCTATATAGAGGCATTGGAGACATTGTCTGATTTTAAGATTACTTATGGTCACTACCAGTCACATATAGAAACCTGCAGAAGATGCAGGCATAGCTACTTCTATGCTAATGAAAAAATGACTGATGTAAATATAGCAGTAGCAATGATGGAAGATGCCCAAAATGATTTGTATGATACTGCTTTTTTAATAACAGGCGATAGTGATTTGGTTCCTCCGGTTAAATCAATACACAATATCTATCAGCAAAAAAGAGTTTTTGTGGCTTTCCCACCGAATCGGTCGAATATTAGTGTAAAGAATGAAGCAAAAGGAAGTTTAGTTATTGGCAGGAAAAAATTATTGGATGCTCAATTCCCTGAGCATGTTACAAAACAGGATGGTTTTATTTTGCAAAGACCAGGCATTTGGATATAAAAGTAAAAAGTTTATCTTTGATTTGAAAGCAATTCACAATAAGGATTATTCCGTTGTGAAAACATTTAAGGTGGCGCAAGTCGCCTTTTTTTATTCTCCCGAAGCGCTATACTTGAAATCACAAACAAGGGTTCTTGAAGTGATATTGCAGGTAATGCAGGCAACCGGGTTGAGTTGTTAATATACGAACTTTGGATGAATTTGCAGCGGCTTTTTAGTTTACTGTGTAAATTTTTAGTGCGCTGTAAGAGTTTACCTGATAATGCGCTATATACTCGGATTTTTTCTCTTCCTCTCCTGCTGCCCAATGCTCCAAACCCTGAACGGAGCGTCGCAACAGTTGTTGCATAGCAGTTATGCAGCCGGTTCAACCGCAATAACAGGCATTATCCGTTTCACTATATCATTCCCCTTCTTCCCGCTTCACCCTCGCATATTCCGTTGGCGTCATGCCAAACTGTTTCAAAAAGCTCCTG
>CAYVEI010000180.1:0-8778 GCA_964450515.1 uncultured Terrimonas sp. | reverse complement strand
ACACGTTTACAGGACTCTCGTTACTTACGTAAATATACACATATCCGCTCTTTAATGCTGTCTTTTCCGTAATTGTATGAGGTTTAACAACACTGTTACTACCTGCCCGGTCAAAACCTGCCGTAATATTTCCCTGTGCATCTTTTACTACCTGAAATTGCTCATCTAAGAAGATGTAATTGATGTAGGCTTTGGGTACTGTGGGCGCTGTGGCGGCATCGGTTGTTTGATTGCTCAACAGGGTATTGATACCGGCTGTAGTGCCAGCGCTGCCGTTGAGCTGTGTGGCTGTTAACCCGCCATGACTGGCTGCTGCTGCCCCTCCCGTGGGGCCTCCTAATAAGCCGGTGAGGATATCTAATACCGGTATGGCGCTGTTGGCTGCTGTGCCGCCTGTGTTGTTCTGGAAATAATAGCTTTTGCCAAAGATATCTATCCTGTCGCCCGCCATTACCTTTAAGGTTATACCCAGTCCGGTTTTATTGGTGCCGCTGTTGAGCTTATAGAGCTTGGCGCTGCTGGCGGTAACCACGCTGTTGGGGTTGTTGTTCACCGGCGGGTTGCCATTGTGGTTTTGGTAAGGCGTAATGCCGGTGGCCGTGGTGGATGCCACCACGTATGCGCTGTTAATGGTGTAATAGTTCTTTTCAATATAGGCTGCATTGGGACTGCCGTCTGCGGTAAGGCTGCCTTCAAGCGTTGCCGCGGGATAAATATCCTGCTTCACTTCTTCGGTCAGCATCATGCGCACATTACCCAGGTGATCTTTTACAAAGTAGTCGTAAGCAAAGCCTGATGGAGTGTTGGGGCTGCCTGCTGTATTGAACAGGGTTCTTATCCTTCCTTCTTCCTGGCCTGCAAAAAGCAGTTTGTCGGTATAGTTGGGATTGCCCGGATCAGCAGGGCTGATGGTGTTACTTTCATATACAAAAGCGCCCACATAAGTGGTAGTAGTGGTTATGGTTTTGTTGCCGTTGGCTGCAGATGGATTTTCCACAATGACTTTCTTCAGCTTGTTGCCTGCGGCGTCATAGGTATAGGTGATGGTGCCCTTGCCGGTTACCGTAACGGTTTGGGGCAGGTTCAGGTAATTATACGTAATGGCGCTGATGGCTTTGTTATTATCTGCCGTAAGATTGCCGTTTACATCGTAAGTGTAGTCGTTGCCCGTTCCGTTGCCGCCGTCATTAAAATCCCCCAATTTATTGTCTGCACTTATCGCGTCCACCACTTTCAGCAGTTTGTTGCTGTTGCTGTTATAGGTATAGGTCAACTGGTCTATAACAGGCGATGTATTGAGCTTCAAACCTTTCCGGGTCATGGCTTTAATATTGCCGTTGGCATCATAGGTTAAGCCGCTTACCGAATAGTCTATTCCCGCACTGGCATTAAATACCGCGCTGCTGCCCGAGCCGGATACATATTGGGTAAAGGCTCCTGCAGTAAGCCGGTTGGCGGCGTCATAGGTAAAGTTGTATTTGCGCCGCTGCTGATCGCCTTCACTTTTCCAGAGCATACCGCTGATATTGCCGTTGTACCGGGCTGTAAAGGCTCCTATGCTGGCATTCTTGTTGTAGCCCAGCTCCATGGCAAAATACTGGTTGGTATTGGCATTGCTCATGTACCCCTTATTCATGTTCAGCAGCCAGCCGCGGATATTGTATTCATACACCTGTTCCTGCAGGGGCTGGCGGGGACTATAATAAGCATTGGTGGAAGGATTTTTTTTGCTGCCCACTGTTTTTTTCTTCAACCGTCCAAGGGCGTCATATTCGTTTTGACTGACCGTAGTATAGGCAGAAGGCAATGCATTGCCCGCTACATTGGTATGCTGTATTTTTTTATCGGTGCGCACTACCCGCCCCAGGTCGTCGTAAATAAGTTTGGTTACCGTAAAGCTGGTTTGCGCATTGGCGCCCGACTTAACCTGCTTTTGCAGCATTACCAGCGGCTGGCCGCTCCAACTGTACTGGATGGTAACAAGGTCTGCCCCGCCGGTTTGATTTTTACTTTTTACCTGTATCAGCCTTGCCTTATCATCGTATATGTTTACACTGTATTGATAGGCGGCTTGTCCCAGTATCTTCGTTTCCCTCCAGGTCACCAATCCTCTGGTTTGCGCCGAAGCGGTGAGCTGTTGGGCGTAATCGGGGGAAGCATTGTAGGTAGTGAAAAAGCCATAGGCGCCGGTAATTTGTGCATTGTCTAAGGTGGCGTTCAGTCCGCTGGCAGCGGGAATGGCGCCGTAATCATCATAACCGGTTTTGGTGAGGTACTCATAGGTGCCGCTGGTGGTTGGATAGCTGGTAGAATAATAGGCGTTGCTGCGGTGTGTTTGCGGTATGGTAGTGCTGGTCCACAGCCCCGTTTCTGTAGGGCGGTTATGTGCATCATATTTTATTACTAAGTACTGGTTGGTGGCTTTCAGTTTGGCGTCCCGGGTCATCACCAGCTTATCTCCGTCATCATAGATCATATCTACCTGGTCTGCTCCCGGAACCTTTTTTATGATCATGCGGTTGCGCTGGTCATATTCATAACGGAAGCATTGTTCTGCCAGTATGGTGGCGTTGGTTAACAACCAATTGGAAGAGATGAGCTCCACACCCCGCGGCTGTACCATACACCGCAGGTTATTCCTGCTATCGTAGATGTAATAAGTGCACAGCCAGTTGGCGTGGCCGCTACCCGATCCGTTATCATCGGCCGCAGTGAGCTGCACTTTTTTGAGGATCACCTTATTCTCCTTATCCCTAAATTCAATGACCTGCTTGTTTTGCTCGTCTATGGTAATGAACTTGTACAGTTCACCGGCTGCATAAGCCCCGGTGCTGGCATAGGTGCTTAGGCTGCCAACTGCCGCAACGGTAACTTTCCATATCCGTACCGCATCGGTAACAGTATTTGAATAATATTTTATTTTAACCGAACGTCGGTTGGCTTCATTGCCATTGTACATGGTACCGGTCCAACTATTACCCTCAGCAGCAGCTTCGGTGATGCGGTTCAGCGGTGAAGCTTCAAAGCGGGTCTCCCCATAAAAGAAAGTTTCTTCCTGACCGGCGATGGGGTTTTTACTGGCATCCGCGCTACCATAAAACGCCGCCTGCTGGGCAAAGGGGTTCAGCTTGAAGCTACCATCATTTTTCGTGCCATCGGTAGCCGTGGAAGGGGTAGGTAAGTACCTGAACGGCTCTATGCCCAGGGCATCATATTCCGTCATGCCGATCAGGTCTACCGCCGTACCGCCTGTAGGGTAGGAACCCTGCTTTACCACAGTCTGCAGGCGTCTGCCTAACCCATCAAAATATTGGGTGGTCTGCTGCACGTCGCGCAGGCTGCGCGTCATTAATGTGTTGGGGTTTTGTTCCGGCGCTCTGGCATCCCAGGTGCGTGTAAAGCTTTTGCCGGTGCTATTATAATTGCTGGGGATTGTACGGGGGAGCTGGGCTGTAACGGTATCCATACAAAGCATTACAAGCCATAAGGCCAGGGCAAATATTATTTTTCGGGGTGTATGCATATAAAATAGTTAGAATAATGATAAATGAATACCGGTCTAATGATCCGGTACCTGCATCGCCAGTATATTGTCCATCACGGGCCTGTTTATGACCATCGAAGTTTTTAGTACGGCAAACAATCTCCCGGTTTCACTAATTACAAACAGGTATCCGTCCTCCTTTATATCATGGTCAAAATGCCGGTTCTCATTCTGATTTGTCGCCCACCTAAGCAAGGGATGCTGTGCGCTTCCGCTTGATTTTTTGCCTGCGGAAACCCCGGAAACCTGGTAGTTCCCGGGTATTCCCTGCCACCGGTTTGCATCAACAGCCTTGGAAGAAGGGGTTAAATCATTTACGGGAATAACAATGACCATCAGTCTGTCAAGGTATTTTTGCTGCAGGTCATCAAGCTGACCGAGCAATTGCGTATCGGGGTTGAATGCATCGCACACTGCTACCAGCACTTTTTTGCCCTGGCAGGCGACCATGTTAACGGAGCGGCCTGAATCTCTTACCGGAACAGACAACTGGTAGAAAGAGCTGGCTTCCTGCCCTAAAAGAAGAGCGGCAGGATACAGGTACAAAAAAATATGAAGAAGGATTTTCATTGTTTATCTCAGTTTTTAGTTTTAATATATTTAATAAGCAGTAACAGTAGTAATGGCAGTATTCAATACCACATTGGTAGCGCTGAAATCCGTGTCGGGTATTGCCTGCACATAACTGTTGATGCTATAATACTCTGATGCTCCGTTAACTTTCATTGTTACATTGTAAACACCTGTGGGTATTGTGCCCGCCGTAGTGGGTGTGGTCTTTTTCGGAAGCGAAAAAGTATACAGGACGCCCGTTAGGGTGTTGGTCAGTTTGAGGGTTATTGTTTTGGTCATCTGGTTGGTGTAAACAATATCAGTTGTCGGAGGTACCGGAGGCAGGCAGGTACCATTGGCATTGGCATACGCCTGCCCGGCAGATGCTGTTTGTGAGACTGCCTGGGTATTGGCATCTGCTTGCGAAATAAACGAGGTGTAAGTGCCTGCGGGCACCACATAAACCACCGTGGACGGTATATTATTGGGAGGACAATTATTTCGGGTATAATTTACATTCTGCGTGATATTTTGATATACACCCGCATAGATTGTCATCGCATTGGTAATGCTTACATTGGTATAGGTTACAAGGCTGCCTGTTTTTAGCTGTCCGTTCAGGCTGAATTTAAGCACATCACCATTCTTGACCTCTATTTCAACATCGTAAGTTCCCCAATATACGTTGCTGGTAAAGCTGGCACCGGAAGCAAGTGTTTTATTGGTGAAGCCGAAATGTGAACCGGAACCATTAGCAGTAAAAGTCACATAAAAGGTCTGCTGACCCTGCTCACCCGAATTTTTAAGCGTTACCGCTACGGAGATACGCTGGCAGGTTCCATTGGTGTTGGCATATGCCTGTCCATTGGCGTCCATATCGTTCTGGGCCAACTGATCGGCCGCTTCCTGGCTTATTGCTGACTTATATTTGCTGGCAGCAACAGTATAAACAACCGGGGAGGAAATATATCCTGCTGTGCAATTATTACGGGTAAAGCTACCACTCTTCTCTTCGTTATAGTAATAGGTCTGGCAGTCCACGGGCTGACCGGCATAATTGTAACAGATCTTTTCCAGAACATTCTTGTCTTCGTCTCTTATTAAGCTCAGTCTTCCTATAATATCATATTCGTAATAAATTATCCGGTTATTCACATCGCATTGACTGGTTATGCCTATGAGCGGATTATGGATAAAAGTCGTCATCTGAGCATTAGCGGGGTATAAACGCACTTCATCAATACCTCCTGATCCTGTAATGGTTAGCGTTGAAGATGTTGCAGTTACCTTGTGCTCATGGTAGGTCCAGTTGCCGATAGTTCTTCCCGATACATGCACATTTGTGCCACCCGTTACAGAAAACGGGCTGGCATTATTACGCCAGTAAGAAATAATATATACCTGCCCGTTGGTTACGGCCTTGCTAAGCGGAGCCGTCGCTGTCAGGTTGTAATACTTTTTCCCCGTTGGTAAAGAAAGCCCGGATGCAACAGTCATCATAGTTCCTGTATAATTATTCCAATTGCCTTTATCATCCGTTTCAAAAGAAGTATAAGCGACCTGATCCGAAGTAGCATTACTTATTTCTGCAGTTATAGAAGTTCCATTATAACCATAAATCCAACTTTTTATCTTTCCTCCGGCACTTATCTGAACTAAATTGCCATTTGCATCGTATGAATAGTATACTGGTATTCTCCAGTTTCTGAAGGCATCCGTAACATTTGGGTTCAGCGTGGGGGGAGAAGTTGTATAACCTTCATCCTGAAGCGATTCAAATTCAGTTACATAAATCCGCGATGGTTTTATATCTCCATTGGGGATATTATCATACATGGTTAAAGCTGCTCTTGAAGTTTTTTTAGGACCGGTGGCTATGGACTCTTTCAACCATGAGACAGTGACAAGTGGCACATTGAATATATTGCTGTTTTTCATCGTGATAACAAATGGATATACATTCGTTGAAGGATAATCCTGGGGATAATAATAAGTATTGCCTTCAGAGCCGCCTATACTATTATACTTTTCAACTGTTTTCACCTGGTAATGGGTCGTATAAGTGTACCTGGTATTATTTACCACCGGCTGACCCTGATCGTATGTTGTTTCCACTGTTTCGCTCAACTCCATTCGTCCTGTTACCGGATAATAGATATCGGACGTAATAGAACCTGTGCTTGAAATAAATTCCGATTCTCTGTCAAATTTCGCCATATGTATAGTATTACTTTCCCATGCGTTGGAAACGTAATTATTGTCCGTATTCGTTCTGACAACTGCCGTATAAATATTTTCTGTTTTTCGCAGGCGGTCACCTGTTGAATTAAACCATTCAATTGTCTTGGGCAGACCATAAACCCATGATGCAAATCTAGGCCTTGCGCTATACGGAAAGGAGTAAGAACCTGTTATCGGGTATAAAGTATTGTCTGTGAAAGTATAAACAGTCTTGCCGTTTGGTATGCTATTATTTTCTTCTATTACTTCAACTCTGCCATATAGCAAAGGCAGAGGGTTTTTATTCAGTAAACTCTCACAAAAGTGGGTCGTTGCAGCATAGTCTTTGTAGTCAGGGGCGAATACCTGCCAAAGGATGGTAGTAATCAATCCGAGAATTGCAGTATAGGGATTGGAACTAAGTCCGTATATAAAAACAGCCAGATTAAAAGCAGTTGTTCCTATGTTTGCCACGTAAATGGTTCCGCTCTCTTTAGAATAGGTTGCTCCCAATAGTTCTGTACTGCTCTTATAAATCCTCAGGTTTTTTGTTTGTGATGCAACCGGCATTTCAAAGCCCCATAATGATGATGCTGTACCGGCCTCATTAGCGTAACGGTACTTCTTTATAATATCCTTTGTATGGGAAACGCCATCATACAAAGTGGTGAGGCTTACATGCACACCTGGAGCCGTCCCCCCAAAACTGCCTGCCATATAGCCTGAATTAATGGATATGTTACCCTGATACGTATATTCCATATATCCTCCTGTAGGATATATGATTTTTTTGATTAACCCAATCTTTGCCGCAGAGGGGTGTGGCGCTTTAGAAGATGTAAACGTTGTTGAATTTGAATAGAGCGGGTTACCGTTATTATCTTCTACATTCGATGCTGCATTATAATATCCCCAATAATCAGACCGGTATGTAAATCTTGCAGGTACTCCCTGATATTCCATACTATCAGGATATTCATCGTCTGTCAGGTAATATTCAAAAGCGTGTTCTTTATCCAAAATGTTGTCGTTAATCCTTTTTGCAAAAGATAACAGACAAAGTCTTGCAAACCGGATCTGGCTGCCTGAAAAATTATAGTTTATTGCTTTAATTTCTTTCTTTAAGAAATACCCATAATTGAATTTATATCCATATTTAAATTTATCGCCGTACGATATATCTAATCTTTCCAAATATTTATCACCGCTTAAATCCACACGATCGGATGCAGAATAAATAAAGTTCACCTGCTGACCATCGGGTAAAACAATATCCTTCAGTCTTTTAGATTCGGTTTTGACGCGTTGTATTATTCTTGATAATTGTGAGGTCGAGTTGGGCTGGGTCGAGTTCTGCGTTGAGGCGCTTCTTGAACCCTCATAGTCCAGAGGAAATGTTTCGTAGTTGAAAATTATTTTCTTGTTATTAAACGGGTTAATGATCTCCTTTAAAAACCATTTGTCCACCTTTTTTACAGGTACTGCTGCAAAGGTAATATCCTGCCCTACATAACCTCCGGTTCCTCCATCAAAGCCACCATAACCCCAACCATACGTAACGTTTTCAGTAATTTCTCTTTCCGAAAAAACATATTTTGTTCCACTCTCATCAGTGATATTGAATTCGGAAATCCTTGTTCTAATATTTTGAGCAGACATGTCCGCCTGTATAAATTCAACTTTCAATTTGGAATCCTCAATTAATAGCACAGACAAATCCTTGCCTATAACAAACTTTCCTGACCGTCCGTTAAACTGAAACAGGAAAACGTCTTGTTCTCTATCGGTAAAATTTGGCTTATACAAAGAAAAAGTTCCGTTCGGTATCAAGGGTGAAAAGGCGCCATTACCAGGTACAGCATTTTGAGGGGGTGTGGTACCATATAAATATCCATTGGGATAATAATTCTGAATGCCTGGATTATATACCATCTTATCTGTTGGATCCCATGTAATACCTGATGGCTTGTCATACTTCTGATCATCCGGTTCACCATGCTGTACTCTTACTATTACACCTGCGGCCATTAAATCCCAGCCTGTTCCTACACTTGAAGCAACATCGTTTACTTTTATTCCGTTCCCACCTATATAAGTAAGGCTAACACCCGTACTCAATCTATTCTTAGCATCGTTAAATTGATATAAAGGGAAGCTGGTCTCAGGGGCTCCTGTTTGCAAGCGAACCTGAGCATGAGAAATTACAGATACTGCTGTGGTTACAGTTACCATTAATAATTTTAAAATCCTGTTCATAAGTCATCTTTCATTTAAAATCCATACCCCACCCTCCACACAAGCGCCGGTGTAGGCGGTATATGTTGTTTGTATAAAAAATCATACAGCACCTGCATGCTGCCCTGCGCTTTTTTGCCTTTCTTCAGCGGGGAACTGATGCTGTATTTTTTTGTGATGCCCGCAAGGGTGCTCCTGCTCCAGTTGCTGTAGTTCTTGAATATTGC
>CAYVEI010000179.1:0-8918 GCA_964450515.1 uncultured Terrimonas sp. | reverse complement strand
GGAAAAACATACCATTATAACAACTGTTTTACGCAATATTGCCGTTTTATCTGATCTGCTACCCTTAATTCTTTTCATTTTTTTTGCAAGGTCAAAAAAAAATATAGGATTAAGGGTAGCTTTTTATATAGTAGTTTTTAGCGCATTTATTAATTTTTTTGTTCTCTCCAACCGCCAGGCCAGGGAGTATACTTTTTTAATTGGCCGCATAACCACCATATTTGAGTATAGTCTGTTTTCCCTGCTGTTTTTTAATATCATAGTATCTAAGACCTTTAAGAAGGGGATGATCGCCATAACGGTATTGATCGGTCTCTACTTACTCTATGACCTGCTTAGTTCTGCAAATAATTCTTTTGACTCCGTGCCTTCAGGCATTACTTCCTTGGTATTTCTTATTTATTGCATATTTTATCTTTTTGAAAGGGTAAGCGACCCTACTTCGCTTTTCCTGTATTCTTCTCCTGTTTTTTGGGTGGTAGTAGCATTGATTATCTATTTCGCAGGCACTTTTTTCCCCTTCATTTATGCACAAAGCCACATGAAGGAAGACCAATTCATAAGCGAATACGACCTTATTCATGATACATTGTATATTATCAAAAACCTGCTTTTCGGATTTGCAATGTTAATAAAGGATACAACCATTAAATCGCCTTCTTCAATGACTAAAAAAAAGTAAAATAATTTTATTCCCAAACCCACGTTGATTAACCAATGATACTTCTGCAGATCACAAACCAATCCAGCCCGTTGAACATCTCCGGTGTGCTGTTTTTTGGCACTATGGGAATGCTGGCCCTGGCGATAGGTTTGGTGCTTTTTATTATCTTTCACCAGCGCCGGGTTATCCGGTACCAGTTGCAGTTGAAAGAGATGGAGGAAGAGCAGCAAAAAATTCTGCTGAACGCTTCTATCAGGTGGCAGGAAGAAGAAAGACAAAGGATAGCCGCCGACCTGCACGATGATGCCGGGCCCTTACTGGCTACCGCCCGTTTATATTTAAATGAAAACCTGGTAAAGCAGGATATCAGTACCCAGTTGCAGGCTATTTACAACGCCAAGCAGATCATTGATGATACGATACAACTTATCCGGAATATTTCACACAGCCTGATGCCGCCTACGTTAAAGAATTTCGGGTTAGAATCTGCGGTAAACGATCTTTTCCAGAAGATCAGCGGCTCCGGCAGCATGAACGCCAGCAGCCGGTTCCATGATTACCGCCAAAGATTAAGACCTGAACAGGAACTGCTCGTATTCCGGGTTATACAGGAACTGGTGAATAACATTTTAAAGCATAGCAATGCCAGCTTTATCCACGTTACACAAAATTATAATGAAGACCGGTTTTTTATCCGCCTCCATCACGATGGCAGAGGCATTACACAGGCCGACGTGGAAAGGCTCAATAAAAGCGCTTTGGGGTTGGGATTAAAAAACATTCAAAGCCGCGCCAGGGTATTGCATGCCAAAATTGATTTCGAAAAAGACTTGTCGCAAACCTATTATAAAGTTACCCTGGAGGTTCCCGTTGAAGAATATGAAATGATAACTTAGCATACATCCTATACCGTTAAAAACCAACCGAAGCTATGAGTATTATTAAAGTTGCCATTGCCGATGACCACAAAATATTCCGCAAAGGTGTAATCCTTTCGCTACGGCAGTATACCAATATTAAATTTGTGCTGGAGGCCGAGAACGGTGAAGAGCTGCTGATGGGCTTACCCGCCGCGGAACCCGATGTGGTGCTCATGGACCTGCGCATGCCGGTAAAAGACGGCATAGAAGCCACAAAAACGATTGGCAAACAATACCCCCATCTTCACGTTATTGTGCTTACCATGTATGAAGATGAAAGGTTTGTATCGCACCTTATGGAAAACGGCGCCAACGGGTACCTGCTCAAAAGCGCCGACCCTGCTGAAATTAAAAAAGCTATCGTGGAAGTAATGGCGCGGGGTTATTACCTCAACAACTTCGTGAATAAGGTACTCTTAAAAAAATCGCATGCCCGCACAAAATCCATCCCTTCCTTAACCAATGAAGTAGTTATAAGTGATAAAGAAAGAGAAGTGCTCCGCTTACTATGCATGGAATTTACCGCTACGGAAATTGCACAAAAAATGGAGATCAGCCCACGCACGGTAGAAGCCATCAAAGACAGGCTGATGGAAAGATATAATGTAAAGAATACCGCAGGGTTGGTATTTTTTGCAGTGAAAAACAACTTAATTGACTAAGCATTTTATTGCAGATACCATACGGTTCCTGAAGCGTGCTATGCAATACAACTCAATACATGATTTACTAACCGGCCGCAACGGGTAAGGTGAAAGGTATATACATGCGCTTTCATATCATTACCCAGGCTCCGGCGCAGCATGGCTTTGGCGCGGTTGAGCCGCACTTTTACATTGGCTTCTTCTATTCCAAGTATATCCCCGGTTTCTTTTACAGGCAGCGCTTCAATTTCCCTCAGCATAAATACAAGACGGTACTTTTCCGGCAGGTGAGCAATAGCCGTTTCCAGCGCAATACCCATTTCCTTGTTCATTAAAATATTGGAAGGGGTTTTCATACTGCTCATATTTTCCGGATGATACTCAATGTTAACAACCTTCAAATGTGCTTTTTTATTTTTTTGCGCCAGGCATTCATTGATCAGTATTTTTATCAGCCAGGTACTTAATGACGCCCTGTGCTCAAACCCGGCTAAATGCTGATATGCTTTTATATAGGCGTTTTGCATAGCGTCTTCTACCTCCATTTCATCGCCGAGTATAGCTATACCCGCCCGGAAAAGACGCTGGTTATAACGGCGCATGATCCACTCAAATAAATGCTTTTCTCCCGATAGCACCCTGCTTACCAGTTCCTTATCGGAAAGCTGGGATAGGGGTAAGATAGTTAGATGATCCATTTGCCTTATTAGATTATGAAAACAATAAAACGTTACAATTTTTATCAAAAATTATTTTGTAGCCCTTTCCTTACTTATGAACCTAAACGATATACAAAAATATCACGTATGGTAACAATCAATCAATTACAAAACACATTAACGATCACGTATGGTATTGTTCCTGTAGTGGCGGGGTTGTACAAATTTAAAAATTGGCTTACCAACCGGGCAGATTACTTAGTCCGCCATGCCGGCATACTGCCGGTAGATGCCCTGCTATTTAGGAAAATACTTATTACAGGCATCTGTGACGTGGTTTGCGTATTTCATTATATTATTGCCAAATATTTCACCGGCAATAAATTGCGCCGTTTCTAAAATCATGCTCATGGTATTCAAAATAATATTGCTTTTTGCAACCCTGTTCTCCTGTAGTATCCGCGGTATAGCCCAGCAGGATCTGCAATTGTGGTATAACAGCCCCGCAAAACAATGGACAGATGCCCTGCCCATTGGCAACGGGCGTATAGGCGCCATGGTTTTTGGCAAATATGATCATGAACGCATTCAACTCAATGAAGAGAGCATATGGGCCGGCAGTAAAATCAATAACAACAATCCCCGCGCGGCGGAGCACTTACCACAAATACAAAAGGCTTTATTTAACGGGGCATATAAAAACGCGCTCGATCTTTCAACCCGGTACCTGGTAGGTACACCACCCAGGGTGCGCTCTTACCAGCCACTCGGCAACCTTTTTATTAACTATGCATGGAAAGGTGCGGCGCAGCAATATAAACGCTCCTTAACGCTTAATACCGGCATAGCCGCAACAACATATACTGTAGATGGCAATACCATAATACAGGAAGTATACGCTTCGGCTCCGCAGGATGTTATTGTAGTAAGCATCCGTGCTACCCGCCCTTTTGATGTGGAATTTTTCCTGTTGCGCGAAAAAGACACCCACGAATATAAAAGTGAAGGAGATATGGCCTGGTTCAACGGGCAAATTGAAGACGAAGAAGACCCGGAGACCGGCCCGGCAGGAAAGCATATGCGCTTTTCAGGCGCTTTGAAGATTATGCATACCGATGGAAAAGCAGCTTCACTTCTGACCGATACATCCGCCGGTTACCGCGTAAATTCCGCAAAAAACATTGTGCTGCTGGTAACAGGCGCCACCAATTATAATTTCGATCAATTAAATTTCGATACTGCTATTAACCCGTTAGCCATTTGCAAAACAAAGCTCAATAAGGCTGCCGGCTTATCTCCCGCTATCTTAAAACAAATGCACGTAAAAGATCACCGCTCCTTTTTTGACCGGGTAAACTTTACGCTGGGAGAAGATACATACAACAAATTGCCCACCGATAAAAGACTGGAACAGGTTAAAGCCGGAATAACAGATCGCGGGCTCATCGTATTATACTACCAGTATGGCCGTTACCTGCTGATGGGCTCATCGCGCCAGCCCGGCAAGCTGCCTGCTAACCTGCAGGGCATCTGGAATGAATTGTATAACGCCCCGTGGAATGCCGACTTTCATACCAACATCAACCTGCAAATGAATTATTGGCCTGCGGAAACCGGTAATCTTTCTGAAACCACTATACCCCTTGCGCATTTCATGCAGGCGCTAACCGTTCCGGGCGCAGCCACTGCAAAGGAAATGTATAACGCCAGCGGGTGGACGCTGCACCATTTAACAGACGCTTTTGGCAGAACCGGTGTGGCAGATGGTGTTTGGGGCGTATCGCCTATGGCCGGCCCCTGGATGACCTTTCCCCTGTACCGGCATTACGAATTTACCGGCGATACCAGTTACCTCCGTCATACCGCCTATCCTGTTATTAAAGGATCAGTAGCATTTGTACTCGATTTCTTAACTCCTTCCCCGGAGGGATACCTGGTTACCAATCCTTCGCACTCACCCGAAAACGCTTTTTTTGTTCCGGGTACCAACAAGAAGGAAAGTTCACAATTATGCTACGCCAGCACCATAGATATAGAGATCATCCACGGCCTGTTCAATCATTTTATACATGCCGCCACGGTGTTGAAGGCTGATGAGGATTTGGTGAGCAAGGTTAAAGCGGCACAACAGCAGCTTCCTCCCATTAAAATTGGCGCCAACGGCACGATACAGGAATGGATAGAAGATTTTGAAGAAGTGGAGCCGGGGCATCGCCATATGTCGCACCTGCTGGGGCTGTATCCTTTAAACCTGATATCGCCGCAAACACAGGACCTGTACGCCGCAGCAAAAAAAACGATTGAACGCCGCCTGGCTAACGGTGGCGGACATACGGGATGGAGCAAAGCCTGGATCATTAACTTTTATGCCCGCCTGCAGGATGGTGAAAAATGTGGCGAACAGGTGCAATCTTTATTACAAAAAAGCACATTGATCAGCCTGTTAAGCACACATCCGCCATTTCAGATTGACGGGAACTTTGGCGGTGCGGCAGGTATTGCCGAAATGTTATTGCAGTCGCAGAACAACGAGATACACCTGTTACCCGCCCTGCCTTCTGCCTGGCCTAGCGGAAGCATTAAAGGCTTGCGTGCAAGAGGCGGCTATACCATTAACATGAGCTGGCAATCGGGAAAACTTACGCGGCTTGTTATTACGGCCAACAAGGCAGGAACCCATACCATCCGTTATGGAAATAAAGTATTACAGGCGCCGTTAAAGAAAGGAGATAATACCGTTGCACTATAATGCATTATAGTAAAGCCCGGCGGCGCCGAGTATGCCGCTATTATGGAGTTCAGACAGCTCAATGCGCAACCGCGGCAGCGATTTTGAAAAGGCAAAGCTGTTGATGCGTTCCCACATGGTTTGCTGAAAATAAGGATACGCATGCCTTACGGAACCGCCAAAAACGATCAGTGGCGGATCATAGGCATACAATATCATTTTTATGGCATTGCCCAAATGCGTTCCCATTTCGGCATACCATTGCTGCGCCTGTAAATCGCCTGCCTTTGCCCGCTCAAATACTACCTGTCCATCTGTTTGATACACATTTTGAAAGAATTGCCCGCTTCCATAATATTCATAGCAGCGATCCAGATAATCCACCATGCCAAACTCACCGGCGCCACAATTAGGCCCGGCATATAAACGCCGGTTAATTACTATTCCCGCCCCAATGCCCGTTCCTATAGTAAGCCCGATCATATGATCGGCGTCAATGCCTTTCCCAAAATAAAACTCTCCCAGGGCAAAACAATTGGCATCATTATTCACAAAAACAGGTATTCCGTATCGCGCTTCCATAATTTCCTTCAAAGGCACTTCTTTCCAGGAGGGAATATATTGCACATCATACACCATACCTTTTTCCACATCTACCACGCTCGGCACGCCAATGCCAATGCCGGCCACGGATCCGTTCATCAGTAAACCGGTAATATCAAATATATCCTGTAAAACTTCGTCCACGGTTCCTTTACTGCGTATGGCCCTTGCCTGCGTACGGATAATTTCTTTTCCCGTTACCAATCCGCCCCTGATATTAGTTGCGCCGAGGTCTATGCCTATAATCACTCCCTGGTTCATATATTTCCTTTGTATGCTAATGAATGGTTGCTTTCTTTTTCCGGGTGATGATTTTATTGGTAACAATAGGTTTTGCCCAAAAACCAATGCTCAGGATATAGCCAATGGGAATATAAATAAACAACATACCATAACGCAGCCCGGCCATGTCGCCCAGCGATCCTACAATAAGCGGCACCACCGCACCTCCTACTATCCCGGTAACCAAAATCCCTGCAAAGGAACCATGATGCTCTTTCACGGAATTTAAGGCAAGCGAAAAAATAATGGGATACATTACCGATGCAAAAAAACCAACTAACGGAAAGGCAACCAATGCTACTTTGCCCGGTCCAAATAACCCTAACGTTAAGCATACCAGTGCCAGCGCAGTAAAAAGGATCAATACTTTCCGGCTATCCATGAGCTTAACCAGCAAAAGTCCCAGTACTCCGCCTGCCGTCATCAGCCCCCAGAAATAAGCCACGATCTCCGCGCCTGTATTTTGCGGATCATATCCGTGGTAGGTAAACAGGAACTGTGAGATCCAGTTAGCCACACCCTGTTCAGCGCCTACATAACAAAATAGTGCAATGAAGTAAAGGATAACCACCTTCTTTTTAAAAAGGTCAATATAGGTTTGAAAGGCGCCTGCTTTTTCATCCTGGCTCAGTTCCACTTTGGGGAAGCGGGAAACGAGAATAATAGCGATCATTACTAATGAAATCACGGCAAACAGCCAGTATAAAGATATCCAGGGAAGATTTGCCGGCGTAAGCCGCTGCAGCAGGCCCATTAACCCACCCTGTATTTCCTGCCCCCGGAGCTTAGACACCATGCCGGAATATACCAATGGGCTTACAAATGACGCCAGTCCAAAGATCAATTGCGCCAGGATGGAATTAAATGCGTAGTGCTCCTCCCCGCCTGCAGTGCGGAGCAGCGGGTTAATAACTACCTGCAATATAGCCATACCGCAGCCAATCAAAAACAACGATAATACGGCGCTGAGATAATTGGGCGAAAGTGCAAGGATCAGCGACCCAAAAAACGCAACGGAAAAAGCGGCTGTCATCATCTTCTTCTCGTTATACTTTTCAAGCAGCATACCCGATGGAATAGACATTACCCCATAGGCGATAAAAAAAGCAAAAGGAAGCAGGGCCACCAGTGTGAGGCTCAGATTAAACCCCTTAATAATATCGGGAACCAGGGGGCCTGTAATATTGGTAAGAAAAGAGATCACGAAAAAAGTGAGCATAATTAACCCCACTGTGTAATTGCTGCGCTTCATTTCAGGTATTTAAGGCTGGTAAAAAATTGATTTGCAACTTACCGAGAAAACACAAGGTGAACAAACCCTTTATTTGGAACGATGTTTGTTTTACCGGTAAGCAGGCATTCAGCCCTGTTCATTTTTAATATTAAACACACAATAATGAAAAAATACTTTTTCCTGCTTTGCGCAACAGCATTTATGGCCTGCAACAATACCCATACAGATGCTGCAGACGAAAAATTACATGAGGGCGCAGAAAATATTAAAGAAGGCGTTGAAATGAAAGCGGATACCGTTGGTACCTACCTCAACGAACAAAAAGAAAAAGCCTCGGCAGCCATCAATGAACGGAAAAAAGAAATAGACGAAAAAATTGAATCGTTGAAAAAAGACGGCTCAAAGAAAAGCGACGAAGCAAGGAAAAAGCTGGAGGAAACCCGTGCCGGGCTGGACAAGAAATTAGAGGAAATTAAAAACAGTACGGCTGAAACCTGGGAAGCAACAAAGCAGGATGCAGATAAAGCGTTAGACAAGGCTGCGCAGGAATGGCAGGAGTTTAAGAGTGATTTTAAGGAACTTTTTAAATAACCGGTAATAACCCACTTTGACGGGCTACTCTTTAGGTTCGGCATCATTGCCAGGCTTCCTTTCTTCCCGTTCTACTGTAATGGAACATTCGCCGATCAAAGCTGCCAATGCTCCAATAGCTGCAAACACGGGCGCCAGCAAAGCGCCTACCACGCCTATCGTTAGCGGGAAACTAACCAATTCCTTTCCGGATTTATCGGCAATGGTGATCTTCCTGATATTACCCTCGGCGATCAGTTCCTTTATTTTTTTAAGCAGGTTCTCACCATGCAGGGTGAACGTTTCTTTTATAGCCATATACAATTATATTTAGTAGTAAGTAAAGTTAAATATTCCGGATAAACTAATCCATGTTGCTATTCAATGGTAAGCAAATGTTATAAGTTCCGGATAATTCCCTTAATTGCAGCAGGGATTTGCTTTTAGTAGGCAAATCTGAGTGGAAGCTCAAATTGTGCTGTTCTTAAAAAACTTTTTGGGGAGAAGGCAAAAATCCTATCTTTGCCGTCCTGAAAAATGCGGGTAGCAATAGCTGCATGTAAGGATCGGTAGTTCAGTTGGTTAGAATGCCGCCCTGTCACGGCGGAGGTCGC
>CAYVEI010000178.1:0-9000 GCA_964450515.1 uncultured Terrimonas sp. | reverse complement strand
AATCTGATCGTATAGTGCTTTCTGTAATTATCGTTAACTACAATGTAAAATACTTTCTTGAGCAATGTCTTTGCTCCGTTTATAAGGCGGGGCAGCATATTGCCATGGAAGTAATAGTGGTTGACAATTTTTCTTCAGATGGCAGCCGCGCATATCTTGAGCCGGCCTTCCCGGAAGTTATGTTTTACTGGAACAAAGAAAACCTGGGTTTTGCCAAAGCCTGTAACCTTGGGTTAAAACATGCTAAAGGGGAGTATATTCTTTTTTTAAACCCCGATACCATTGTGGGTGAGGATTGTTTTGAAAAATGCATTGCCTTTTTAAGCTCACATGCACAATCCGGCGTGTTAGGTGTGCGGATGATTGATGAATCAGGCAGGTTCTTAAAAGAAAGCAAAAGGGCATTTCCCTCCCCGGCAACCTCTTTTTTTAAGCTTAGCGGATTAGCGGGACTGTTTCCCCGTTCAGGGCTATTTGCTAAATATTACCTGGGCAACCTGGATGAATTTCAAACACATGAAGCCGATGTGATTGCCGGCGCTTTTATGATGATCAAAAAAAAGGTATTGGATATTACCGGCGGTTTTGATGAAGCCTTCTTTATGTATGGTGAGGATATTGACCTGAGCTACCGTATTCAAAAGCAGGGGTATATGAATTATTATTATCCCGGGGTAACCATTCTTCATTTTAAGGGAAAAAGTACAACGCAGAAAAACACAGGCTATGTACGTATGTTTTACGGCGCCATGCGTATTTTCGTTAACAAACATTATGGAAAGCGCAAGGCGGGCGCATATAACTTTTGTATACAAACAGCCATATGGCTAAGGGGGGCTATAGCCCATTTGCTGTACCGGGTACAAAATAATGTAAATGCCATTAAAAAGCGAAACCAGACAAGCTCATTGGAAGTACTTATTATAGGTGAAGCGGAAAGCTATAACCAGGTTTTAACAGTGATGAACAATGCCAACAGCAGAAAAACCAGGCGGATTGGTCTTTTACCAGGTGAGCAAAATGTTACGAAGAACCTCAGCACCATAAGGGACATATTAAAGCGTCATCATATCAGTAACATTGTTGTTTGTGAAGGAGAACAATCTTTTGCAGAAATAATAAAGCTAGCGGAGCTGCTGGGTAAAAGGGAATTAAGGATAGGAATACATGCTGCCGGAAGTAAAGGCATTACCGGGGAGTTGCATGCCGGGGATGATTTGTGACAGGCGGTTCACAAAAGCTATGGGAATTTAGGCGCATACAAACTTGTGTCATACATTTGCCTGTTAACAACATATCATTAACCCATCTCTATTCAATGGGGCTTATTGAAATACCGATTCCCAGAACAATTGCAAGAACATTAAAATTGCATCCCGGTCCGCAGCGGCGGCAACAGGGTCGTGTTCTAAAAAAACTATTAAAGAAGGCAAGATATACGGAGTTTGGGCAAACCTACCATTTTGATGAAATACTGCTGCACAAGCATCCCGAAAAGATCTTTCAGCAGCTTGTTCCCATTTTTGATTATGACAGTATATATGCGCAATGGTGGCATCGTACATTAGACGGCATTCCGGATGTATGCTGGCCGGGGAAGATTGAATACTTTGCCCTCAGCTCGGGCACTTCAGGATCTGCCAGTAAATATATACCCATTACCAATGACCTGATGCGGGGCAACCGTATTGTAATGATCAAGCAAATGCTTACCCTGCGGAATTATGAAAATATTCCTGTTAAGTCTATCAGCAAAGGTTGGCTAATGCTGGGGGGAAGCACTGACCTGCAAAAAGGGCCCGGCTACTATTCCGGCGACCTGAGCGGCATTACCGCCAAAAAAGTGCCTTTCTGGTTCAGCCCGTTCTATAAGCCAGGTAAGAAAATTGCCCGTACAAAAGACTGGAATACCAAGTTAGACGAAATTGTGGAACAGGCGCCGCACTGGGATATTGGCTTTGTTGTAGGCGTACCCGCCTGGATACAAATGTGCATGGAGATGGTCATAGAAAAATACCGGCTCAATAATATACATGAGATATGGCCCAACCTTGCTTTTTACGTGCACGGCGGTGTAGCATTCAACCCCTATAAAAAAGGGTTCGAAAAATTATTGGGCAAGCCCCTCACTTATATAGAAACCTACCTGGCTTCGGAAGGTTTTATTGCTTACCAGGACAGGCAGAACGGGAAGGGGATGAAGCTGAGCACCAATGAGCATATCTTTCTTGAATTTGTGCCTTTTAACAGCCGGAATTTTGACCCTGAAGGCAATATTATTGCCAGTGCACAAACCCTGTTGCTGGATGAAGCGGAGGAAGGCACAGATTATGCTATTTTACTTAGCACGTCTGCGGGAGCATGGAGATACCTTATAGGAGACACGGTGCGGTTTACAGACAAAAAAAGATCCGAGATCGTAATTACCGGGAGAACAAAGCATTTCCTGAGCCTGGTAGGAGAGCACCTGAGTGTTGATAATATGAATAAAGCCATCCAACTGGCGGGCCAGCAACTGAATATTTCCATTCCGGAATTTACGGTAGCAGGCATTCCTTATGAATCCTTTTTCGCCCATCACTGGTATGTAGCATGCGATGATACCGTAGATGCGGAAAGCCTGCGTGTGGCAATAGACAATAACCTGAAGGAGCTAAATGATGATTATGCCGTAGAAAGAAAGAGCGCATTAAAGGCGGTGGTGCTTACGGTATTGCCGGAAAAAACCTTCATGGAGTTTATGGAAAGCAAGGGCAAGCTTGGCGGGCAGCATAAGTTTCCCAGGGTTATGAAAGGCAAAATGCTGGAAGAGTGGCAGCAGTTCATTGCTTCGGTAATCATATAAAATCAGTTACCGTGCTGAGTTAACGGTTTTTTACATGAGCAGTTAATCATGGTTTCTTACATTTACGATTCCAAATTGATGCATTTAAACGGTAAACCATGATTGAGGCCCTTTTGAAAGGATTGGCGCTGGGATTAGTTTTAGCCTTGTCTGTAGGTCCGGTTATCTTTACCATAATCAAGCAAAGCATTTATAATGGCCACGAAGGGGGCTTTAGTTTTGTTGCGGGTGTATGGATAAGCGATATCATACTGGTGGTGTTGTGCAATGCCTTTACCGAACTGGTGAAAGAATTGCTGGAATATAAAAAGCTGATTGGCTATACCGGCAGCTCTTTTTTACTGGCTATGGGCATTTATTACCTCTTTTTTAAAAAAACAAGGATAAGGGTTAACGGCAACGGCCTGGAGATTAAATTGGGCAGGGGCGATCATACCCAGATCTTTTTTTCCGGGTTCCTGATCAATACGCTTAACCCCAGTGTTATTATTTTTTGGCTGGTAAATGCAACTGCATTTGCAGTAAGCCACACGATTCAGCAACGGATCATCATTTTTACGATCTGCATTATTTTTAATATGCTGGCAGATACAGCAAAAGTACTGCTGGCCGGCAGTTTACGTAAGAAACTAACCGTTCATAATATTTCAGTGATCACTAAAATTTCGGGAGGTATTTTAATTGCTTTTGCCTTTGCCCTAATATATGGGATCATTTTTTGGAGCGATAAAGTACAGTGAAGGGGGCGGGGTACAGGTTACAGGGTGCAGGGAAAGGCAGGGTAAGATGTATATTGTAATCGAAACAATAACGAACTGGATTTTCATTTCCGGGCATCCAGAATTCATGTTGGCTTCGATCCACAGCCTGTCTTCTGCAACCGTCTTCTCCATTTTCAGCGGCTGTTGCAAAAGTACCGGTATAGAAGATGCTACTAAAACACAAGCACAAAATCCTGATCTTCCCGTTTTATTTTATTTGTGGCTTAGTGGCAAAAAATTACTTTTATACAACCCCACGGTGCTCAATAATAAAACCAGGCATTGGCTCTTCTTATTTCACCTATTGAATAATTTTGGGGAAAAATCCGAACGGATGCAATATCAAATCTTAAATTTAAACGCTCAAATTCGAGACCCGGATCCAAATTACAAACCTTATACCATACATTAAACATATCCAATGATACAACCAGCTACGGTGAGGTTCCTTAAAAATCTTACAAAAAACAATAATAAGCCCTGGTTTGACCTGCATAGAAAGGAATATGAAACCGCCCGCAAAAACTACGAAGATTTTATTCAATCTGTAATTGACGCCTTTGGTAAATCTGACCCTTCCATTGCTCCCCTGATCGCGAAGCAATGCTTATTCCGCATTAACAGGGATATCCGGTTCAGCAAAAATAAAACGCCCTACAAAAAAAATTTTGCTGCCAGTATTAACCGTGGCGGCAAAAAATCCATTTTTGCGGGGTATTACTTTCACCTTGAGCCCGGCAATAGTTTTATAGGCGGCGGCATTTGGATGCCCATGCCCGGGGAAACGCAAAAAATAAGACAGGAAATTGATTACTGCTGGCCGGAATTCAAAAAGATCATCACAGCCAAAAAGTTTAAAACGGTTTACGGCGACCTGGATAACGAACCGGAAATTTCTTTGGTAAATGTACCCAAAGGCTATGCTAAAGACAATCCCGCGGCATCCTATCTTAAGCTAAAAAGCTGGATTGCCATGCAGGAAATCAATGACGCAGCGTTACATTCCACAAATTTGCTGAAGCAAACCGTAAGCGCTTTCAGCGCTATACAACCACTGATTTATTTTTTGAACCGGGCTTTAGAAGAATAAAACTGTTCCTGTTCTCCCCGCCCCCGAATTTTTTTAAGTACCCGCAAGCCTCTTATAATAAATTGTTTGCCACCAGGTACTCCGCGATCTGCACCGCGTTGGTTGCCGCACCTTTACGGAGGTTATCGCTAACGATCCACATGTTCAGCGTGTTGGGCTGCGATTCATCCCGTCTTAGTCTTCCCACAAATACGTCATCTTTTTCATGTGCATCTTTAGGCATGGGGTACAGGGCATTAGAAGGGTCATCCACTACCACTACACCCGGCGCCTTTCCCAGTATTTCCTTTACCTCGTTCAAATCATAATCCTGCTCAAACTCAATGTTCACGCTTTCGCTGTGCCCACCCATAACCGGAATACGAACGGTGGTAGCGGTTACCCGGATATTGTCATCCCTTAATATCTTGCGGGTTTCATTCACCATTTTCATCTCTTCTTTAGTATACCCGTTATCAAGGAATACATCAATTTGAGGGATAACGTTCAGGTCAATCGGGTATTTATAGGCCATCGGGTATTCGCTGCTGTTTCCTTTAACCGCATGGTTCCTTTCACCCAGCATTTGTTCCACGGCTTTCACGCCTGTGCCGGTAACACTCTGGTACGTGCTTACTACAATTCTTTGTATGTTGTATTTTTTGTGCAGCGGGTTAAGCGCCACTACCATTTGTATAGTAGAGCAATTGGGATTAGCGATGATCTTATCGTCTTTTGTGAGGGCATCGGCATTAATTTCAGGTACCACTAATTTTTTAGAAGGGTCCATCCGCCATGCCGAAGAGTTATCAATAACAGTTATGCCTGCCGCGGCAAACTGGGGGGCTAAGGCCAAAGAAGTACTTCCGCCGGCTGAAAACAAAGCCACATCGGGCCTGGCTGCAATGGCAGCGGCAGCACTCACTACCTTATATTTTTTACCCCTGAATTCTACTTCTTTACCTACAGATTTTTCCGAGGCCACCGGCAATAATTCCGTTACCGGGAAATTCCTTTCTGCAAGAACCTGTAACATTTTAGTGCCTACTAATCCAGTGGCCCCAACTACTGCAACTTTCATTTTTGGTTTGTTTTGATGGTTTTAGTTTTGATGCATTATACTAAAAAAGCCTTCCCTGTTCCGGAAAGGCCTTGAATATATTCGGTCATACAATACACTCCTTAACCTTTCCTTTCCAGGAACTGTTTCTTTGTGCGTTTTGTATGTTTTGTCATTGCCAACATGATGGCGGCAAAGGTAATTACATAGGGGGATTCTTCCAAAAATAAAAAAGGCTGACAAGAGTTGTGCGGGGGCAAAATATGGCGTTTAGCGTTATATCCGGCTTCAGCTATACTATTGCCTCCCTGCTTACCTTTGCTCCATGGATTATTTCAAAAAGCTGCTGGACCTGTTGAAAATGGAGCGGGAGCAGGATCGCAAAGCTTACCAGCAACTCATCGAAACCTCTACTGTAGCCGAACGCCGGGCAAACGGGCTCACCTGGTATCCCATTGCCATACGCGATACGGAATTGGGCCGTGGCGACTATTTAACGGTAGAGGTTGAACGCACTACACACCAGGATATTCCGCACCAGTTCCGCTTTGGCGCTTCCGCCGTTATTTTTTCCAATCATAATCCAAAAGAGCACAGACTGGAAGGGGTGATCACTTTCCAGGGTGGTAACCGGTTGAAAATTACATTACGTACAGATGAACTTCCCGACTGGAGCCGCGATGGAAAATTAGGCATTGACCTGCTTTTTGACGACAACAGCTACGATGAAATGCAAAATGCGCTGAAGCTGGCATCAACGCTCAGTGAAAAGCCAAAGGAAGGGCATTTGATCAAAATACTTACGGGCGAAAAACCAGCTACTTTTGAAACTGCCGTTCCACATTCTAACAGTACCGCATTAAATGATTCGCAGCAGGCGGCGGTAAATAAAATTTTATCGGCTAATGAGCTGGCTGTTGTGCATGGCCCGCCGGGCACTGGTAAAACCACCACTTTGGTGCAAACTGTTAAAGCATTGATACAACAGGATCATAAACAGGTATTGGTAGTAGCGCCCAGCAATACCGCTGTGGATCTGCTCACGGAAAAATTATCGGACGAAGGCTTAAATGTATTGCGTGTAGGTAATCCCGCCCGTGTATCTGAACGGCTGATGTCCCTCACGCTCGACAGCAGGATGGCTGAGCACAGCAGCATGAAGGAAGTGAAGAAAATGAAAAAGCAGGCCAATGAGCTTCGCAATATGGCGCATAAGTATAAGCGCAATTTTGGCAAAGCCGAACGTGAACAACGCAAAGCGCTTTTTGATGAAGCGCACCGCATCATTAAAGATGTTGAAAAAACAGAGCAATACATTACAAATGATCTGCTCGGCCGTGCGCAGGTAATTACCGCCACGCTGGTAGGCGCCAATCATTATACCGTGCGTCATCTCAAATACCACACCGTAGTAATTGATGAAGCCGGGCAGGCGCTGGAACCCGCCTGCTGGATACCCATCCTCAAAGCACAGAAACTTGTACTGGCAGGCGACCACTGCCAGTTGCCTCCCACTATCAAATCGGAAGAAGCCGCCCGTAATGGTTTGAGCACTACCCTGCTTGAAAAATGCGTGCAGCTCCATCCCGAATCCGTTGTGTTGCTGGAAGAACAGTACCGCATGCATGAAATGATCATGGCCTACTCTTCTGCTGTATTTTACCGGAGCAGGTTAAAAGCGCATGCTTCCGTAGCGGCACATTTGCTGTTTGATACAGATTGTCCTATAGCTTTTGTAGATACTGCCGGGTGTGGCTTCGATGAAAAAACAGAAGGCGCCAGTACCTCTAACCCGGAAGAAGCAGCTTTTGTTTTTAAACATCTTACACAATTGGTAACAGCGCTGGGCGCTCATTACCAGCCCCATAATTTCCCTTCGATAGCTGTTATTTCTCCCTACCGGCAGCAGATCCAATTATTAAAAGAGCAGTTGCAGCACAGCACACAACTGCATATATATGGCGATAAAATTTCGGTTAATACCATTGACAGCTTCCAGGGACAGGAGCGGGATATCGTATACATCAGCATGACACGAAGCAATTCCGAAAGCAGGATCGGTTTCCTGTCCGACATCCGCCGCATGAATGTGGCCATGACCCGTGCCCGGAAAAAATTAGTGGTGATCGGCGACAGCGCTACGCTGAGCCAGTTTCCTTTTTATGCCAACTTTATTGCTTACGCGGAGCAACACAATGCTTATCAAAGCGCATGGGAGTTCGTGGATATGTAAGCGAATATTGGGCTATGCTGCCGACGTGTATAAAAATGATTTATGTAAACGATAATTTCTTATATTAGTACTCTGCTTAATCAAATAAACACTTGCCTATGTCCCTCCTCCGTTATTTTAAGAAACTGGAATTATTAGATTTCCTTATCCACAAAAAAGCAACCGGTAATCAAAAGGAATTCGCCCGTAAAGCAGGCATGAGCAAAAGCATGCTGAATGAATATTTAAAAGAGATGAAAGAAATGGGATTTCCGATTGATTATGACAGGGAGCGCAATAGCTACTTTTATGAAAAAGAAGGATCGCTTGTCAAATCCCTGTTTAACGAACAATTAGATGAAGCTGAAATGAAAAAGTATAGCGGGGGATGTGATTACCTGCAATTGCATCAAACCGCAAGGCAGTTACTCATGTTCCAGACATGAAAATTAAATAGCAGATCATGGAAAAAAATAGTTGATTGTGCAGAAACTTAACCCGCCTTTTCGCACCAGGCCACTCTTTTCTTTTCTCCCTGGAAAACGAGTAAATCATACTGCATCTTCCTGCAAAAATCGAGAGCGGTATTATAATCTGCCTCCCTGTCTATATCATCGAAAATGAAGGGGCAGGTCATGCGTTCAAAAAGATGGAGGTTATCTAAAATATTCTTTCGTAATTCCCCCGGGGGCCGTCAATTAATATAGCCGCCGGATGCTGCTGCAAAGCTTCTGCCACATGTTCGGGCTGGTACCAGCCTGCCTGCAAAGGTGCATGAATACAATGGTGATTGGGCGCACGTTTTATGGCATAAAAAAGATTGTGTTCAATGCTTATAACTTTATAATATTTGAGGAGAATATTAGTGCCAAAGCCTGAACCAAACTCCACTACCAGCTTTCCCTGGGGTATTTTTTTCAGCAGGAGGTTTATTATTCCCTGTTCTATTGCAAACCCTCCCAGGCTGGTGTTTTGTTCACTTTGCTGATGCTTAGAACGACTGAGCAGGGCGGTGAAAAAATAATGCAGGTTTTCCTGTTTAAATAATTTAAG
>CAYVEI010000177.1:0-9010 GCA_964450515.1 uncultured Terrimonas sp. | reverse complement strand
TTTTGCAGGCATTGCAGCAAAGCTGGCTGTCGTTTGAGCAGGACCGCAATGTTGAGCTGGCTGAGAATGGGGAAGCCTGTTCACCCGGAGGAAACTGTAATTAGACAACAAATAACAAACAAACAAAAACATAGAACATGAAAAAATTATTTTCTTTTGGAGTAGCTGTTTTATTAAGCATCTCTTTATTTGCACAAACTACCTGGAAGGTAGACCCGATGCATTCTAAATTAACCTTTTCTGTTACGCATCTCGGTATCTCCGATGTGGCAGGATTATTTAAAACCTTTGATGTTACAGCCGTTGCTAAACAGGCCGATTTCAGCGATGCCGTTTTTGAACTTTCGGTAGATGTGGCTTCCATTAATACGGAAGTACAGATGCGGGATGATCACCTGAGAAGCGCCGACTTTTTTGAAGTGGAAAAATATGCTAAAATGACTTTTAAAAGCACGTCAGTAAAAAAATCCGGACAAAACAAATACCAGCTTACCGGTGATCTTACACTACATGGTATTACCAAACCGGTTACGATGGATCTCTGGTACAGGGGAACAATAGAAAACCCGCAATCAAAAGCCGTTATTTCCGGTTTTCAGTTAACAGGCGTTTTGAAACGTTCGGATTTTAATATTGGTCCTAAATTTCCTGCGCCTATGATCAGCGATGAGGTTCAGATAAAAGCCGACGGCGAATTTATTAAACAATAAAAATAAATACGCCCGATGAAGCGTAAAAAATTTATTCAAACGATAATTACAGGAGCAACAGCTATGACAGGTTTATCCGCATTCAACAAGTTTACCGGTGATCTGAAAGAACAGGAACAGGTTATGCCTGTTCTGTTCATAGGTCATGGTTCGCCCATGAACGGAATTGAAGACAATGCATTCAGCCGGCGCTGGACGCAAATGGCAAAAGAAATTCCAACACCGGCGGCGGTGCTGGTAGTATCTGCGCACTGGTTCAGTAAAGGCACCCGCATTACAGCAATGGACTTTCCCGAAACCATTCATGATTTCGGCGGATTTCCGCAAGCGCTTTTCGATGTGCAGTATCCTGCGCCGGGCAATGCCCTGCTGGCCAAAGAAACGGCCGCGCTTATTCATTCCTCCCCGGTAGAACTGTCGCACGACTGGGGACTGGATCATGGCGCCTGGACAGTGGTAAGGCATATGTATCCCGAAGCCAGTATCCCGGTATTGCAGTTGAGTATTGATTATACAAAAGGGCCGCAGTACCATTACGACCTGGCTAAGGAATTGTATGCATTAAGAAAGAAAGGCGTACTGATCATCGGAAGTGGCAATATGGTTCACAACCTGAGGATGGTGGCATGGGATAAAATGGATGAGCCGGGCTATGGATACGACTGGGCATTAAAGATGAATGAAACCTTTAAGCAACTGATCAGCGATGGCGATCACAAACCCCTGATCCATTATGAAGGTTTTGGAAGGGATGGGCAACTAGCTATTCCTACTCCGGAACACTATTTACCGTTGTTGTATACTTTAGGATTAAAAAGCGGAAGGGATGAAGTAGCTTTCTTTAATGATAAAGCGGTGGCCGGGTCGTTAACAATGACTTCAGTTAAGTTAGGATAAGGAACAATAAACGGATAATCAGCAAAAGCAAAACAAAGAAAATGTATAACCTGAAAATAATTTCATCAACCGTTCGCCCGGGCAGAAAAGGCCCCATTGTAGGGGCGTGGATTACGGAACTGGCAAAACAAAACGGGAACTTTAATGTAGAATTTTTAGATCTTGGTGAGATCAACCTGCCCATGATGAATGAGCCTAATCATCCTGTGTTGAAAAAATACCAGCATGAGCATACCAAATGGTGGAGCGCTAAAATAGACGAAGCAGATGCCTTTATTTTTGTAACCGCTGAATACGATTACAATTATCCCGCTCCCTTAAGGAACGCGCTGGAATATCTTTCGCAGGAATGGGGTTACAAGCCCGCGGCTATTGTTAGCTACGGTGGCGTTTCGGCCGGCACAAGGGCAGCCAATGCCTTAAAAGCCGACCTGTCTACCCTTAGAATGGTACCCTTAGTGGAATCGGTAAACTTCCCGTTCTTTCAGAAAAATATCAACGACCAGAACGAATTTGAAGGCGGTGAGTCGGCGCACAAAACGGCAGACAACATGCTACGGCAATTGGTACGCTGGACAAAAGGACTGAAGGCGATAAAAGAAGATAAAGCGTAACAGCTAAATCCGGGATAGTAGTATGAATGTATATGAACCGGCATATAAAACATTCGGATTCAAAATATTAAAACATTAAAAATGGAAAACAAAAGAAAATTAGGAAAGTCAGATCTATTGGTATCGCCATTAACTTTTGGCGGGAATGTTTTTGGGTGGACGCTAAACGAAACGGAGTCATTTAAAATACTGGATGCCTTTGTAGCAGCAGGATTAAATTTTATAGATACGGCAGATACCTATTCTACATGGATTCCCGGGAACAAAGGAGGCGAATCAGAAACCATCATTGGAAACTGGTTGAAGAAAAGCGGTAAAAGAGCGGATGTTATAATTGCAACAAAGCTTGGAGGCGATATGGGAGACGGCAAAAAAGGGTTGAGTGCCAGGTATATTAAAGAGGAAGCAGAAGCTTCATTAAAAAGATTACAAACAGATTATATTGATCTGTATCAATCACATTATGATGATCCGGAAACGCCGGTTTCTGAAACCATGACCGCATTGAATGAATTGATCAAAGAAGGGAAAGTGCGTTACATCGGCGCGTCAAATTTGAGCGCTGACAGAATCAAAGAATCCAATGATTTTGCACGCAAGAATAATGTACAGCCTTATATCAGCCTTCAGCCGTTATACAATTTATATGACAGGCAAAAATTTGAAAATGAGTACCTGCAATTGGTTACTGATGAAGGTTTGGGCGTTATCCCTTATTATTCCCTGGCAAGCGGTTTTCTTTCAGGGAAATACCGGAGTGATGCAGATCTCAATAAAAGCCCACGGGGACAGGGAATAAAGCAATATTTGGATGAAAGAGGATTGAGGATATTGGCTGCAATGGACAAAGTAGCCGGAGAACAGCATGTACCCCTGTCTCAATTAGCCATTTCATGGTTACTCCACAAGCCCTATATCGCGTCGCCAATAGCCAGCGCTACCAGTGAAGAACAATTGAAGGAACTAATTCACGCAACTACTTTACAATTAAATGAAAAACAAATGGCTGCGTTAGATGAAGCCAGTGCTTACTAAAAAAGTGAAAATGGACAGGAAGCTAAAATGCGCCGGTTGACAGCGTTTAATAATGATGACAAAGAAATCAACTTATTAATTATCAATAAACATGGAATTAGGACTCATTACTTTCGCCGACATGCACCCCGAAACAGTTGCGGGGCGGGGAATCAATGCGCATCAGCGCATTAAAGACCTGATGGAAGAAATTCAGCTTGCCGATCAGTTGGAATTGGATGTATTTGGCGTTGGCGAGCATCATCGCCCCGATTATGCCGTGTCATCACCCGCGGTAATACTGGGTGCGGCGGCGGCGGTTACTAAGAATATAAAGCTCGCCAGCGCTGTAACGGTGCTGAGCTCAGATGACCCGGTTCGCGTGTTCCAGGATTTTGCCACAGTGGATCTTTTATCGGGCGGCCGTGCGGAAATAATGGCCGGCAGGGGTTCATTCATTGAATCTTTTCCTTTGTTCGGCTACGATCTGAACAACTATGATGAGCTCTTTACAGAGAAATTAGACCTTTTACTAAAACTAAATAAAAGCGAAAAGCTTTCCTGGCAGGGAAAACATCGCCCTTCATTTGAGAATCTTGGCGTATATCCCCGGCCATATCAGCCATCCATTCCCATATGGCTTGCAGCCGGCGGAACGCCTGCATCTGCAGTAAGAGCGGCCACACTCGGGCTGCCGCTGATGTTAGCTATTATAGGCGGAAAGCCGGAGCAGTTTGTACCCTTTGTAAACCTGTATCGCGAAACAGCAAAAAAAGCCGGAAGGGATTTGAACCAGCTACAAATGGGCATCAACAATCACTTTTATGTAGGAGAAGATTCACAGAAAGCAGCGGAGGAATTTTATCCTTATTATGCCGCTATGATGAACCGTGTGGGCCGCGACAGGGGCTGGCCGCCATTGAGCCGCCAGCAATTTGATTATTCGCGATCACCCACAGGCGCTTTGATGGTAGGCAGTGTGCAGGAGGTAATTGATAAGATATTATACGAACATGAACTGTTTGGTAATACCCGCTTTCTGGCTCAGGCCAGTGTAGGTAACGTGCCGCATGCCAAAACGATGAAGTCTATAGAATTGTTTGGTACTAAAGTAGCGCCGGTGGTAAGAAAAGCAGTAAGCGACTCAAAACAATCAGGGAAAAAATAAAAAATTAGTTATGATGAAATTGTTCAGCACGCATTATAGTGCAAAAAGTGTAAACGTTTCTTTACTTATTATGCGTATTGGCATTGCCCTGCTGATGTTTACACATGGCATTCCCAAAATAGGAAAGCTATCGGACAACCCTGTTCAGTTCATGGACCTTTTAGGGCTGGGCGCAACGTTTAGCTTATGCCTGGCCATTTTTGGTGAAGTGATTTGCTCCCTGTTCGTTATGCTTGGACTGGGCACCCGGTTTGCCGTTATTCCATCAATAATAACCATGCTGGTGGCGGTATTTCATGTGCATATTGCAGATCCCTTTGTAAAACAGGAAATGGGGCTGCATTATTTGCTAACCTATATCATCCTTTTAATCATGGGCAGTGGGAGGTATTCCATTGATCATTTTTTGTTTGCAAAAAACCGGCATAAACAGCAAGCCGCACTTTCCTGATAACAGCCGGGCTTACCGGTATCTCCGTTGATCATTATTAATAGTCATCATTGACCCCTGTTAACGCTTTTGCTTGCCTGTACACAATAGAGCAGCTTTCCGGTGGTTGTACCTTTGCCATGTTGGCTTTGGCATAAAATTTAATACCATGAATAAAATATTTTCTTATGCAGCAAGCCTGCAAAATACTGGTATACATATTGCCCGCCTGGGTATAGTAATCGTAATGCTATGGATTGGCGGGTTAAAAGCCTTTAAGTATGAAGCAGCAGGCATCGTTCCTTTTGTAGCCAATAGCCCTACTATGAATTTTTTCTATAAGTATGATGCACCCGAATATAAAAAGCACATGAACAGGGAAGGAGAATATAAGCCCGGCAATATTAAATGGCATACAGAAAACAATACGTATGCTTTTTCCCTGGGATTGGGTACATTTATAATTTTAATCGGTATATTAATTGCACTGTACCCTATATGGCCTGCGGTATCGGCGTTTGGTAGTTTTTTAGCTTTTATCATGTCATTGGTTACGCTTTCATTCCTTATTACGACACCTGAAACCTGGGTGCCTGCTTTAGGAGATTCGGAACATGGGTTTCCTTATTTAAGTGGTGCCGGAAGGCTTGTCATTAAGGATGTAATTATGTTGGGGGCCTCAGTTGTAACCATGGCGCATGCGGCTAAAAAATACGTTCAAATCAAAAAAGTATAATAACAATTTTCAAGTTGATCACTTTTTTGAGCAGATTATAAAACCTGGTGAAAACAAAACCAATTCAGTAACATCCATTTAATTCTTCACAGTTAAAAAGTATAAGTATGAATAATTTTGAAAACAAAGCCATCATCGTCACCGGTGCCGCTATGGGGCTTGGTCTTGCCACTGCAAAAGAACTCGCATCTAAAGGAGCAAATCTTTCGTTGGTTGACTACAACGCAAAAAGCCTGGATGATGCCAAAACAGCACTCAATAAAGAATTTCCGGATGTAAAAATCATTACCGTTGTTGCCGATGTTTCCAATGAAGATGCCGTAAAAAATTATATAGATGAAACTGTAAAAGCTTTTGGCCGCATTGATGGATTATACAACAATGCAGGTATTGAAGGTAAACAAGCAAGCATAACCGGGTATGATATGAAGGTTTTTAAAAAAGTAATTGATATCAACCTGATGGGCGTGTATTACGCCATGCGTTATGTTATTCCTGTTATGCAGAAACAAAAATATGGACGGATTGTAAATGCGGCTTCTGTAGGTGGCATTCGTGGGGTTTTAAATCAAATGCCCTATGTAGCCAGCAAGCATGCGGTTTCGGGAATGACAAAAAATGCAGCACTCGAATATGGAAGGGATGGAATCAACACCAACGCCATTGCACCCGGTGCAATACTTACTCCTATGGTAGCAGAAGCGTTCAGACAGGTAAATCCTGATGATCCCAAAGCTGCTGAAACGGAATATGCCCAGCGTAATCCTGCCAAACGATTGGGGCTACCACACGAAGTAGCTAAAGTAGTAGCATTCCTTTTAAGTGAAGATGCCTCTTATGTAAATGGACAGACCATTGCAATTGATGGTGGAGAATCGAATATTTATGGAAATGCGTAAGTGGTGAACTTATACTTAAAGTAATTTCCAAAAGGTAACTCAGCAAAAAAAATGTCTACAATATGACCAGCAAATACATTTTCTTTCTGGCAATTTGCCTGCTACTGATTTCACTGAACGGATGCACGGATAATAAAAAAACAACAGAGATGCAACAACCTGAACTCGGCACCCGTGGGGCAGCCATCATTGAACAGGAGGATTTGAAGTTCAAAGACCTGAACAAAAATGGGAAGCTGGATGCCTACGAAGACTGGCGCCTGTTGCCAGCCGAACGCAGTATAGATTTGCTGCAGCGTATGACACTGGATGAAAAAGCAGGCATGATGCTGATCGCTGATATGCGCATGTACAACGAGGCCTTTATGCTGGAGACCAATGCTCAAACCAAAACTGTAACAAGTGATTTCAATGAGCAGGATATTGTGGTGGACAAAAACCAGTTCACCGGAGAGCCACTACCTTATACCATCATGAACACGGTGGGTACAACCAGGGGTATCCTGCAACATAAGATGCGTCATTTCATCTGGCGCACCACTTCGGCGCCGGCCGATACCATGGCACGCTGGGCCAATAAAGTGCAGGCGCTTGCGGAAAGCGATAACCTGGGTATACCGGTAATTTTTGCCTCTAATCCACGCAACCATATCACCGGCGGTTCCATGGGAGCAACGGCTTCTGCATCGGTTGGCTTTTCCAAATGGCCATCGGAAATTGGATTGGCGGCCATGCGTGATTCAGCAATGGTTCAGCAGTTTGCCGATATGGCCCGCCAGGAATGGTTAGCTACCGGTATCCGCAAAGGTTATATGTACATGGCCGATTTGCTTACCGAGCCGCGCTGGCAACGGGGTGAAGGCACCCTGGGAGAAGATCCTGCGCTGGCTGCCCAAACCATGGCGGCAATCGTGCTGGGCTTCCAGGGAGATATACTCAACAATGGCTCCATTGCTTTAACCACCAAGCATTTTCCCGGAGGCGGGGCTACCTACAAAGGGTTTGATCCACATTATACTTATGGAAGAAATGCCGTGTTCCCGGGAGGAAGGTTTGAAGCCAGCCTGCTCCCTTTTAAAGCTGCTATTAAAGCGGGAACATCATCCATCATGCCTTATTACTCGCTACCGAAGGACACGAAGTATGAGGAAGTGGCTTATGCTTACAATAAAGGAATATTACGGAATCTTTTGCGCGGCGAACTTGGCTTTAAAGGTATCATCAATTCGGATACCGGTCCTATTGAGTCAATGCCCTGGGGCGTGGATAGTTTAAACATTGAGCAACGTTATGTAAAAGCGCTGGAAGCCGGCACCAATATGTTTGCCGGCAATGCCGATCCCACACAACTGATCAACGCATTGAAAGCCCATCCCGAAGTGATGCCGCTTGTAGATGAATCGGTACAGTTGCTGCTCATGGAACTGTTTCAACTTGGTCTGTTTGAAAACCCTTATGTAGATGAAGCAAAAGCCATTGAAACAGTAGGTAAGGACTCATTTGTACAAGCTGGTAAGGAAGCACAACGTAAATCAATTGTGTTGTTAAGCAATGAAGGCAATAGCCTGCCGTTAGCGCCAAACACAAAAGTTTATTTCGAAGATTACCAGAAGAACTACAACAAACCTGCGCCCGGCCCTGGAACCGTTTATACACAGTCTCATCAAAATCTCACATTCGTTGCCACACCCGAAGCGGCAGATGTTATTTTGCTTTGGGTAAAACCCGCTATGCGTCCATTGTTTCCCGCAGATGACAGCCCATTAAAAGTGAATTTATCTGCCTGCGCTGTGGATGTGAATTATGTGAATGCATTGACTGCTAAGAAACCAACTATCCTTGTAGTAAATTTTGCTAACCCGTTTGTGATAGATGAGATTTACAATGACCAAACCAAAAATCGTTTTAAAGGAGTGATAGCAACTTTTGGTGTGGAACCGGATGCATTGCTGGATGTGGTGTCGGGAAAATTCAATCCCAGCGGTAAGATGCCGGTTACCGTACCCATCAGTAACCAGGCAGTGGAGAACAACAAAGAAGATGTGCCCGGTTATGATGAAGGAGCGGGTTATGGTCTTTTCCAATTCAACGAAGGCCTGCGGTATAACAAGAACCGGTAATCTGGAGCCCGGAGGTTTTATAAAGCTTTTTTATATTTACAGCCAGCGCGGTACAGTTCTGTTTACGAAAAGTTTTTAATTAAACATTTACTTTAAAAAACAGGCCTGATTGTGAAGACTGCATCAAAGAAACAGGTGATTCATAATGTATAGGATGGTGGCTATTTTTATAATCCTCCGAAAAAGAATTATTACTTTAAAAATTTCACGGGAAAAAACCACATGGTTGGTTAAAAATCCTGATGTAAAGAATGTATATTGCGGATAAAGTTGCTATGTATTACACATTCCAAATTTTTAAAAGGGCTCATTGATGTTAATTGCCGCTTTATCTGGTTTTCTTTTAGCACTGTTATTGTTTTTTTTAGGCAAATATTTAAAAAGTCGTCATTTTTCTCTTATTGGGTTTCTTCCATTAGGTA
>CAYVEI010000176.1:0-9013 GCA_964450515.1 uncultured Terrimonas sp. | reverse complement strand
TAATCATCTTCGCTTTCTTCCAGGTCATTGTGTTCATCGCCACCCAGGCTGTAGTAATTATTTTCTTCATCCTCTTCACCAATCGCCTCATTTTTATCATCCAGCTCTGAGCCGGGAACATCAAGTCCGGCATCCATGCTTTCTTTGTTTTCATCATCGGGCTGCACCCTGTCATCCTGTTCATAAATATCTTCCTTGCGGGGATAATGCGGATAGCCCGGGAATTCTTTGTCATCTTCCGGACTGCTTTCCTGCTTTTTTATTTTCTTATCCATACCATCACTTTTAGGTTACTAAATGTACGCTTTACAAATTTCTTTAAAATTGCGGGATGTTTCAACGGGTATTATTTGATTTTACTGTTAATGTAATCAACCTGCTCCTGTATGGCCGCTGCGTCGGCAGCCACATTTTTCATGGCTGTTTTTTGACTGGCTATGGTTTTAAGCAGCACGTTATTTACAAAAGGATAAATGTCTTGCTGGTAAGCAGCGGGTATCTGGTCGCGGAATAACACGAGCGCATCGGTTGCTTTTTTTACGGCTTCCGTATTCTGAAGCTGTATGGCGTAATAGGCTACGATATTCGCGTTCTCTACTTTTGCCTGCCCAAAAGGTAAGGCGTTATACCAGTTTAATACATAATCCAGATCTTCCACTTTACTGTTTTCTGCAAAAACGTTGCTGATTGCTTCAGCCAGCTTCCCTTTCGTTTTTGTAGCGGTTAATTTTTTTGCTTCTGCATAAGCTTCCGGTTTATCTAACTGGTTCAGCGACAGCAGGGCGGCTCCCGCTACGCTGTAAGACGAATCGTTAACGCTTCTTTGTAGCAGTTCTTTGTAGATCGGCTTATCGTACAGACTTAAAGCCATTAGCGCTTCTGCCCTCACCGTAGGTTCGGGATCCCCTTTGGCAACAATAAAGATGGTTGACTCAAGCGCTTGTTTTACGTTTTCTTTAGTCAGGTCTGCCGAATGGAGGGCAAATATTCTCAATTCAAGATACCTGTCTCTTAAAGCGGTTTTAAGCAGATCTACTGCGGCCGTACTGTCCTGTAAAGCAGCGCACCCGCTTATGGCTTCCCTTCTGTCAACATACGAACCGGCAACCGTATACTGGTGTATATAATTGGCAAGAGATTTGCCTGTTTCTTTTTTCTCGCAGAGCAGTATTTTGTCGCCGTCAAAATTCACGAGGTCGGGTTGGGCAGCCACGGTAAATGTAAAGGTCTGACCTTTTTGATCAACCCAAACCTGATGACGTTTCTTTTCCTTTCCATTGTATATATCAATAGCAACCGGTAAAATAAACGCTGCCTCTGCCTGGGTTTGCTTTACCTGTACCGAAACCGTTTTACTGCTGTCGTTGTACGAATAATCAATGGTAAGCTTGGGATGCCCGCTGCCAAAATACCACTGGTTAAAGAACCAGTTCAAATCGCGTCCGCTTATTTCTTCCAGGGCAAGGCGCAACTGGTGAGCTTCCGCATTATTGAATTTATGCGTGGTAAGATATAAATTCAATCCTTTATAAAAAGCATCATTGCCTAAGTAGTTTCTCAGCATATTCAATATTCTTCCTCCCTTCTGGTAGCTCACCAGGTCAAACATATCTTCCCTGTCTTTATAGTGAAAACGGACCAATGGCTTCTTCGCGTCTTCCGGACTGCTCAGGTACTGCTGCATGTCTTTGTAGTTTTCAGCATCTCCCGCGTCCTTTCCGTATTTGTATTCATTCCACAATACCTGGCTGAAATTGGCAAAAGATTCATTAACGGTAAGGTTGCTCCAGCTTTTGGCGGTAACATAATCGCCAAACCAGTGATGAAAAAGCTCATGCGCTATTGTGCTTTCCCATGCATTGCCATCAAGCAACTGCCTCGAATCCTGCTGTGCGCTTTCCTGGTGCAGTGTGGCGGTAGTATTTTCCATGGCGCCGCTTACATAATCCCTGGCGGTCATTTGCGCGTATTTTGGCCAGGGATAAGATACGCCGGTGATCTTTTCAAAAAATGCGATCATCTCCGGAGTATTACCAAAAATTTTTTTGGCAACGCCGGCGTACTCTTTTTCTACGTAATAGCTTACTTCTTTTCCTTTATAGAGGTCTTTGATAACCGCGTAATCGCCGATGCCTATAAAAAACAGGTAGGGAGCATGGGGAAGATCCATCTTCCAGTAATCTGTTCTGGTGCCGTCTGCATTCTTTTGCTGCTGTAATAATTTACCATTGCTGAGGGTAACGTATTTTGAAGGAACAATAAGAAAAAACTCCTGCGTACATTTCTGGTTGGGCTTATCTATAGTTGGGCACCAAACCGAAGTGCTTTCCGTTTCACCCTGCGTCCATATTTGAGTAGGCTTGTTTTTTTCTTCACCCATCGGGTTAATAAAGTACAACCCTTTGTCGTCTTTTATGGCTTCGCTGCCACCCTTAGCCAGTTCATTGGGCTTTGCCGTATAATCAATATAAATTTTATATTGCTCTCCTTTGCCGTATGGTTTATCCAGCCTGATATTGATCTGCATGCCATCGTAGGTGTATTTTAACGGCTTTGTAGCAGTGCGCTGCACTATGGCAACGGCTTTTATCTCCATTCCCTTGGCATCTAATACTACGGAATCTGTACTGTAAAAATGAGGTTCCAGCGTAATCCACACTTTGCCATACATATAAGCCTTTTCATAATCGAACCGGGCCTCAAGCTTGGTGTGCACCAGGTTAGTTAATTTTTCGGGTACCGCACGGTAAATGCCGGCCGGGTTATTAGCGGCAGGAGCCGTTTGCGCATAAAGGAGGGCCGGGAAAAAGGCGATCAATAATAAACCTGATAATTTTTTCACTTTGTAAACGATTTGATAACAGAAATGGATTTCAAATAACATACCTTTTATATACTGTGCTCTAAAATGCCGGATCTGCAATGATTTGCCCCGATATTATGCCAACAATTTACATTACACACATTATAACACAATAATACTAACATTTATTACGATTTATTAAAGCTGTAAAATTCCTGTATATACAGGAAATAATGTTTTTTTTACATGAATGGCAGCTATTTCATCTTTTGCAGTAGTTTTGTTAGCTGTTTAAAGATAACGCAAGGCGCGCCGGCGTAAGAAAATCTATAGTTTGCATGAACGTACTGCGGAAACTGGTTTTTATTTTTATGCTTTCTGTACTGGTTAAAACTGGTTTTGGCCAGGAGCAGTATTATATTTACATACAATCGCAGAACCATCAATCCTTTTATACCCGTATAGGCTCAGAAATTTTTGCTTCTTCCGGAAATGGCTACCTGGTACTACCCGGACTTACAAAAAACACATATGAACTTATTATAGGCTTCCCGGGAGCAAAAATACCGGAATGGCGTTTTACCTGTACGGTTAATGACACAGACCTCGGTTTTATATTGAAAGACGCGGGTGTGGCTGGAGTGCAGTTATTGCACCTTGACCAAAAAGGAGCGTTAACGGGAATGGTTGTGGAGCAGCGTACGGAAGTAAAGGCAAACATTGCTCCGCTGCCGGGCGTTATCAGTGATGATCCGTTTTCGGCTATGCTTGCCGGTGTGGTAAATGATCCCTCTATACGCCAACAGCTTGTAATTGTTGATAAAAAAACGGCGCCCGCGAACAATGATGCCGCAGAACTTTCCATTGCGGATGCGCCTGCGGTACCGGTAAACGTTAGTGCAAACAACAACAAGCCTGCCGAATCGGTTGCGCCTGCGGTGGTGCAGGAAGAAGTTAAAAAAAGCATTGCCGAGCCGGAAACTAAAAAGAATGAAACGTTTGCAGTACGGGAAATAGAAAAAACGAACTCCGATCAAACGGAAAAGATGGCTACCGCCGGAGCGGTTCAGAAAGGCGATAAGACCGTTGCACCAAACACACAAAAGCAATACGAGCCTTTTGTAGTAAAAGAAATAATTACGAAACGCGATGATGCCGAAACCAGGCAGGCGGATCAAACTGCCACAAAAAAAGATACAAACAACACGGAAACACTAAAATACCTTCCTTTTGTTATAAAGCCTGCTGGTAAAACGGATAATAATGAAGCCGCTAAATCCTCAAATGCCGTAACAGAAAAGAAAGCGGATCCCGCCACGGTCGTTGTTGCTGAAACAAAGGCCGTACCACCGGTTGTAAAAAGCGGGGATAAGCCGGGGGATACGGAAAAAGACAGAACAGTAAAATCCGGAGCAGCAATACCGGCTAAGGGACCAGCTACTGCTACTCCAGAAGAAAAGCCTGCTCAGGGCGGGCAAAAAGCCGTATTATCTGCTGTTAAAAAAACATTAGAACGGAAAAGCAGGGATGGCGTTGACCTGATTTACGTTGATGAAAATGTAAACGGAGCGAAAGACACTATTCGCATCTTCATACCCGCGCTTAAATAATACACCATTCACTTTTCACCATTCACAATTGACACAGCATTAACGCTGCATTAAAAAATACTATTGCTTTACAAATTTTGCTGTCAGCACCTGCCCGCCGTGCTGTAGTTTTATTAGATATATCCCTGCGTTTAAGGTGTTGATGGAAACCCTTCTTCCCGCAGTATTATTGCCTTCAAGAACGGATCTTCCCGTAGCATCGTAAATGCGGTAGGTTCCGGGTGTGGTTTGCTCCTCATCATTGAACCGGAGTGTAATAGCAGTTGAAGCAGGATTGGGAAATATGCTCAAATGCAAACCGGCATCTGTTGTTTGCGGTTCGGGTGAAGTGCTGGTATTCCATGGTTTATTTAAAGCGGCAGAGTGCAGCAGGCTTTCCCGGGGTGCAGATACGGCAAACAGGTCATGCATTCTTTGTTTTTGTCCGGGTGTAAACATATGCAAGCAGGCGTCGTCTGAGAAATCCATGAAATTCATGAACATATCTCCCGAAGAAAGCGGGTTGCAACTGTTGGCGGTAATTTGCGGAAAGGAAGGACAGCCGCTGCTGTATGTTTTTTGGGGCGGTGTATCCTCCACGCCATCGTCGCCACAATCCGTATCTCCCCAAAGATGCTTCAGGTTAAGCCAGTGCCCCACTTCGTGCGTGGTTGTTCTGCCTTTATTGTAGGCGGAATTATTACTGGCTGAAATACCAAACACATCTGTGCGTATAACCACACCGTCCTTTTCCGGAGAGATACCCGGGAAAGTAGCATAGCCCAGTAAGCTTTTGGTAAGATTGCATACCCATATATTAAGATAATAACGGCTGTCCCATGCATCATTTCCACCCGATGCCGAAAATTTCATTTTATCATCCTGCTGCCAGGATAAGCGGTCGGTTCTTTTTCGAACGATCCCTGTTGTAGCCCGGCCTTCGGGGTCGGTTTTTGCCAGTTCAAACTGTATATTGCAATCGGTGGCGAAAGAAGCAAATGCAGGCGGGATCTGTGCTGTATCATTATTGCGTTTCCGGAAATCGTTATTTAATATATTCAGTTGCGACAGTATCTGAGCGTCACTGATGTTTTGCGCCGGGGTATTATATAAGATGTGTATTACCACAGGGATGGTAATAACGGGCATATCTGCCACGCCGGCGCCCTGCTCTTTTTTTGAAACAAAAAGCCGGAGCTTTGCTGCATTCTCCATTTGATTATACCGCAGCCGTAAGGCCGGGTTGTTATTCAACTGGCTTTGCCAGTATTCGTTTGTTGCACAGTTGCGCTGGCCGCTAACCAGCAGGGAACTGCAACAAACGATGAGGGTAAACAGAAAAAATTTCATGAGCTGATTTTTTATGATCAGCTTTTCAATGCGATATTAAATTTAAACACAATAGCCGTACCGGTAAGAGTAAAGGACTATTCTTAACCGTATCTTTCGGTTTTTACAGAGGATTACAGATCAGAAGGAAATCAGGAGGAATTGGATCAGGCTTAGCCTGTAGTTGGAGCGTACGCTATGAAGCAAAGTAATCCAATATTTGGAGCATATACAACTTACCGTAACGGTTTTCGATGGCCGGCTCATAATTGACGGTTAAAAATGCGGTTTAACAACCATACATCATGCTCAAAACTTTATTTTTGCGGCAATTGTTTACGATATGATAAAAAAAATACCCCTTTTTGTTTTTTGCATGGCTTTGTTCTGGTCGTGTAATAATAGCAATTCCTCCGGATCCGGAGCAAATATACCTGTAAACAATATCCCGCCGCCTTCGCCTGTAAGTTATACTTTGCAGAATATCTATCCCCACGATACAACGGCGTTTACGCAGGGGCTTGTGTTTTTTAACGATCATTTGTATGAGGGTACAGGACAAAAAAAAGCTTCCACCCTGCGTATGGTAGATTATAAAACCGGGGTCATTCAAAAAAAGATTGATATAGCCCCTGAGCTGTTTGGAGAGGGCATTACTATCTTAAACGACACGCTTTACCAGTTAACCTGGCAGGATCATATTGTGCTGGTGTATAGTCTTAAGGATTTAAAAAAGGTAAGAACAGTATACTGGAACAGGGAAGGCTGGGGGCTTACGCACGATAGTACTCACCTGATCATAAGCGACGGCACAGATAAATTATATTTCGTTCATCCCGGCGATTTTAAGCTGGTGAAAACCGTATCGGTATACAACCACCTTGGCCCGGTAAACAATCTCAATGAGCTGGAATATATAAACGGTTATGTATATGCGAATCAATGGGAAACAAACTATATTCTTAAAATAGATCCTGCTTCAGGATGGGTGGCAGGCATACTTGATTTTACAGATGCGCTTAAAAGGTTCGCTAATATTAACTATGATAAAGAAGCCGTGCAGGAAGGCGCTGTACTGAATGGTGTGGCATGGGATGCTGCAACCAGCCGGATGTTTGTTACCGGCAAGCTGTGGCCTAAAGTATTGGAGGTGAAGCTGAATTAAAGTTTGTAGCTTGATCGTTTATGGTTTATAGTTACCTTGAAGCTTACATCCTGATAGCTGATAAATCCGAAGCAGAAAGCTCGAAATCCGAAGCGGATGTGGCAACCATAAACCACAAACAATAAACTGTAAACTAAGCAATCCGAAGCGGAATGCAATCTCAAACCCGCCTGCCGGGACGGGCAGGTATTAAATTTCAAATTTCAAATCCTTCAACTGACATCTCACCATTTAAATATTCATCCTATCGTTAGTAGTATTCACCTGATACCTGACTGCTGATACCTGATACCCCACATGCTATGATTTTCTCATGCGGTATTTCTTGGCAACTTTAGGATTGTTAAAATACTTATCCAGCTCTTCAGGTGAATCGCCAAATTCAACAACAGGAACTTCTATCAATTGTAACTGGATCTGCTTTAATTCCTCCCTCAGCTTTTGGCTTTTATTAATCAGTTCCGGGTCTTTTTCACCTACCAGCACGTTATTCTGGAGCAGGTAGTCTAAGCGCTTAATGCTGTTGCGTACAAGTGTTGCAGAATTTTGTTCCTCTTTTTTAACAGGCGATACCGATTCTTTTACCGGCACCATTGCCACGCCAACACTGGGTAATATTTTACCGGCCGTTTTTTGTCCGTCTGTTGGTAAAGATGAAAATACGGTTCCTCCCAGCGAAGAAGCCGCTGAGGTAAGATCAAAGGTAGTGCGGGCGCCGCGGGTTGATTTTATCTTTTTATCCAACTCCATAAAAGTGGCTTTCAGGCGGTTAGAATAGGACTGGATGCTTCTTACGATCTCATTGTATTCGAGTACCTTTTGCGGGTAATTGATATTTTCTTTCACTACGATCCGGATGGTGGCCGTATCCCGCACATTAAACTTATTGGCGCCCACAAAATTAACAATTACCTCTTTTTGCTTGTCTTTGTCGGATGGCTTAACAAAACCAAAGGGCGGCGACCATTTAAAATCATCTCCGCATTTGGTTACGGTTCCAATGGTTTTAACCGGGTAATTACTGGTCATCGTAATATTTTCGATAGGGAAATTCCCGTCTTCACACTGCACTTTAAAGCTAACACTGTCGCCCTCATCTACATACAATATGTTGTTAACGCTCGGTTTTATTTTAGAAGGAATAATCTCTGTATTAAAAAACAGCAAAGTAAAAGAAGTGTCTATTTTATCTTTAGGGTCATCTAAGTTCTGCACGCCCAGATCTACCTTGTAATCCAGGTCGTACTTAAGCCTGCCGGAAAGAAAGAATGCTTTTTCAGCTTTGAACGTTAAGAGCCCGCTGTTTCGCTCAATCTTCAGCCCCACCGGAGAATTTTTCAGGAACCAGTAATACTGCGACTGATCTTTGTTTATATCCAGCTTATATTGCAGGGTGGAATCCACATGCAGGGTAATATAAGGGTTCAGGTTCCTTATCCTCAGTACCGAATCTTCCTGGGGAATAGTGCGAAAAATAGTATCGGATTTAGCCGTGTCTGTTTTCAGCGAATCTATTACCTGTGAAAATGACGGGAGAACAAAACCTATCAATAAAACCAAGATGAACGCAAACTTATTATTGATCAATTTGCTGGTTTTTTAGAGGGTTAAAAAATTAAGTAGCGCAAATTTAATGCTTTATTTCATACATCACTCAAAGTACAGTGCATAATCGCACAGGGCCGCGATATAATAAACGCCTGAATGTTAATGTTTTCAAAAAAGGCTGGCTCTTTAGAGCCAGCCTGCTTCAAAACCAACGCGTACCTTATAATCTGCCTGAAAAAATTGAAACTATATTTTACTGAATATCTATCTGTTTGGTAACAGCCTGGGCTTCTGCCTTCTTGGGTAACAATACTTTTAATATGCCTTCTTCATATTTACCCTGGATATGGTCCGAATCAATTTTTTCACTTAAGGTAAAACTCCGTTTAAAACTGTTGTATCTAAATTCCCTGCGCACTGTTTTGTAATCTTCGCTTTTGGTTTCTTCTTTTTGCTCATAGGAAATGGTCAGTAAACCATTTTCAACTTTAAGTTTGATGTCTTCTTTTTTCAATCCGGGTGCATTGAGCTCAAGGTGATAGGCTTCATTGGTTTCATGAATATTTACGGGCACGCTGT
>CAYVEI010000175.1:0-9019 GCA_964450515.1 uncultured Terrimonas sp. | reverse complement strand
GTCCTTTTATTATGACCATAGCAGTAGTGACAGTCAGGTAATTCGCTACACTTAACAATAGTTTCCTATATACATTTTACATGCTTAACATTGTGCAAAAAACAGCATGCCGGCTAAGCTCAATATACCCGGATCCATAACAGGACTGAATGCGGCCCAGGTGGAAGCGGCACGAAAACAGTATGGCGCCAACCACCAGGTAACGCCCCATGCCAGGGCATGGTGGCGGATATTATTTGAAATGCTGAAAGAGCCCATGCTTTTGCTGTTAATAGCGGTAACCATCATTTATCTTTTCCTCGGAGAATATGGCGAGGCCTATTTTATGCTGGCCGCCATTATTATTGTTTCAGGCATTTCATTTTACCAGGATAACCGCAGCCGCCGGGCGCTGGAAGCATTGGAAAAGATCAATCAGCCCCGGAGCAAAGTGATCAGGGACAGCCGCATGATCAGCATTCCCACCCGCGATATCGTAATTGGTGATATGCTGCTGGTGGCAGAAGGCGATACCATTAATGCGGATGGAAAAATTGTACGCAGCAACGACTTTTCCGTTAATGAATCTATGCTCACCGGCGAGGCTTACTCCGTATTTAAATCTGCCGGTGCAAAAGATGACATGGTATACAGCGGCACTTTGGTGGTATCAGGACTTGCCATATGCGAAGTAGTGCAAACCGGCAAGCAAACTAAAATCGGGCAAATCGGAGAATCTATATCGGGTATTCGGGAAGAAGCCACACCCCTGCAACGGCAAATTGAAAAATTTATAAAGGGCATGGCAATAGCCGGTATTATTGTTTTTTTATTAGTATGGCTGGTAAACTATTGGGAAAGCCGCAGCTTAACCGACAGCCTCTTAAAAGGGCTTACCCTTGCCATGAGCGTTTTACCCGAAGAGATACCCGTTGCCTTTACCACTTTTATGGCGCTGGGCTCCTGGCGGCTGATGCAGTTGGGCATCATCGTAAAAAAAATACGGATAGTGGAAACCCTGGGCAGCGCTACGGTTATATGTCTCGATAAAACGGGCACCATCACCCAAAACCAAATGAGCCTCCGGGCAGTTTACGCCTGTGCCAGCCACAGCTTGTATGAAAACGATAAAGGATACGACGAAACCGGGGGGTTAGTTATACAATATGCCATGTGGGCAAGCGAACCCGTGCCTTTTGACCCGATGGAAAAAGCACTTCATAAAGCCTACGAAAGCAGTGTTCTCCATGATGAGCGCAGTGAATATACCATGCTACACGAATACCCGCTGGAAGGTACACCGCCCATGATGACACACCTGTTTGAAAACCAGGCAGGCAAACGTATAGTGGCGGCCAAGGGAGCGCCCGAAGCCATTATAGCCGTAAGCAGGCTTACCGAAGCGGAAAGCACAGCCATGCTGCAACAGGTAAACGCACTGGCGGAAAAGGGCTATCGTGTGCTGGGTGTGGCATCTTCTTCTTTTGAGGATAACAATTTTCCGGCAACACAGCAGCAACTACCCTTTCAATTGCTGGGATTTGTGGCCTTTTACGACCCCCCAAAGCCCAATATCAGATCCGTATTGGAACAATTTTACCAGGCAGGTATCGCCGTTAAAATTATTACAGGCGATAATGAAGTTACCACAAGGGCTATAGCACAGCAGGCGGGCTTAAAAAACGCCGGATCATCTATGAGCGGAGCGCAATTATTACAACTCACCCAAACCGGAATGCAGGAAAAGCTGATGAACATCAACATATTTACCCGCATGTTTCCCGAAGCCAAGCTGGCTGCCGTAAATGCTTTAAAAAACAACCGGCAAATTGTAGCCATGACAGGCGATGGGGTAAATGACGCGCCCGCTTTAAAAGCGGCTCATATAGGTATCGCCATGGGCAATAAAGGAACGGAAATAGCCAAACAGGCGGCCGCGCTTATCCTTTCCAACGACGATTTGCTGGGGATGGTGGATGCCATAGCCATCGGCCGCAGGATTTATACCAATATTAAAAAAGCCGTGCAATACATCATATCTATTCACATACCTATTATACTCACCGTATCATTACCCCTTTTCCTGGGATGGGTATACCCGGCCATATTTACACCCGTACATGTTATTTTCCTGGAGCTGATCATGGGACCTACCTGTTCGGTGGTATATGAAAATGAGCCCATGGAGCAAAACGCGATGCATGTTCCTCCCCGCCCGTTTACCGCTACTTTTTTATCGCTGAACGAAATGGCTATCAGCATCATCCAGGGGCTGGTTATTACAGCCGGCGTATTATTCATGTACCGGCATGGCGTACAAAACGGCTATGATGAATCTGGTGTAAGAAGCCTGGTTTTTACTACGCTGGTACTTGCCAATATTTTCCTTACCCTGTGCAACCGCTCTTTTTACTATTCGCTGCTATCTGAAATGCGTAACCGCAATCCACTCATGGTGTATATCATTTCAGCCACTATCCTGTTGCTAATGGTTATGCTCTATCTTCCTCCGGTAGCCACATTCTTTAAGCTCATACCGCTTTCTCCGGTAGAATTACTGATCTGCAGCGCTGCCGCCGCCGTTTCCGTATTATGGTTTGAAATATGGAAATGGGCGAAGCGAAAAGGCATCATCGGCCGGAAATAAATTGGTATACGCCATCTTTACCAGCTGGTGAAACGTGAAATGAACTTTCACGTTTCACGTCTCGCGATAATATACAGACATCATTTGATGGGCTTAACACCATGTTCCGGATAACAACTGCCAGATCAACTTTTTCAATGCCTGCTAAAATTTGTTACAAACGTGCATAATAAGGCGCTTACCTGTCAAGGATCATGAAAACATATGATAATGATCAGGTTACTCCTTTGGGGGAGATGATATTTTTACGAAACCGCATTACAAAAACATGGATATCCGGGTGAAATATGCTTGAAGGAATTAAACGAATGGAGGCAGGCGCGTGCGTTTCGGATATTGTTAAAAGCGATTACCGTACGGCCGGCGTATTTAAAAAATACGATATTGACTTTTGCTGCGGGGGAAAGTTCCCCCTGGAAATAATTTGTGCCAATAAAGGCCTGGCAATAGCCGAAGTGCTGCAGGAACTGGAAGCCGCAACATGCAGCATTACTTCACATGCCGCCCATGAATACCATACCTGGAAACCGGATTTCCTGGCCGATTATATTATACATGTGCATCACCGTTACCTTGAAAAAACCATACCCGAAACGGCGGCTTACCTCGAACATCTTACAAAAAAACATGCTGCCCAATATGCCTACCTGCCGGAGCTCCGCGATATTTTTGAAACTTTTTCCGGCATTGTAGCACCCCGGCAGCAACAGGAAGAAGAAACCATCTTTCCCTATATCCGCCAGGTAACAAGGGCTTACCTCAACAAAGAATCTTATGCCGCCCTGCTGGTGCGTACACTGCGCAAACCGGTTGAGCAGGTAATGCTGCAGGAACAAAAAACAGTAGAAACGCTGATCAGGCAAATGCGCGAACTTACCCATAATTACGCCCCGCCCGAAAACGCCTGTATTACGCATACCGTAACCCTGCTGAAGCTGCAGGAATTAGACAATGATATCGTTCATCATATACACCTTGAAAATAATATGCTTTACCCGCGGGTACTTATCATGGAAACAGAGCTCATGAGCCAGAAAGATTAAGTATAAAATGCTTGCTGCTTGCCTTAATTGTTTTATTTTGACGAATATTCCTCTGGTGGAATATAAAAAAGTATTGCCCTGATTTATCACGGTACGGTCAATTGATCAGGCAAACGCCGGAAATAAGAATCATATGATGGACCTGGATACGGCACACCTGGTGTCTTTATTTGAACATGCAACGGAAGGCATTATACTTACCAATGGTAAGGGAGATATTACATTAATTAATCCCGCCGCGGAACGCATGTTTAAATATAATGCGCCGGAGGTAATTGGGAAGCCTATTGAAATGCTGATACCCCAACGCTTCCACTCGCTTCATTCGGAACAGCGCCACGGATTTTATCATCATCCTCAAAACCGGGTAATGGGGTCGGGAAGAGACCTTTACGGCAGCAGAAGCGACGGATCGGAAATTCCGGTAGAGGTAAGCCTGAGCTTTTATAAAAGAGAAGATGAACTGTTTGTAACGGCTTTTATTGTAGATATTACGCATAGGAAAAGTATAGAGCAGAATATGCTGCAGCAACAGGTGGAGCTGGAAAAAATGACCAAGGACATGCGTAAGCTCAATACACAGCTTGAAGTAAAGGTAGAAGAAAGAACACTGATATTAAAAGAAGCACTGCAAAAGCTGGAACAATCGCAGAAAGAGCTGCACGATGCCCTGGATAAAGAGAAGCAGCTCAGTGAAATTAAAAGCCGGTTTGTTTCTATAGCCTCGCATGAGTTCCGTACACCGCTGAGCACCGTGCTTTCTTCGGCTTCCTTACTTTCTAAATATACTACTACCGCTGAGCAGGATAAAAGAGACCGCCATGTTGAAAAAATAAAAAATGCCGTAAGAAATCTAAACGACATCCTCGATGATTTTCTTTCCCTCGGAAAGCTCGAAGAAGGTAAGGTAGAAACCCATCCCGTGGCATTTAACATAGAAGAATTCATGGAAGAAGTGCTGGAAGAAATGAAGCCCCAGGAAAAAGCAGGACAGCAGATCGTTTTTTCCTGTGAAGGCAACCCGGTTATCTTCTCCGATAAGCGGCTCCTCAAAAATATTATCATTAACCTGCTGGCCAACGCCATTAAATTCTCCGGGGAAAACACCTTAATTGATATCCGGAGCAAATCCTCGTCATCGCTGTTTGAGATCAGCATTGCCGACAGGGGTATTGGCATTGCCGAAGAAGACCAGGAACAATTATTTTCGAGCTTTTTCAGGGGCAGAAATGCCGTTAATATACAGGGAACAGGCTTAGGTCTCCATATTATAAAAAGATACGCAGACCTTTTAAAGGGAACCATTCAAATAAAAAGCGCTTTAGGCAGGGGAACCACGGTTACCGTTACCATCCCTGCTGTTCAATAAAAACAATAAATCATGCCATCAGTTTTAGTTATTGACGACAATGCAGACATTCGTGATAATACCGCGGAAATACTGGAGCTTGCAGGCTATACGAGCCTGACCGCCGAAAACGGGAAAAAAGGTGTTGAAACGGCCTTGCGGGAAAAGCCGGATATTATTATCTGCGATATTATGATGCCCGAATTAGACGGCTACGGCGTACTGCACCTGTTGCAAAGAAATCCGGATACCCGCAATATTCCCTTCATTTTTTTAACGGCAAAAACCGAAAGATCAGACCTGCGCAAAGGCATGGAAATGGGAGCAGATGATTACATTACCAAACCATTTGAAGAAATTGAACTGCTGAATGCCGTGGAAGTACGGCTTAAAAAACGGGAAATCCTGTCGCAAAAATATGAGCAGGGCGCTCAGGGTATTACGCAGTTCATGAAAGATGTGAATGATTCGGGGCTCATACAAAAGCTCACCAACCAGTACGATGTAGTACCTTATAACAAAAAACAATTTCTTTACCAGGAAGAAAAGCGGCCCCGGTTCCTGTATTATATTGTAAAAGGAAAGGTGAAGGGCTTCAGAACCCATGAAGATGGCAAAGAATATATTACCGACCTGTTCAGCGAGGGAGATTTTATAGGCTACGCTCCTATTATTGAAGATAAAAATTACGAAGACAGCGCTATTATACTGGAGGAGGCTGATATTTTGCAACTGCCCAGGGAGGATTTTCAGAAAATGATATATAACGATATTTCCGTAGCAGCAAAGTTCATTCACCTCATTACACAAAATGTAAAGGAAAAAGAAGAACGGCTGCTTAACCTGGCATACAGCTCATTGCGCAAACGCATAGCAAAAGCGCTGGTAGATATTCACAATAAATTTAATGCCGGCGGACCTTCAAAACGCATAGAAATATCAAGGGAGGATATTGCCCAGTATGTAGGCACTGCTACAGAATCGCTGATCAGAACCTTAAGCGATTTTAAATCGGAAAAGATCATTGAAATTAAGGAAGGCAAGATCATCGTGTCGCATCCCGAGAAGCTCAGCAACCTGCTGTATTAATCATCATTCCGGCTAAGGTCATAATCATCCTGTATCTTGTCCTTTTTCTTATCCGGCGCTGAAATTTCCCTGCCATGCTCATTTTGGTGTGCAAGGGTCCAGTCGTCGGTCATAGTGGTTTCCAGCCATATATTTCCCGAGCGCCTGAAAACCTGGGCATGCAGGGGAAACAGGGTATCAAGCGCCTGTTCCAGCTCCCTCACCTTCATATCTCCTGTAATTTCTATGCTTCCTTCCCTGATCTTTTGCTGAGCTTCCACCATGCTGCGGTCGCCGGGCAACAGGTGGTGAATCCCCTGGTTTTTGAAAAACTCAATTTTCAAATAGGGAAATGTATTGCTGAATGCCTTTTGTACATCACTGATCGGGAACTTCGAGGAAATATGCAAATACATGATCGGGTTTTACGGTCAAATATATTGGTAAGTCAGGCGCCAGAAAAGAACCCGCATCACTACGAACCATGAGTTTAATCAGTATAAAAGAAATTGACTATTATCAGTATGCTGCTTACGGTTAGCTGACCTTTGTCAGCTCCTTTACCGTAAAACAATGTTTACCTTTGAAAAAAGCAAATCATGTTTGGAAAATTAAGCACAGATGATATAGAAACCCTTTTGCAACTGCAACTGGTGGGCAGAATAGGCTGTCATGCCAAAAACATAACTTATGTGGTACCGATTAGTTACGCCTACGATGGTACCTATATTTATGCCCTTACCTCCGAAGGCATGAAAGTGGATATCATGCGAAAAAATCCAAAGGTTTGCTTCCAGGTAGATGATACAAAAGACCTTTCGAACTGGCAGAGTGCTGTTTTATGGGGAGAATTTGAAGAGCTGCCTCATGAGCCGGAAAGAACCCAGGCGCTTCAAAAGCTTACAGACAGGAAATTACCGCTGATCAGCAGCGAAACCATGCATCTTACCTCCCAGTGGCCCTTCAAAGATGAGGATGTAAGCAAAATACCGGGAGTTGTTTTTCGCATCCGGGTAACAGAAAAAACCGGGCGCTTTGAAAAAAGCACGGAAAAGCATTTTTTTGCTTCATAGGCAGTATGCCAATGTAAAAGTACCTGATTACCGATTTCCTTTCTACTTCAATTTTTAACGGAACACCCGGGTAGTAAAAATATTCAAAACGATTATTATCATAGCTTACGAAAGCTACTTTTACAGTATCCGGTTGAGCACAGACAAAAGCCTGCATGCAGGTTAACAAAAGAATTATAATACCCGTTTTCATTGGCTTACATATATTAACGCTGTTGTTGGTGTTGTGAGTAGATTCTTTTGTATTGGCTTCACCAACAACGAATGAGCCTTTACAAGTTATGTTATTTGTTCCGAATGTAACATAAGTAACAGCACGGCAAATGGCATTAGCTGATCTTTGCTGTAAAATAGTCTTTTACCTAAAACCATAAACAAAATGAGCTACTATTTTTCTAAAACCGTTACTGATGATTTTGATACCACTGTTTCCAGCGTTACAGAAGAACTGAAGAAAGAAGGCTTCGGCATTCTTACCGAAATTGATGTAAAAGAAACGCTAAAGAAGAAGCTGGACGTGGATTTCAGGAAATATAAAATTCTGGGGGCGTGCAATCCGCATTTTGCACACCAGGCGCTGCTGGCCGAAGCCACGATCGGCACTATGCTGCCCTGCAACGTTATTGTGCAGGAGCACGGGAACGGCAAAGTTGAAGTAAGCGCGATAGACCCGGTTGCATCCATGATGGCGGTAAAGAATGATGCACTTGTCCACACGGCCGCGCAGGTGAGGGAAAAGCTGCGCAGGGTAATTGAAAGTGTATAACAAAAATCCCCGTTGCCTGTATGCAACGGGGAAAATATAAAGAGGTGGTGAACGTCTTATTGTCCGGCTACCAGGTTAATTTTAAAGTTGATCTCATCGCTGATGAGGTCGTCTTTCATTCCTTCATAAGCTACGCCCCAGTCTTTACGATTAATATTAAAATCGGCTTTAGCCGCAAACTTTGAGGCGCTGCTTTCTATTACATCTGCTTCGTAAGTAATATTTTTAGTAGCATCACGAAGGGTAAGATTGCCGGAAACAGCTATTTTACCATTTTCCAGCTCCTTTACTTCCGTAATTTCAAACTTGCTGGTCGGGAATTTTTCCACTGCAAAAAAATCATCCGATTTCAGGTGATTCTCTAATTTCCCTTTGTATTCAGGATCGGTAAGATCTTTATTATCAAGAGAAGCCATATCAATAGTAAAAGAACCGCCCGCTAATTTACCTTCATTCAGGATCAGCTCGCCGCTGTGAAGGTTAATGGTACCGGTATGCTGACCGCTTACTTTTTTACCCAGCCAGGTAATAGAAGAACCTGCGGGATCTACTGCCAGCTTATCACCTTCGGCCACACCTGCAGCAGCTACTGCATCTTTGGTTTCGGCTTTATCACCCTCTGGATTGCTTACGCAACTTGCTGCCAGTACGGCAACAGAAAGATAGAAAAATACTTTTTTCATTTTGGTTTTTTTAAATTTGAATGCAAATTTAATGTTTAAACATTAACTGTAAAAGAAACGATGATGGTATTTTCGGACAAAATAGGAGGCATTTTTTTTAAATATTTATAATCAATATATTATAACCCATAAAAATATAATTATAAACATTTATTTAACACACTCCCGTAAAACTTAAAGCACTTCAAACTGCTTCACAATAATCGGTCCCGAAAAGTAAAAAAGAAAAAATTAATTCAACTTTAAAATGCTTATCCTTTTAAAATAAACAATCATTACCACTTAACTTCAGGGGCACCTGTATGTTTTCGATAAACGAGTTTTAAAATATTTGTCATGCCAACAGAAAAACAAAAAACTCCGCCCGGTATGATATCCGGGCGAAGTCTTTTTTTATTGCGAATAATTTACA
>CAYVEI010000174.1:0-9082 GCA_964450515.1 uncultured Terrimonas sp. | reverse complement strand
TTATTTTTAAGTACTTATAACCGTTTGTAAACGCTTAGAAGCGTTTACAAACGGTTTGCTTCAACGAACACAGTTCCCATAGCAGTATACATAAATATTACGGTTCAATCTTATCCATGAAAATTATATACACGCAGTTCGATGGGTTGAATATTGGGGAAGCTTACATATACATACAGGGTGCAGACTGAAACGGTTACTAAACTTATTCATTTATTTCTAAAAATTGAAAAATGTTGGGACTGTAATAGCAACCTGCCGCGGCAGCGTTCAGGAAAGAGGTGCTATCAGTTATTTCGTAGCAGCACCAAAAGCTATTGCGTGTGGGGTGAGCCCCCATCGGATGTTCAGCGTAGGGGTCTCATGGCTACCAGCAATGGCTTTTTATGAAGACCCTGGCCCGACTCTATTTGATTTTTTTATTAACAGAGATATTAAAATTAATATTCATCCTGGTTAAATAAAAAATCTGCCTGCGTGGGATAATCCGGCCAAATTTCTTCCATTGATTCATATACATAAGAATCATCTTCACTTTCCAGTGTCTGAATATTCTCTATCACTTCCACGGGAGAGCCGGAACGGATCGTATAATCTATTAATTCATCTTTTGTTGCCGGCCAGGGCGCATCGTCAAGGTGCCTTGCTAATTCTAATGTCCAGTACATAAAATTTATTTGAGGACGCGAAGGTAACCTATTTGTCGCGATGGAGTCTTCACAACCGGGCTTTCGCGTGTAGGGTGAGCCCGCGCGCAAATATTCGGCGGAGAGGGCTCATGGCTGCCAGCAATGACTCCCGATGAAAACCCCTGCGCTAACTCAATTTTAGGTTTGTGGGTGGCTCTCTGCGAATTGCAAATGTGCTTACACCTGATGCGTGGGCAATTTCATCAACTGCTTATGTGTGTGCAGCCAATATTCATTTACGTTCACGCCCCTGGAACTATTGCAGCCATCATTATTAACATATAATAATTTGCACAGTGTAATGAATTCATCAATAATATTTCTTTACTGGAAAGTTTCCCAATTAATTTGTCGTCTTTTGTCACATCAAAAGATAAAGAGTTGTTTGATTTTGCATGATACTCTGCCATAGTCATTTTAATTTGGTGGAATGTGCTTTGGCTGCACATAATGGCAAAGTATAAGTGTAGTACAGGTTTGGGAACGATTCACTGTTCACTCACCGCAAGTTTGTTAAGACTCAATTTTAGCGTTTTACAATTCCTGTTTCAACTTTTCCATCTCGGCAATTGTTTCTTTCAGTTTGCCGAACACACTTCCATACATCAAACGCACATCCCATTTGTAGATTTTGTCTGAAAAATAGAATATCAGCAGGGTAGTCACTGCCACGATGATTCCTGCGAATAATGGAATATCCCCAATAAATACGGAGTCCGGGAATTTTTGATGTATTTTCAAGGTCATCCCTTGTTTATTCCATGCAGACCATACCGTACTTATGGCAATCAGAAAACAGAGCGGGTAATAAAAACGTACTATTTTTTCACTTCTCATGAGGATATCTTTAAGCCATTGATCAAACGACCTGAGATAGTCAAAACTGGTTGCTCCCTGATCCAATGTTTTGATTCCTTGCAATTGGCGTTTGATGTACCATGCCGTAAGAAGAAGCAGTACAGATGCCGCGGTTCCCTGCCAAATGGCATCGAGGAAATAATGTATAATGGGAAAAACAACTGCCATTATGATAATAACAATAAAGTTGATCCTGAACATCCTTTTCATCTTGTTAACCAGGTGCTTTGATTTTTGATCGTAGAGGTTATTAATTTTCGGAACAACTAAGCTCTTTTCATTCAAAAAGCCTTCTTTCCAAATTGCTTCAATTGAATTTTTCATCGAGTATTTTTTTTAAACGTTCTTTAATTCTGTTCACACGGACACCTATGTTGTTCGCATTGGTGCCAAGGATACCGGCAATTTCCTGATAAGATTTTTCTTCCAGATACAGGAGAATCAATGCCCTATCCACTTCCGACAGGTGTTTGATTGCAACATATAATTGGTTCAGCGGCTCGTCTTCAAATGCCCTGTTTTCAATTATTATCACATCAGGTAAAACATCCGAAGTGAAATACGTTTGTCCATTACTTTTCTTTTTTTTCAGTAGCGTCAGGCACACGTTTAGAGAAATACGATAAACCCATGTTGACCATTCGCATTGCTCGCGAAAATTATCTTTGCTTCTCCAAATTTGCAGACAAACCTCCTGGTAGTAGTCCTCAAAATCTTCCTGCGAATTGGTGTATGCCCTGCAGATCTTGATGATGATTGCTGCAAAGGGTAAAACCGATGTCTGGTAAAAATGTTTGCTCACTTTGTTTGTTTTAGCACCCAACCAGAAATTTCCTCAAGCACTAACGGGTCTATTGTTTGTTCGATGGTTGCGTATTCGTCCATTGCCCCCGTTTTGCAGGTTTGGAATAAATGATTCATGTCTGGAAATTCTTTGACCGTTACATTGTCATTCCCTCCGAGCCTGATGGCTTTTTCTATTACTACCAAATTTTCTGGCGCCACCTGCACATCTTTTCCTCCATTAAGTGCAAGCACGGGGCATTTTATACTTTTCAATGAATTCACCGGATCGTACTTTAAAAAGTACCTCATCCAGGGTTTTCTAAATTGCGAAACCTGCATTTTAATGAATTCCTCTTCATCCATTCCTCCGGGAAGAATATTATTATCTGATATCACATCATTTAGATATCCTTTCAGCCTGGTTTCAAATGATTCATCTTCTCCATATTGACTAAATAACTCAAAAATACCCCGACTTATTCTCAATTCTCTTTGAACGCTCTCTTCATCCATTCCTTGAGATCGGCTGACCGACTCTACTTGTTTGAGCAGTATCTGGCTACCTGTAACCCCGGGTGCTGCTAATAGTACGATGAATGCTACTTCGGTATCGGTAGCCACTATAGGAGCAATTAATCCTCCCTCGCTGTGTCCGATCAGTCCGATGTGCCCTTTGTCAATCTCCTTTCTTGTTTTAAGATAGGCGATGGCGGCTCTCACATCATTAGCGAAATCGGCAGAAGTAGCACGCCCATGGTTTCCGGTTGACTGAGCAAAGCCCCTGTCATCATAACGAAGAACAGCGATCCCGTTTTTTGTCAAGTGATCGGCCAATACCAGAAATGGCTTATGCGTCATAAATTCTTCATCCCTGTTCTGAGGCCCGGATCCTGTTATCAAAATAGCCGCAGGAAATTTTTTCCTGCCATCGGGCAATGTCAGGGTTCCCGCCAACGCTACTTTACCTCCTTCGCTGGGAAACCTCACCTCCTCACTGAAGTATGGGTATGGCTCCTTAGGTTCCTGCGGTCTAAAAAGCACCTTCTTTTCAATCAGATTTCTGGTAAGGTTGAGCGGGAAGGACTGCCCTGACTGATAAAAAGTTCCTTCTATGCCATTTGGTCCATACTGCCCCTGATACCGAACCCCTGCTTTGGCTATTTCAATAGTTAAAGTTGAATTTTTAAAATTTGTTGCACTTGCCGGAATTCCAAAAGCTTTTTGGTCAGGGCTATCCATTTTAGCATCATACGTTGAATCTCCTCCGGAGATATGAAATACCAACCTGAGTTCCATTCCCTGCACACTAAGTATTCCGTTCCATTTTCCTGTGATATCCTGCGCTTGCATTAGGCAAGGAATCAGGACGATAAGTAAGATTAATTTTTTCATAATGCTGTTCTTTCCTTATTTAGTGGTTAAATCCGAAGAACATTACACCTCCCTGAATTTTTTTAGCAAGCGGAGAAAACAAATTTTCCGAATGAAATTTGCTATCAATAAAGAAATGTTGGCAAAAAATGGGCTCTTTTGCAAGCTTTGGTTTGTGTGTAAGCTTTGGCTATCGCCATGGGCCTTTACAGCCTGACTATCACGCGTAGGGTGAGCCCTCCTTCCATGTTCCGCCGGGGTCTGGCTGCCCGCAATGGCTCAAGATGAATATCCTGTTGCAACGTATGTAAAATGTATACCACAAATGGGATGAACAAAAAAAGACTCGTATTACTACGAGCCTTCATTGGTGTGGTGGAGGTTACCGGATTCGAACCGGTGACCCTTTGCATGCCATGCAAATACTCTAGCCAACTGAGCTAAACCCCCGTTTTTTCTTCTTTTACAGGAGTGCAAATATAGAGCGCCGGGCGGTTCCGTCAAAATAAAAAACCAGACAGTGAACCGCCTGGTTGGTACTTTAATAACCGCAATACCTTTTGCATTAATCGCCCCATATTTCACCTTTCCCTTCCAGCCAGTCTTTTACTAATGCCGTGGTAACCGATTTGGGACGCTCAATCGGAAGTCCCAACGCTCTGTCCCAGCACAAATTGGCCAGCACGCCTAAGGAACGGCTTACCCCAAACAGCACGGTATAAAATTCGTATTCCACCAGTCCGTAATGCACCAGCAGGGCGCCGCTGTGCGCATCAACATTTGGCCATGGGTTTTTTACCTTGCCCAGCGATTTTAATACACCGGGTACCACTTCATATATCTGCCACACCGTATTAACCAGCGGATCGTTTGACATATGTTTTTTACCAAACTCCATTTGAGCCGAAAACCGCGGATCGGTTTTGCGCAATACGGCATGCCCGTAACCGGGTACCACCTTCCCTTCTTTAAGCGTTTTTTTTACATATTTTTCCACCTGGGTTTTGGAAGGCAATTCAACACCCAGCTCTTCGCGCATTTCATATATCCATTTAATTACTTCCTGGTTAGCCAGTCCGTGCAGGGGACCTGCCAGTCCGTTCATGCCCGCTGCCAGGCTCAGGTAAGGGTCGCTTAATGCCGAACCTACCAGGTGCGTAGTGTGTGCAGAAACATTACCACCCTCATGATCGGCATGAATGGTCATATATAAGCGCATCAGCTCTTTGAAGCTGTCGTCTTCAAAGCCCAGCATATGAGCAAAATTACCCGACCAGTCTAATAACCCGTCGGGCTGTATGTGCTTTTCATCTTTATACTTACGCCGGTAAATATACGCTGCCACCCTGGGCAAACGGGCGATCAGGTTCATGGCATCATCATAAACAGCATCCCAGTAATCTTTTTTGCCCAGCCCCTCGCTATATTTACGCACGAAAACGCTTTCAGTTTGCAGGGCCATAATAGCCACTACAAACTGCGTCATAGGGTGAGCCGATTTAGGCAGGGCTTCTATGGCATCAAAAACATGATTGGGAACATGGGAACGGCGCTGCCAGGCACTGGTGATGTCATTTACATCGGCTTCTGTTGGCAACTCCCCCATTAGCATCAGGTAAAACAATCCCTCCGGAAGGGGTTCATTGCCATTGGTTGCTTTAGGCAGCTTTTTTTGCAATTCAGGAATAGTGAAGCCCCTGAACCGGATACCTTCCCGGGCATCAAGCAGCGACGTTTCACTTACCAGCCCGGTTATGCCCCGCATACCCTGGTAAATTTGAGAAAGCATAACTTCCCCTATTTTTTTATTACCATGTTCTTTAAGAATATCTTTGATTTCTCCCGATAACTCATCAGCTCTCGCTTTGAACCTTTCTTTTATTGTTGCCATATATAAAGTGTTTTGAATATTTTCCAATTGCATAATAAGCAGGGCAGCAAGAGCGCTAAAGTTAGCTAAAACACGCTTATAACCCCACAAAAATCTGATGTTTCAAATAAATTATTTGGGTGCTTTGCGATAAAGATACCAGGTAAGTATTCCAAATAATACATTCGGCAGCCATGCCGCAACAATGGGGGGAAGATTTCCTTTAACGCTGAAAATGGTAGAAAAGCGGTCGAGCAGTATAAATAATGCGGCGATGGCAAAACCCGCGGCAAGGTGCATGCCGCTGCCCCCCCTTATTCTCCGGGAAGCCAGCACAGCGCCTATTAAAGTAAGTATGATAACCGTTACAGGTGTAGCATCCCTGCGGTATAACTCTACTTCCAGGTCGTTAATGCCTTCCGACCCTCTTAGTTTTTCCATATCTACCATATGCCGGAGCTCTTTGGTGGTAAGCCGGCTTTTTACATACTCATCGCGCTTTAAATCATCCGGGGTAAAATTAAAATCCATTCTTCGCACCGTATCCTGCTTAACCTCTTCATTGAGCCCGTTAATTTTTCTTTCTATTACCCCTGTCAGTTTCCATTTCTTCTGATCCGCTTCCCAGGCAATGTTGTTCGCCCTCAGGTTATATGCAACCTTTACCCCGTTTAACCTGTCCATAAAAAACCCGCTGCCGCTTTTGGAAGTAGTATCATAATAGCGGATACCACAGTACGAAACCGAATCAATACGCATGTATATGTTATTGCTGCTGCCGTACTGACCGGGCGATTTAATATATTTTAATTCGAAGGCGGTACGTATTTCGTTGGCTTTGGGAACAAATGTACGGTTGCCGAACCAAAGCAGGGCCGCCAGTAAAATGCCTCCTAACAGGTACGGTTTTAACAAGCGGTTAAAACTGGTTCCACTGGCCAAAATGGCTATAATTTCTGAACGGTTGGCCAAACGGGAAGTAAAAAATATAACCGCAATAAAAGTAAACAGCGGAAACAGGAAAGAAACGATGAACGGCACAAAACCTACGTAATAGTGTGTTGCGACGTATTTGGCGGAAAGGCTGGCCTTAGCGAAATCATCTGTTTTTTCGCTAATGTCTACCACTACCGAAATAGCCGTAAACAGCAGGATACAATAAATGAAAGTGAAAATAAAATCTTTAAATATGTACCAGTCTATTTTTTTCATGCATGCGGCTGAGGTGAACGTTAAAACGTTTGTAATGGACAAAAGTAAACTAAAACTCTAACAAGAACTTTGTATCTTTCTGTTATGAAAAATATTCACAATAGTTTCAAACTTTTCCCTGTTTATTTGCTGTTTTACACCCTCCCCTCTTTGGTAAACGCACAGGCGCCTGAACCCGATCTGTTTGAACGGCAGCTTTTTTTACAGGGTAATGATACCCTGCCCTGCCGGATACTTTCCCCGCTCCATTTTTCCGCCGGGAAAAAGTATCCCTTAATTGTTTTTTTACACGGCTCCGGTGAAAGAGGCAACGACAATGAAGCGCAACTAAAATGGGGTAGCCACCTTTTCCTGGATTCGGTTAACAGGGAAAAATTTCCGGCAATAGTTGTTTTTCCGCAATGCGCCGCCGATTCATCGTGGAGTGTGCGGGTAAGAAACAGATCTGCAGACTCATCGCGTATATACCAGTTTCCGATGCAGGTGGCTCCTACCCGTCCGCTGCAATTGGTTATGAGCTTTATTGATACTTTAATAAACAGCGGCATTGTTGATCCCAGGCAGGTTTATATTGGCGGACTTTCGATGGGTGCATTTGGAACATATGAAATGCTATGGCGCAAACCCGGGTTGTTTGCCGCCGCCATTTCTATTTGCGGAGGCGGTAACCCGGCCGGCGCAAAACTTTATGGAAAGCATTTTCCTATATGGGTGTTTCACGGTACAGATGATGATGTTGTGCCTGTGGCCAATTCGCGAAATATGGTTAACGCATTAAAAGAAGCGGGAGCTAAAGTAAAATACACGGAATACCCCGGCGTTAAGCATGATAGCTGGATCAATGCTTTTGCCGAACCCACCCTGCTGCCCTGGCTGTTTGAGCAGAAACGGAATTAACGGATGGGTATTGAGCTGTCAGCTTTTAGCTATCAGCTTTCAGCTTAACCGTACTAACGATGATCCGATGATCCTTTGTCTCACTATTCACCCTCCACCTCATCTCCTCACCTTAAACTGCTCAATGCTGCTTTTCATCCAGCTTGTAAAATCACCTGCTTCAATGTGCCTGCGGGCCTCGGAAGCCACATGAAGGTAAAAAGCCAGATTGTGTATGCTGGCAAGGGTAAGCCCGAGTATTTCTTTTGATTTGATGAGATGCCGCAGGTAGGCTTTACTGTAATAATTACTGGTTTCACAGGCAATGCCATCATCAATGGGTGAATAATCCTTCTCCCATTTTTTATTATCAATATTAATGATGCCTTTTGATGTAAACAGCATGGCATTACGCCCGTTGCGGGTAGGCATAACGCAATCGAACATATCTACCCCCAGGGCAATACATTCCAGTATATTCCACGGGGTACCCACGCCCATCAGGTAACGGGGCTTACCGGCAGGCAGGTTAGCACAGCATAAGCCGCATAAATCGTACATCATATTTTCGGGTTCGCCCACGCTTAAACCGCCAATAGCATTTCCTGCCGCATTTTTGGAGCTAATGTAATCGCAGGATGCTTTTCTAAGATCAGCATAGGTTCCACCCTGCACAATAGGAAAGAGATTTTGGGAATAACCATATTTTCCCTTTGTTTTTTCTACCTGCTGAAAGCATCTGTTCAGCCACCGGTGGGTAAGCTCCATAGATTGCTGCGCATAAGCGTATGCGCTGGGGTAAGGCGGGCATTCATCAAAAGCCATCATAATATCGGCGCCGATGCTCCGCTGTATGTCTATTACCTTTTCGGGTGTAAATAAATGCCTGCTGCCATCTATATGGCTTTGAAACATTACACCCTCTTCGTTTATTTTACGCGTGCCTGCCAGTGAAAAAACCTGGTAGCCACCGCTGTCTGTTAACAGTGGCTGCTGCCAGTTCATAAACCGGTGCAATCCCCCTGCTTCTTCCAGCACTTCTATGCCCGGCCGCAGGTACAAATGATAGGTATTGCCCAGGATGATATTTGCCTTTACTTCCGTATTCAACTGGCTTTGGGTAAGCGCCTTTACGCTTCCCCCGGTGCCCACGGGCATAAATATGGGCGTGGGTATGCTGCCATGGTCGGTAATGATATTACCTGTTCTTGCCCCGGATAACGCATCCTTCTGCTGTAGTTCAAATTTTAATGCAGCCATAATTTTTTCAACATATTTTCACATTACAATAAATCCGCAATAACAAATCCTTCTATATTCTTACCTTCGCCGCCATGATGGAAAGACCTGATTGGCCTATTATCGTTTTTGGAGCATTTTGCTGCATTACTTTCATCCAGATCATTTATTATCTTTATTT
>CAYVEI010000173.1:1246-9236 GCA_964450515.1 uncultured Terrimonas sp. | reverse complement strand
AGGTCTGCCGGGCTGCTTTGCTGCTAAGCCGACCTTGCAGGTTTACCGGGGCTGCTCTGCTGTTAAGCCGATTTCCCAGGTCTGCCGGGCTGCTTTGTTGCTAAGCCCCCCTTCCGGGTTTATCAGTGCACTTTTAGCTAAAAGGAGAACTGCATACCGGTATCGGGGTAAGAGAGTCTTGCGCTTTTCCGGTTGCCATTAACTTTGGTATGCATCATGTTTACCTGCTCCTTTTTGTATTCGTATAAAAGGTCATTGAAAACCTCAATATTTTTTACTGCCGGAATATGGCCTGCCGAAAAAAAGCACCAGGCGGCTTCACCTTCAATTTCATAGCCTATATAATTGAGGTTCAACGTTTTATTATCTGCTTTTAAATGGAGGTGCTTTTGAATGTATCCTGTGATCTGTTTATCTAATAACGCTTTATCCTGCGGATGATACAGGTTAATTTTTGTATGGTACATGGCTTTTAAAGCCTGTTCAAAATCATCTGTAAATATTTTACAGGCTACCTGTATTTCTTTGCCGGATTTACTGTACTCAATTTCTGTTACACTCACGTAATAAGGGTGAGAACTGGTGTATGTATTGCTTGGAAACAGCGTTCCTGTTATAAACAGAGGAAGAAACAATAGCCACTTGTATAAAGATATAGCCATCAGGCATCGTATTTTTTGTAATACAAAAGTCTGATTTATTTTACTATTTCTTTGTTATCGCGGAGATTTGCCGGTATGAATGATTTTTTATTTTATTTCAGGGAAGGCATTTACCATATAACGGATATCAGGGGGTATGATCATATTTTATTTGTTGCGGCGCTTTGTTTGCCTTACCTGCTGAAAGACTGGCGTAAAGTATTGGTACTGATCACCGCGTTTACCATCGGGCATTCCGCTACACTGGCATTAAGCATATACAATAAAATACTGGTGCCCAGCACGTGGATAGAGTTTTTAATTCCGGTTACCATTGTAATTACTGCTGTAGAAAATACAGTGGTAAGGCAATTCGACTTCAAGAAAATCAATATACGTTATGCTTCGGCGCTGATCTTTGGGCTGATACATGGCATGGGTTTTTCCAATTACCTGCGCAGCATGATGGGGAAAGAGGAAAGCATTTTTGCACAATTGCTGGCTTTCAATATAGGACTTGAGATTGGCCAGTTGCTCATTGTGCTGGTTGTTATGCTTGTGGCATTTATATTTGTAAATATTTTAAAAGCGCCGCGAAGAGAATGGCTGCTGTTTATTTCAGGAGGTATTTTCGCTATTGCTGTATGGATGGCTGTTGAAAGAGCGGCTGTATTGTAACCACGATCTTATTTTTCTCATTAAGAAACAAAAACACATAGTGATGAATAAAATTTTGTTTGGTTGTGTGCTGCTGGTAATATGCTGTGCTGCTCATGCGCAACATCTCAGTAATCCGGGTTCCGATCATGGCAACCGTTTTGAGCAATTGAGCTATTTGCTGCCTACACCCAATGAATACCGCACGGCAAGTGGCGCACCGGGCTCAAAATACTGGCAGCAACGTGCCGATTATGACATCAGTTGCGAATTGGATGAAAACAACCTTAGTCTTACCGGCACGGAAACCATAACCTATTATAACAATTCGCCGGATCCTTTAAGCTATTTGTGGCTGCAATTGGATGAAAACATTCACGATGCCGGCAGTGATAACAATCGCAACAACCGTTCTGCCATGAAGCCGCAAATGAACGACAGGGATCTGACAGACCTGGAGCCCTGGCGCAAAATGGAGAGCTATGGAATAAAGATCACGCGTGTTGAATCATCGGGTAAAGCATTGCCTTATACCATCAATCAAACCATGATGCGTATTGACCTGGCTGCTGCTTTACAGCCCGGACAAAAATTTGTTTTTAAGTTAAACTGGAATTATAAAATTCCAGATCGCACTTATCAAATGGGCCGCGGGGGATATGAATTTTTTCCCGGTGATGGTAACTATGTATTTACCATGAGCCAATGGTATCCGCGCATGGCCGTATATTCTGATTTCCAGGGATGGCAGAACCTGCAGTTTGCAGGGGGAGCCGAATTTGCATTGACCTTTGGCAATTTTAAAGTAAAAATGACGGTGCCTGCCGATCATATGGTGGCGGCTACCGGGCAATGCCGTAACTATAACCAGGTTCTGAGCGCAGCACAATTAAAAAGATGGCAGCAGGCTCAAAATGCTCAGCAGCCTTTGGAAATTGCCACCTTAGAAGAAGCGGTAAACAACGAGAAAGATAAAAGCGCGGAAAAGAAAACATGGGTATACGAGGCGGAAAATGTGAGGGATTTTGCATGGACGGCTTCACGTAAGTTTATCTGGGATGCCATGCAGGTAAACATTGAAGGGAAAAAAATAATGGCGATGAGCTATTATCCTAAAGAAGCCTATAATTTGTACAGTAAATATTCTACCAAAGCAGTTGCCCATACAATTAAAACGTATTCCAAACATACTATACCCTATCCGTATCCGGTAGCTATTTCGGTAGAAGCTTCCAGCGGCATGGAATACCCGATGATCTGTTTTAACTACGGGCGTACTGAAGCCGACGGCACCTACAGCGAAGCCATTAAATACGGGATGATCAGCGTGATCATTCATGAAGTGGGACATAATTTCTTTCCCATGATCGTAAACAGCGACGAAAGGCAATGGTGGTGGATGGATGAAGGATTGAATACATTTTGCCAGTTCCTTACCGAGCAGGAGTTTGATAACAATTATCCTTCGCGCCGTGGTCCTGCGTATCTTATAACCGATTATATGAAACAGCCGAAAAACAGTCTTGAGCCCATTATGACAATGGGTGATAATGTGCTGAGTGTGGGATGGAATGCGTATGCCAAAGCAGCTACAGGGCTAAATATTTTACGCGAAACCATTATGGGCAGGGAATTGTTCGATTATGCATTTAAGCAGTATGCCCGACGCTGGGCTTTTAAACATCCAACACCTGCCGATTTGTTCAGAACGATGGAAGATGCCAGCGGAGTAGACTTAGACTGGTTTTGGAGGGGATGGTGGTTTGGTACCGAACCTGTGGACATTGCGCTTGACAGTGTAAAATGGTACAAATCGGATGATCCTCAGAATGCGCAGGCATTGTCAAAAGAATCTTTTACCCATATCGGGCAGCAAAGAAATAAAAAAGATAAAAGCATTCAGTTTTATACCGATTCCGATACTACACTCCGCGATTTTTATTATTACAATCAGGGTGCCGATGAAAAAATGAAACAGGAAAAGCAGGACGCACTGCTCGTTAAAGATGAAGTAAATAGTGAGAAGTGGGCCGGTAAGCAATTTTATGAGCTCAGCTTTTCTAATAAAGGGGGCATGGTAATGCCTGTGGTTATTGAATGGACGTATAAGGATGGCACCAGGGAAACCGATCGCATTCCGGTAACCGTGTGGCGATTGAATGAGAAAAAATTCACCAAAGTATTCATTAAGGATAAAGAGGTGGCGGCTATCCGTATTGATCCCTACAGGGAAACGGCTGATATTGAGGAGGGCAATAATATGTGGCCGGTAAAAGAATTGCCAAGCAAATTTCAATTGTTTAAAGCTGCTCAAGGCCCGGCAAGAGGCGCCAGCAGCGGGGGAAACGCCATGCAGAAGCAGTAACCTGTCAGGTCTGCCGGGTTGCTGCGGGCTGAGCAGATATTACGGGTTTATTCTTAGCGTTAAGGGCGGGAAGAATTCGCATGCAGAAAGCTTTGATATGCATCTGTGTATTGTATTTTTATTCTAACCGGCCCCTGTAAATGAAATCGGGGACAATTAATATAAACTATAGAAATTATGAGGTAGCTACTTCTACTGCAGTTGTTACTGATTTATTTTCTTAGTCAGGCCCAAAAATCAGACGGAATCAAATTTGAGGAAATTGAATGAACATTCACTGGTTTCAACAGGTTAGTAGAAGCTATACACTCTGGGGCAGGGCTTTAGCTGGCTGTTTGAAATGTTTTTCCGGGGCAGTATTTTGAGCAGAGGCTTCCTGGCAGCGCTGCTGAGTTTACCTCACCTTGCAAATAAAACCTCCGTTCAATAGGGTTGGCTTGTTATACAGGAATGGTTTTCCGTCAATCGTTGTCATAACAGCGCCGCTGCTTTCTGCAATAGCCTGTCCTGCCGCCGTATCCCATTCCATTGTTGGCCCGTGACGGTAATAGATATGCGCAGCGCCTTCAGCAATTTTGCAGAACTTCAGCGAGCTGCCGGCAGTTAGATGGCTAACAACAGGGTAATCCCGTAAAGCTTCATTCTCTTCGGCGCTTGCATGCGAGCGGCTTCCTATCGCAGTCCATTCGGCAGCACCTTTGTGTGCCCTAATCTTTGCAGCAGCTTCGCCGTTTCTCTTCCTCCGGCTTCCGAAAGCAGCGCACCCGGTATACAATGTTTTATAAACCGGCGCATAAATAATGCCCAATACAGGCTTGTTTATATGAATTAGCGCGATATTGACAGTAAACTCATCACGCCTGAAAATAAACTCTTTGGTTCCGTCAAGCGGATCCACGCACCAGAAATATTCATACCTGCGTCTTTCTTCATAGGGAATATCAGCTCCTTCTTCCGAAACAACGGGTACAGTGGCATCAATATTGGCTAATGCTTGTATAATAATATCGTGCGCTTGTTTATCCGCGATAGTCAGGGGTGTATGATCGCTCTTTACAGACACTTTAATTTTTTCCCCGGAATGGTATATATCAAGTATCGCTTCTCCCGCTTTAACCGCAATATCGGATACCTGCTTTATCAGTGCTTCGGTGATGTTCATTGTACTGTTTTTTCCCTGCTTTTAATGGCGTTAATGATCTGCAGTTGGGGCTGCCTTTTTTCAATATCCGATTTTGGTGCCGTTTGCATAAACTGTTTTTTGAGCTGTGTGTTTTCTTTGTCGTATCGCTCTATTGCTTCTTTGCTAACCAGTGCGCTGTTAGAGAGGGAGCTGTATAGCGGGTAGCCCAGTTCCGTTAGCGTGTCCCTGGCGATCCATTCAAACAGCTCAATTTCTTCCGCTGTCAGCTCTTTCAAAAATTTTTGTGTATTGTTTTTCATAATGGGCTTCTGCAGGTTCTTCCACATATCACCGGATGCGGCGGCCTGTTTTGAAGTATTGGATTCATAAAATTTCAGCATCTTCTCATGAAAAGGAATATCAAGGAAACTGCACAGCAACTTAATGGAGTGTTCCGGTTTGCTGACCAATGCTTCATAGTTCAGCAGGTGTACGCGTTCTTTTCCATAAGTGCGGTAAAGATCAAGGCAGATATCCTGCTCTTCTTTCCATTGTTTGGCAAGATGGTAGATGTGCTTATCGCCTACGATCGCTTTTTTAAAGGATAAGGCTACATCCCTGCCATCCCTGTACAGAAATATATACTTCAGGTTCAGTCCATACTGCTCCATCGCTTTTGAATAAAAAAGATTCTGCATGCTCTTGCAGCACCAGTAACGGGCATTTTTGCTTTTCGCCGCCTGTTCATATATCAGCCTGAAGGCTTCGAACAGGTGGTATTGAACAGACATTTCAAATAAAGCCGCTTTATCAAAGGAAACATTTTCCCATGGCACAGGGTTCGCTATTGCATAGTCAACCATATCACTCAGGAGTAAACGATAACGATCTGCATTTAGCGGTTCATACAATGGCATCAGCGGCGTAAAGATCATAAGAAAATGCGGCGGATGCGGCGCTGCTATTTCAGGGCTTTGTTCAAGCATCACTCTCAGCAGGTTTGACCCCGAGCGCTGTGTACCAATAAATTGAATTCCGGGTAACAACATAGTTCACTATTTTGAAAAATACCAGATGCCATATCCTGCCAGGGCAGCGGAAAGGATAATATATACCGGGCTTACCTTATACCTGAATGAAGCGATAAAAGAAATAACGGTAATTACAGCCAGCGGAATGCTCCAGGTTACCTGTTGTCCTATTTTTACTGCTGCGCCTATAATTAATCCTATCACCACTGCTTTCACTCCCGCCAGTATTTTTTTTGCCAGGAGGTGATGCTTAAGTCCTGCGTATAATCCCGACACCAGGATCATCAGTATGGCAGAAGGCGCAAAAATAGCAATGGTAGCCAATACAGCGCCTATAACGCCTGATAATTTATAGCCGATAAAGGTGGCGCTCACCAGGATAGGGCCGGGTGTTGACTGGCTGAAGGCTATTGCATCAAGAAATTCCTGGTTGGTGAGCCAGTGCATTTCAGCAACAAAAAGATTTTGCATAATGGGTATCATCACATAGCCCCCGCCAAAAAGCGTGAGGCTGATGCCTGAAAAAAGCAGGATGATCTTAACATTGATGTTATGGGTATACTGCTGCGCATTGCTTATAAAAAGCAGCATCATGCTTCCGAGCCCCAGCAAAGCTGCAAGTGAAACTTTGTTGAACCCCGGTGCGGGTCTTTGATCCGTTGCGTTGTTGCTTTCCGGAAAGTTTTTTTCTTCGTTTAAATTAAGCCACACTCCCATAATTCCGCCGGCGGTAATGAATGCGATCGTGAGCAGGAAGCTGTTGGTGAACAGGATGCCTGCCGCACTCAATATACAAATGATGATTTTGACCTTGCTGCCTGTAAGCGCTTTGGTAAACAACTGGAAACCGGTAGAAGCTATAATTGCACTCACTGCGCCGGTTACATAATACATCACTTCCTTAAATTGGTGGTGGTAACCGAATTTGAAATAAGCCCAGCTAAGCATAAGCATGGCGGCACAGGCTGGTAATATTACACCGGTCATGCTCACTACTGCGCCTGTCCACCTTCTCAGCGTGTATCCTATATAAGCCACAACATTCACTGCCATAGGCCCCGGTAATAAACTGGCAATGGCCACTCCATCAAGAATGGTTTCATTCTTAATGGTTTTGTCCCTGTCTGCCATTATATTTTTAACAACAGCGATCAATGCCATATTTCCCCCAAAAGAAACCATGCCTACTTTAAGGAAAGTGAAGAAAAGATAAGTAAGTGATGCAACACCTTCTTGTTTGTCGTTTTGGGATTGTTCAGTTATCATGATACATTTACGGCATGTTATACGCTTGTTCCGGGTTCGGGATACAAAACGCAAGATAGTTCTGTTTTACAAAGCCTGGTAATACCCGGGTATGAACATTCACAGCACAGGCATATTTCTTTCAGCCGGCCTGTATAAGCGGCAATATGTTGCTGTATACTTTCTCCATGCTCAGGTAAGCTGTTTCGTTATCGGTATGAATGGTCAGTTGCGCATGCACAGCGGGTTCAAACACAGCACCAATGCCGGTAAAATCGCTTATTTCATTGTTGCGGGCTTTTTTGTACAGGCCTTTTACATCGCGTTCCTCGCATACCTGCAAAGGACAATCCACAAAAACTTCATAATAAGCTTCACCTGTTATTGACGCTGCCAGTGCCCGCAGTTTCTGTAGTGGCGTTATAAACGAACAGATCACAACAATATTTTTTTGAACGAGCAGGTTCGTGATTTCCGCCGCGCGGCGGATGTTTTCTGTACGGTCGGCCTCACTATACCCGAGATCTTTATTGAGCGTTTTTCGCAATTCATCACCATCAAGCACAACAACAAAATAATTTTCCTCCGTTAACTTTTTTTCTAACAAAAGGGCGATCGTGCTTTTACCGGAGCCCGAAAGCCCGGTCAGCCAGATTGCCATTCCATTCTGTTGCAATAAGTTTTCATTTTCCTTCGGGAAAAAAGGATTGGAGGATGCTATATCTTCGATTAATTTCATCGCTGCAAATTCCAATGGTTCCGTTTTTTAGTGTTTGAAATTTTTGTGATGCTTTATGCCTGATCTATGCTTTCATTTGTAAAAAGCTGCTATTGTTTTCAGCATTGAAAAATAAATATAGCAGAATAAAACGGTTCCTATTATCGCAAACGATTGTGTAACTTATTGTATGCAGTTTTTTCTTAAAAA
>CAYVEI010000173.1:0-1146 GCA_964450515.1 uncultured Terrimonas sp. | reverse complement strand
TTAAAAAGGAACGATCCTGCTGCAGCTAAAGTGAAGTTTTATACAATACCATGAGCACGCCCCGTGGCGGGCAATACAGCCTGATCCTGCCCGATGGCAGCAAGGTATGGTTAAATGCCATTTCTTCTATTCGTTACCCAACAGCCTTTAAGAACAGTGAAAGGAATGTGGAAATAACCGGCGAGGCCTATTTTGAAGTGGCGAAAGATCCTTTACATCCCTTTAAAGTTTCAGTTCGTTCCGCTTTATCAAAAGAGAATACGGAAGTGGAAGTACTGGGCACGCATTTTAACATCAATGCCTACAGCGATGAGCCATTGACAAATACTACTTTACTTGAGGGAAGTGTAAAAGTAACCCGGGCTGCCGGAAGTGTTATGATTAAGCCGGGGCAACAGGCACAGATAAGCAATGACGGAATAATAAACCTGGTGCCAGATGTAAATATTGCAGAAGTGATGGCCTGGAAAGACGGGCATTTTATATTCAGGGATACCGATCTCAAAACCATCATGCGCCAGATCATGCGCTGGTATGATGTGGAGGTGAAATATGAGGGAAATGTTCCGCCCCGGTATTTTACAGCCGACATTTCAAGAAACAAAACCTTATCCGGCGTTTTAAAAATATTAGAACTGAGCAATATCCATTTTAAGCTGGAAGGAAGAACGCTTACGGTTTTTTCCTGATTGCGGCAAAAACAATAAAATATGAGAATGGATTATAGTTAAGATCAATTAATGGTTGATGACAAATAAAAAAGCGTTCCGGGGTCGAGGCCGGAACGGCGGAATGTAAGGGTCAATCCAAATAAATACAATTTTGAAGAACTGCTTATTTTTTAACCCAAACAAAACAAAGTTATGCATTTGAAGGCACTCTTTATCCCGCCTCAAACGGGATTTACCAAAACCTGCCCCGCAAGGTTACGCGCGGTGTTGTTGATTATGAAGTTTACAACAATAATTCTTTTCTCGGTCTGTTTGCAGGCCAGCGCCGGAGGATATTCGCAAACGGTTTCATTGTCGGGGAAAAACATTTCCCTTGAAAAAGTGTTTAAGGAAATTAAAAAACAAACCGGCTATGATTTCTGGTACGAAGGAAAACTGATCAGGCAGGCAAAAAAGGTTGATATACAGGCCGTAA
>CAYVEI010000172.1:0-9252 GCA_964450515.1 uncultured Terrimonas sp. | reverse complement strand
TCGTATGGTAGCTTCTGCAAGGATACCAACTCCTTTATAGCATTTCAAATGTTTTTATAACATTTTAGGATGCTTTTAAACTTTCTGCAAACATAATACAGGCTCGTATGCTTTGCGTACGTGAGCGTTTTATACTACGCAGTGGAAACCGTATTGCCGGTTGCTTTTCTTATAAATAACCAAGCCACCACTTGTGATGTACATTCAGGCTTTTATACCGGTCATATTTTTTACACAGGGGAAATAAAATAAGCACTACCAATACCCATACTGCATACACTCCCCACAAATTAAATCCGAAATCGCCTGGCCTGAAAAGGAAAGGATTGTTGGGCGTAACAATTTGGCTGCCGGAATAACCCTGCGCATAGAAAAAGATGACAACCAGCAGGTGGATAAGATAAAAATGCAGGATATAATAAAACATGGGCACACGGCCATATATCCTGAAAAAATCAGTGGTTTTATTTTTTCTCTTTTCCAGTAATGACAAAAGCAGCATTCCACCGCCAATAGTGATACAAAGAAATTGGAGTGATGGTGGGTATTTATTGACATTAATAAAGGAAAGAAAAGTAAACACGTCACCTCTTGGTTGTACGGACCATGGAACAGGGTCGCCGTATTTATTGATAAGCCGCAAAAGAATAAAAAGCAGTAAAAGCCCCGCTCCCATCTGCCATAATATCTTTTTTCTCCATGCAGCATTAACACCGGAACTGAATAATCTTCCAAAACAATATCCAAGCAGCATTACGCCCGTCCAGGGCAGAAACGAATAAACAATAAGAAATAAATGATCCTTATCAATATTGTAAACAGAAAAATCAGAGAAGTACAAGAGGTCTGAAATCAAACTTCCTTTCAATCCCGCACTGATGCCCGGATAATCGAGCAGGTTATGACCAAAGACAATGATAAGCCCAATAGTTAAGATCGCTTTAAAAGGCAGGTATATTAATATACCCAGGATGAAAAAACTTATACCGATAGCCCAGATGACCTGCAGAATGACAACATTATAAAACGGATTGAAAGTCCAGCCCAAAGTAATGATCACTACTTCCACCACTACCAGCCATAACCCTCTTTTGATCAGGAAGCTGCTGAGTTCTTTTTTTGTTTTTTTTAAACCAAGCAAATAACCTGAAGTACCTGCCAGGAAAACAAAAACGGGCGCACAGAAATGAGTGATCCACCTGGTTAAAAACAGTGCCGGTGTGGTACTGTCAAGATCAGTAGGACCGGTGGCAAGCTCACCGCTGCCCTCAACAACCACTCTATGAAAAAAATCCCTGACATGATCCAGTGCCATGATAACCATCACAAGTCCGCGAAGCACATCAATCGAATCAATCCGGTAACGACCCTTAACCGATAATTCCTGCATACAATTGCTTTTACCGTTTAAGATACAAAAAGGAGATTGCCTGCAAATACCCGAATTGGGGGATAAAGCTGTAATTTTCTTTCGTGTTCATATAACATGCGGCAATCTTACTTTGCTTTAAACCCCGGCGGCTTGCTCCTTACTGATTTATTGAATAGTTTTACTTCAAGAATATTCGTTATGTTAACGTTTTTATTTCATAGGGGTATTTTATTCTTTTCCTGTTTACCGGCATTTTTACCTTCATTAACTGCACAGCAGCAAAAAATACAGGATACGGCTGCTGTTAAAAATGAATTGGAAATTCTGGCTGATGTTCAGTTTTACATTGATAGTTTGCATACAAACCTGCAGGCTGCGCCCGAAAGCACTGAAAAGATCGGTTTGTATGGAAAGATATGCTGGGCGTATTTAGGCATACCTCAATTAGAAATGGCGAAACAATATGCCGACAGTGTACATCTTTTATCCCGTAAATTAAAAGACTCCTCCGGAATTATGAAAGCAGCATATTATTATGGCGTGATGGCAAGGTTCAGAGGAGATCACGCTGAAGCACTGATGCACCTGGAACCCAATCTTCATTACTTCGAAAGAAAAGGCGACTCCGGCCGGGTAGCTGCGGTGCTGTATCAAATTGGCATTGTTAACTCGCATTTGGGAGACTATGAAAAAAGCCTGGCAGCCTATTACAGATTAATGAACATAGAACAAAAGGATGGCAATGACTACAGCGTAGGATATACGCTAAATGCAATTGGCGTCATACTAAAGGAAACCAAAAAACATCCTGATGCGGAGCTGCTGTTCAAAAAAGCCCTGGTTATATACGACACGCTCGATGAAAAAAACGAAAAGACATACGTATTGGTGAACCTGGGAAATCTCTATACCGAAACACACCAGTTTGAAAAAGCAAAACAAAACTACCTGCAGGCTCTCCAGATTTACCGGGAAATGGGTAATGAAACTGGTACTGCGCTGTCTTTAGCCAACATTGCATTTTTGTTCGATAAAATGGCCATGTACGACAGTGCATTGGTTTATCATTTACAAGGTCTTGCAATACGTGAACGGCTCCCCAGTAAAGAGGATCTTTCGAGAAGCCTGATAGGCGTTGGTCTCGGGTATAGCCGGCTGGGGAATTACGATGCTGCAATACATTACTCCCTTAAAGCACTCTCCCTTGTAAAGGAAACAGGATCAAAGCCAATGCTGAAAGATGTTTATGAAAACCTCGCAAATATAAATGCTTCGCAAGGGAATTTTTCAAAAGCCTACAATTATCATGTATTATATTCAAAGATCACAGACACACTCCTGGGTGAGCAAACAGCGCGGCAGTTGAATGAGCTCCAGGCAAAATATGAAACTACTGAAAAAGACAGGCAAATTCAATTGCTGGCAAAGGAAAAACTACTACAGGAGCAGGAAACCCGGCGACAGGCTACATTAAAGAAAGGGCTTTTAACCGGATTATTATTATTGGGACTATTGGTTGTTTTATTGATTTACATATTCCGGCAACGGTTAAAAAATCAAAAATTACTTGCATTAAAAAACAATGAGATCAGGGATGCAGACTATAAGCGACAGATGAGCGAACTGGAAATGAAAGCGCTTCGGGCACAGATCAACCCCCACTTTTTATTCAATTGCATGAATTCGATCAACCGCATGATACTGCAGGGTGAAACGCAAAATGCCTCGTCCTACCTTACTAAATTTTCAAAACTGGTGCGGCTCATACTGGAAAATGCGGAATCGCCAACGGTTTCACTGGAAAATGAAATGGCTTTGCTGGAATCGTATATCCAGTTGGAAGGTCTGCGTTTTAAAGGCAGGATCAATTACAATATCTCCATTGATGAATCCATTGAGCCGGAAAGCACTTATCTTCCTTCCATGGTATTGCAGCCTTTTGTGGAGAATGCGATCTGGCATGGGCTGATGCATAAAAAAGAATATGAGAAAAATAATATTTTTATTGGTGTAAAGGAACACAACGACAGGCTGCTGTGCACTATAGAAGATAACGGTGTAGGACGTGAAAAAGCGCAGCAACTCAGCGAAAGATCTGTGTTCAGTAAAAAGTCGATGGGGATGAAAATTACCGAAGACCGGTTAAGACTGCTCAGCCGGGAGAGCCTCAAACAAATAATACGGGTAACAGATATGAAAGATACACATAACAACGCGGTGGGCACCCGTATAGAGATCAATATTCCAGTTTCTGAAAGATGATTACAGCAATTATAATAGATGATGAGCAAGACGGACGGGAAACCATTCAGATGACGCTTGAAAAGTACTGCCCTGAAGTGGCTATCTCGGGAATATATGCCACTCCTGCTGAGGGCATTGCAGGCATCAGGCAGCACAAGCCGTCATTGGTATTCCTGGATATCCAGATGCCGGAAATGTCGGGCTTTGATGTACTACAACAACTTTCGCCTGTAACCTTTGAAGTGATCTTTGTATCCGCTTACGACCGGTATGCCATCAAGGCCATCAAGTTCAGCGCGCTGGATTATCTACTGAAGCCTATTGACGTAGATGACCTTGTTCATGCCGTTAAAAAAGTAAAAGACCGGTTGTATACAGAAAAGAATATTTACCAGTACCAGTCAGTAGTGAATAATATTCAGTTGAAATCAGGCAAAATAGAAAAGATTGCCATCCCTTCCTTAACCGGTATTGATTTTTTTGACACTGCTGATATTATTTATTGCCGGGCGGATGGCAGTTATACCACGCTGTTTTTAAAAGATAAACCAAACTGCTTAGTCTCCAAAAACCTGAAAGATTTTGAGACCCTGCTGTCCGAGTCGGGGTTTTGCAGGGTGCACCATTCTTTTTTGATCAACTTGCAGCATGTACAGAAATACATAAAAGGCGAAGGTGGTTATGTTATACTCACAGGCAATCATCATGTAGATATCTCGCGCCGCAAAAAAGATGAATTCCTTGCCATGCTGAGTACGTTTTAAACCTGCTGTATTTAAATCCCTAAGTCTGAAAGCTTATTTGCCTTCTATCAATTCTGATCTTCCCTCCACTTATAAAACCACAGCCGCCAGATATAAAAGGAAGGTTTCTTTCGCACTTGCTCCTGTATAGTTTTAATGTATAATTCGGTAAATCAAATGGCAACCATTAAAATCATTTATTATGGCAAGCTGTCAAAGCGTAACCTCAAAACTTATTCAGGTAGCAGGCGACTTCCTGAAGCAATACCAGGAATTCAGAAAACATGCCGCAAAAATTTATGTAGAAACTATAATACCCGGCGAGCGGGGTGCGGAAAAGGAACTGAACAAATTAATTGATGCAGCATTTGATCTGCAAACCGACCTCTTAAAATCTTACGGAAAAATTTCCAATGACAGCAGTTGGAAAATTGGCGCCAGGGAACTGTTGATCCCTACCAAAAAAGCAACCGGTTCACTGATCGCCACCGAAAGAACATTTACCATTGCCCCCTCACCTTTTGATAAGGTTATTATAACCATCAGAAAAACCGATGGAAAAGCGGGAGCGGAAATAGCGGTTTGTGCCAAGTACAGCAGTGGCGAGCCGTTTAACAAAAAAGAAAAAGAAATCGGGAAAGGAAAAGATTCTATAGGCAACGAAGTAAGATTCGTACTGGCCGGCATGGCAGAAAAATTCACCACCATCCACCTTGTACACAAGGGTTTCCCAACCGACAGGTTCAACTATTCTGTTGAAATAGAAGGTGAATTTGCAGAAGACGCCATGAAAGCCTTGGCGAGGAAAGGAACAGGAGCCGTGCGACAGCATTAGACCTCATTGGCTCTGATTAGTACTTTTATTATCAATAAAAAAATAACATGAAAAAAATAATTATTACTACGGCCACTGTGCTGTTAACAGGTGTACTCATTTCATTATCCGCATGCAAAAAAGATAAGAATGATGAACCAAATCCTGACTGCAAAACCTGCAAGGCGCTGGGCGGATCGGATGAGCAGACCGTTGAAGAAAAAGTTTGCTCAGAGGAGGGGAAAAAAGCCTTTGCCGATCGCTGGGTAGGCAGAGAAATTATGTGTAATTAATTCACGGCTACTACAAATTGTGATCATTATGAAAAGGAATTTAAACCCCGGCCGCCGGGTCAATAATTATAATATTCAATTATTGTTCTGGATATTATTGTTTGCGCTGGTATCCTGTAAGAAACCCGTGAATGATAATACAGACAATACTACCCGGGAAAATCTTCTTGATACCACTAATCCGGGTCAATACCTGGTTTTGAACCAGGCCAATAAAATCACCGGTACCCTTCCTGTATCTCCCAACAATCCAATAAGAATGAACAGTAAGGATACCATTTATCTGCTGGAAGATTTTTCTTCGGGAGCGAGGATTGAGGTAAATCATTATAGCAAATTCGAGATAGCGGGATTTTATATAGGCATTGCCAGCCAAAGCTATTATTTTGACACACCGGCAGTGAAAGAGGAGTCGCAGGATTCGACAGCGGTTGTTTACATTAACTTTGACGATAAAGGCCTGGAGGGTTGGCAATCGCCATTTAATGTGCCCATCCTTATTCAACCGCACGGGCCGGATGGTAAGCCTTTGAAAACTTTTGTCAGAATACTAACCATTGAGAAACCGCAAACAGCCAGCAATTCAGCTAACCTTCCTATTGATATCGTTTCCCCTGTGGGGGCATTGCCCTCCCCATTTATCTGGAAATGGCTGTATACCGAAGTCCACACTTCTACCAGTATCCTGAAAGAAGCCCCGGGTTTATGGCTTGGAGGGCTTCAAACCACAGGCGGCTGTTGCAATAATGATGGTACCAGCAGCACAGTGGCCAATGACCCCTATTGTTTCGAAAAATTTTCCGACGGAACCAATAATCCAAGATGGAGAAGCATTGAGGTGAGCCCTGGTATAGCTACATCATTTGACATACTTGAGTTTTACGACAACGGTACATTCCGGCATGAAACTGAAAGTTTAACCAAGATGTACAGGCCCTCGTACACAGATTTCTGTTCCGGTACAACCCTGTATCACTATCAGCCGGGACATTATCTCAAAAATGGCAAACATGATTTTAAGCCAGGCAATGAAGTACTAAGGATCAGCTACGATGCCACTGATCCTCCGGTTTATGGAGAAACAATTTCATCAGGCAGAATGGCCTATAGCAATCATTTGCTTGCTTTGGAAGCATTTGGGGCAGTGAAAGTTTACGGCAAAGAACTTTATATCTATGGTAAGTATCGCAAATGGTGGGACTAGCTCACCACAGTTGGCCGGTATTTATTGCGCGCTGTGGGTTACCAAAAAATCCAGTCGTTCAAAATCATCAATTTATTAAACCAACGAGAGTGAAACAACTATACCTCCGGGCTGTTGCTATTCTTTTGCTATTGCATTTGCCGTTGTACCTTTTATGTCAGCCCCCTGCCAACGACGAGTGCACCGGAGCAACTATAATATCAACAGTGACATTTGGATCTTCCTGCGCTGCGACTGTTAGCGCCAGTACAGCAGGCGCTACGCAATCTGTGCCCGCTCCTTCCTGCACCGGTAGCGAAAACGACGATGATATATGGTATACGTTTACCGCAACAACTGCATCGGTAGTGCTTCGCTTCTCCAATACGATCAATATGGGCACGGGCGGCAGTGCAATTATCGGTTATGCATTATATGAAACAGCTTGCTCTGCAGACAGGAGTACGCTGCAGTGCAATAATATCGGATCGGCAGGCGCCGGGTTTCAGATCATCGGCGGATTAACAAAGGGTAATACCTATTTTCTCCGGTTCTGGTCAACATTAACCGCGGGAAACGCGGCTACTTTTGATTTTTGCATACAGGAAGCCGAAGCGCCCGCCAATGACGAATGTGCAAATGCCGCTGAAGTTACAACCCAGCCGGTGGGAACTGCCTGCAATAGCGGAACCCAGGCAAGTACAGTTGGCGCTACCCCATCAACGCCGGGTCTTTTATGTCCCAATGATTATGGGGATGATGATATATGGTACAGTTTTATCGCCAATACCAGCGCCATTCGCATCAATTTCAGCAATGCAAGATTAGCTACTTCCACCTCCGGAAATGGCAGTGTAGGCTATGCCCTGTATGAAGCCAGTTGTCCGGTCGGGGCCGGCAGTGCCATAAGCTGTAAAGAAAATACCGGAGGCGGCAGCGGTAGTGAACTGGTGGGGGGGGTGGTTCCCGGCAATCGTTACCTCCTCCGTTTTTTTTCGTATGCCGGCAACAGGTATATAACCTTCGACTTTTGCGTTGTTGATGTTGACCTTCCGCTCAATGACGAATGTGTGAATGCCGCTGAGCTTAACGTAAGCAACAGCTTTTGCAGTACGCCGCTGCTTACGAGCCTTACCAATGCCACCACTTCTCCGGGGTTTGGTCCGCCATCCTGTGCCGCATTGTCGGGCAGCGAAGATGTATGGTACAAAGCAACTGTACCGGCTTCCGGAAATTTGGTGATACAAACTTCCGTAGCAGATATTGATATCAACGACCTGATTATGGAAGCATATACAGGTGATATCGGAAGTTTGAGTTTAATTACCTGCGATGATAATGGCAATCCGGAACCGGGTATCAGCTCATTGCATCCAAGAATTGAACTGACCGGAAGAACGCCGGGCGAAATTATTTTCATCCGCATGCTTGGTAAAGGCGGCATCAACGACGGCCCATTCACCATCTGCGTCTGGGATGCTACCGTATTGGCCAATGTATCACCCGGTGGCAATTGTGTAGCAGGTAATATCATTACTATCAATGCCGCCAATGGCAATCATTTTATGTGGGTTCCCATATACGACGCTTTGGGAAACATTATAACCGAGATCAATGCAAATGGTAACGAATTGGGAACCATAAATACTTCCCTGTTTGTTCATACAGCGGGAATCATTAGACACAATACAATTACAGGGATATCTTACCTTGACCGCAACCTTGCCATCCAGCCTACCGGAACAGGATCAGCCAGGCTGAGAGTATACTTTGAGCAAAATGAATTTGCAGCTCTCCGGGTCAGATACCCATCGCTAACCCTGCAACAGCTTGGCATACACAAAAGTGAAGAAGTTTGCCAGGGCGAGATCCCTGCGGCGCCGGTGTTGATTGAGCAGGACAGGATTGAAAATTATAACGGTGATCACTTTATTGAATTTTCCACAGCTTCTTTTTCTAATTTCTATGTCATGCGCCTGGCCGAGGTACTGCCGGTGCAGCTTATTTCCTTTACAGCTTCCTGCAAAAATAATACGGTGGCGCTGGAATGGATTACCGCAACAGAAGCAAACAACAAAAAATTTGAAGTGGAAAAAAGCAGTGATGGTATCTTTTTCGAAAAAATCGCTGATGTGCCCGGCGCCGGAAATTCCAGCTCGGTAATAAACTATTCTTATACAGATGGGCAACTGCCTGCCGTTGTAGCTTTTTACCGGTTAAAACAGGTTGACAGCGATGGCAAATTTGAATACAGCAAAGTGGTTCGTGTAGCATGCAGCAACGATATGGGCATAAAGATATTTCCAAACCCCGTTTCAAACCGGCTGGAGGTGGAAATGAATGGCCGGATCAGTAAAGGGAAATTGATCATAGCAGATGTAACAGGCAGGCAAAGAATGATCCGGGAGTTCGGCCCATTGCAAAATGGTAAGATAATCATCAGCACCAAAGCTTTATCGCCCGGTATTTATTTTCTGCAGTTGCAAAGCCCTGATGTATTTATCGGTGCGCCTGTTAAATTTATACAGCAATAAAAAGTCAGAAATGACGCTCCACCTCTCCTACTACAAATACACTTCCGCAAACCAATATAAGATCGTCCT
>CAYVEI010000171.1:0-9266 GCA_964450515.1 uncultured Terrimonas sp. | reverse complement strand
GGGGTCTCACGCTTCACACAGTTGCCTGACTGTGAAGACCCCGTCGGGAAGAAAATTTTATAGCAAATATCCAACCATAAGCACCATATACAGCAAAGCACAGGTCTGGCTAAACTCAAAGCAATGCTGCCAAACCTGCGCAGGTGCGTCTTCTTCAGCAGTGCCCGGTGCTTTTATAGAGCGGATGACATATTCATCTCCGATCAAAACATTTCCCCGACCAGTTCTTTTAACACTTTATCTTAATTGACTTATTTTTGATAAATCCTGTAGCCAGGATTACACGTTTTATTTATTTCCAATTGAATCCCAAAAAGAATACAGAATGACTGTACAACGACTCGTTTTTATCTTTCTTATTGTTTCAGCGATCAGCAGTTGTGGAACCGCCAAAAAAGCACAACAGCAGGAAGTTTCATTTGATGAGGGTATCCACCAGATCAATCACCTGGTGGTTGTGTATATGGAAAACCATAGCTTCGATAACCTGTATGGTGAGTTCAAAGGCGCGAACGGCATTAAAAATGCGCAAAAAGGAAACTTTGTCCAGGTTAACGAGGAAGGAAAGCCTTATAAGTATCTTCCTGAGATTCCGAGGAACAACGCTTTCCCAACCAATTTACCCAATAAGCTTTTTAATATAGACCAGTATGTTCCGTCCGACAAAAAAACGCCTGATGTTACGCACCGTTTTTTTCACAACCAGCTTCAGATCAACGGGGGAAAGATGGATCAGTTTGCAGCATATAACAGTTCTAAAGGACTGGCAATGGGCTACTATAATACTGAAAAGCTGCCCTTATATCCCATAGCCAAAAAATATACATTGTGTGATAATTTTTTTCAGAGCGTTTTTGGCGGCTCCTATTTTAACCACGTTTATTTAATTTCTGCCGCAGTGCCGGTTTGGCCGGATGCCCCGGAATCATTGATCGCGAAAGTGGATGATAACGGCAGGATGATTAAAGATGGTACCGTTACTTCCGATGGCTATGTTGTAAATCATATTCATTCCCGGAACAAGCCTTACCCGCCTAAATCGGATACTTCTCAATTGTTGCCTTCGCAAACGATGCCAACCATCGGCGACCGGCTGAGCGAAAAAGGTATATCCTGGGCATGGTATTCGGAGGGATGGGACGATGCGGTGGCAGGAAGGAAAAACAATTTTGCTTATAATCATGAACCTTTCCTGTATTTTGCCCAATATGAAGAAGGAACAGCAGGCAGAAAGCATATGAAAGATCAAAACGATTTTATTAAGGCTGCAGAAGAAGGCACACTTCCCAGCGTTTCATTTGTGAAACCCGGTGGAGGAAATGATGAACATCCCGGCGGTTCTGATGTATATTCCTCGGAGCAACTGGCAGTAAAACTTATCAATGCGGTGTTAGAGGGTCCCAATGCAAAGGATGCGCTGGTTATACTGACCTATGATGAGTTTGGCGGTTTTTTTGATCATGTGCCTCCACCGGTCATAGACAGGTGGGGCCCGGGGAGCCGTATCCCCGCTATTGTTATTGGGCCATTTGCCAAAAAGGGTAATGTGGATCACACCCAATACGAAACAGTCAGCATTCTTTCGTTTATAGAGCACAGGTGGGGAATAGCGCCATTGGCCGAACGGGATAAAAATGCCAACCCGTTCAGGAACGCTCTGATATTTAAATAATCACTGTTGATCAGCGGGGAGATGTGTTATGCATAAGAAGACGGGAATAGCGGTCATTCTGTTTGCGGGGCTGTTTATTGCAAGCTTTACCCCTTTTTATACGGATCATACAGAACAAACACTATCCGGCACCCGCGAACGAAAAATTCAGAAAAAGATATTTAGCCAGATCGTATCCTTCCGCGATTATGTAAAAGATACCTTCCTTTTGGAGGTTAGTAAAAAGAATGTAGACACACTCAAGGTTCGCCAAACATTCTTAAGAACAAGGTTGCTGTTCAAAGAATTTGAATGGGCTGCAGCGTATTTTGTTGCCGACCTCACCAAAAGATTGAATGGTCCACCTGTGCAGGAGATTGAAAATGCTGATCTGTTAGACGCTTCTTTGGCCCGTGCTGTTGATCCGGTGGGACTGCAGGTGATAGAGCAATTGATCTATCCGGAGTATGATACAGCCGGGAAAAAAGAGCTGATCGGTGAAGTGGAGCATTTAATAACCAATACGGAATACCTGGTTTCTTATTTTGCCGACCATCGGCTTGCCGGCTGGCGCATTTTGGATGCTGCCAAGTTAGCCGTATTCAGGATAATCGCCCTGGGCATTACCGGGTTCGACAATGCGCTTTCGTTGAACAGTATGGAAGAATCAGCTGCTTCTTTAAAAAGTTTGCGGGGTATGCTTCCTTACTATATAAGCAAAAAAGACAAAGCGACTTTATTACAGGACATAGATACCGCCATCGGATACCTGCATCACCATACCGACTTTGTTTCTTTCGACAGGGCCATATTTATTACCCGTTTTGCCAATAAGATCAGTACCGGGATAGCACAATTGGAACGAACCTTGCCGGGCCCGGAAATCAAGTACAACCGTATGCTGAAGCAGGAAGTAAGCACATTGTTTGATCCGGGTGCATTCAATGCGGATGCATTTTCCCCCGGGCCCGAATTTCATGTTACAGCCGCTAAAGTGGCGTTGGGCGAAAAGCTTTTTTATGATGTATCGCTATCCGGTACCGGCACAAGAAGCTGTGCTTCATGTCACCGCCCCGAATTGGCTTTTACCGACGGACTGGCCAAACATACGGATATTCATGATCCTGCAAAACAGTTGAAAAGAAATGTGCCAACGCTGCTCAATGCTGCTTTACAGTCAAATTATTTCTATGATATGCGGGCATTAACGCTGGAAGATCAGGTGCGTGATGTGATCAGCAACAAAATGGAAATGGATGGTTCGATGGATACGATCATACAATATGTTTCTGCAAACAAGTTGTACCAATCGTTATTCGCAAGGGCTTTTCCTGCAAAAGCTGAAAAAGAGATCAGTTTGGATGAAGTCACCAATGCCCTCGCTTCTTATATTCGCAGCCTCACAAAACTCAACAGCCGGTTTGATGCGTATATGCAGGGCAATGAACAAGCCTTGTCGGCGCAGGAATTGAAAGGATTTAATTTGTTTATGGGAAAAGCGAAATGTGCCACCTGCCATTTTATCCCCCTGTTTAATGGAGCCACTCCTCCCAAGTATGTTGCGAGTGAAACAGAGGTATTGGGTGTTCCCGTATCCCTGGCAGACTCCACGCTGGACCCGGATCGGGGTTATTACGATGTGATCGGGATTGATTCCTATAAAAATGCTTTTAAGATCCCCACCATCCGCAACATTGATAAAACAGCTCCCTATATGCACAATGGCGTATATGAAACCTTAGACCAGGTAATGGAATTTTATAACAACGGGGGGGCCGTGGGCTTGGGAATACATCTTCCCAACCAAACGCTTCCCGGAGAAAATCTTCAACTTACTGAAACGGAAAAAGTGGATATCATTGCTTTTATGAAGAGTTTGGAGAGTAAAAAATAAGTTGCATTTGGGGCTTCATAAAAAGCCGTTGAGACAGCACAACTCACCCTTCTTTCATATCTCTGCCGAATCAAATATTTCTCTTGTTGTTGCTGGCACCGACACACATTGACCCGCTCTTCATCCTTTAACCGCCCCGCCTGGTGTTGTCACCAGCGGGATAACCGGCAATCAGCTAATGAATTTTTCCAGTATGGGTTGCATTTTAATTCGCGCCGGGGTTTTCATCACCAGCCGTTGTGGGCCAGCTATGAAACCCTGGCGCTGAACGATTCACCGGGGTCTCACGGTTCACACAGAGTTGCCTGACTGTGAAGACCCCGTCGGGAAGAAAAAATTTGAGGTTAAAAATTAAAGACTTGCTAATTTTAAATTATTATACTATAAAGCACAAATTTTATATTGCAAGAGAAATACAGGAAGATCATACATATTGATATGGACGCTTTCTATGCTTCGGTAGAGCAGCGCGACTTCCCGGAGTACAGGGGCAAACCCATTATTGTTGGAGGCCCGCCCGAAGGGCGCGGTGGAGTAGTGGCTACTGCCAGCTATGAAGCAAGAAAATTCGGGATCCGTTCTGCCATGCCATCCAAAACGGCACAGCGCCTTTGTCCTCATGCCATTTTTGTTTATCCCCGCTTTGATGCATATAAAGCTGTTTCCGCGCAAATTCACGACATATTGCATCGTTATACGGATATTGTTGAACCGCTTTCTTTAGACGAAGCCTATCTTGATGTGACGAAAGACAAGCAGGGTATAGGCTTTGCAATGAACATAGCCAGCCTGATCAAACAAGCGATCAGAGAAGAATTACAACTCACAGCTTCCGCAGGTGTTTCTATTAATAAGTTTGTAGCGAAGATCGCTTCCGATATGGACAAGCCGGATGGCTTAACATTTATAGGGCCTTCGGCGATCAAAGCTTTTATGGAGAAGCTGCCGGTAGAAAAATTTTTCGGGGTAGGTAAGGTAACTGCTGCAAAAATGAAAGCGATGGGGCTTCATACCGGCGCCGACCTGAAAAAAATACCTGAAACAGAGATGATAGCTCATTTTGGTAAGCCGGGAAAGTTTTATTACCAGGTTGTGCGCGGTATTGATAACCGCGAAGTGCAGCCTCACAGGGAGACGAAATCTGTAAGCGTTGAAGATACTTACCAGGAAGACCTGACTATCAAAGAGGCTATGTTGCCTGAATTGGAAACCCTTTCTGAGAAACTTGCGACAAGACTGAAAAATTTTGGCTTAAAAGGCAGAACCGTTACTGTAAAATTCAAATTTCATGATTTCGTTATTATGACCCGCAGCCAATCACTACCTGAATTGGTAAATGATCAACACAACATTTTTAATGTGGTGAAACTGATTTTAGACAAAGCGCCGGTTGACGAAAAAAGGGTACGTCTTCTGGGGGTGGGCATTTCCAATTTTGAGTTGCCGCATAAAGAAAACCATATAACTATCGGAAGCCAATTGAGATTATTTTAGTTTGTTACGACGGCTGATAGAAATTGTACACTACTTACCCCGTAGTTCAACAGATCACCCTGTGAAGCCTTAAAGCAAAACAGTGATTTGAAACGAGTTTATTAGCCCGGTTATTTTCACTAAGTTGTGCAATCATAATTTTATCTTTGGTAAAACCAAACGCAATTTGCAGCGTCAATCAGTAAAATGAATCTCAACATCAGGTCATCCTTGCCCGACAATTCCATTTCGCATTTTGTGCATAGCTTTTGGATGTTGGAAAATGGCACGGGTAAAGACATTCCTGCAACGGTGCTGCCGAACGGAATGGTTGATCTGATTGTCGCAAAAACAAATTCGAACCATTGGGAAGGCGTTATCAGGGGCATTGACACTTTGCCAGGCCAGGTTTCAATTGCAGCAGGCACAAGAATGTTTTCCATAGGGTTTAAATTGCCGGCGGTTGAATACCTGTTGGGCGATTCAATCAAAGATGTGTTGAATGAAGGAAAAATGATTGCAAATGATTTTTGGCAGTTTGAAGAAAGCGACCTGGAAAGTTTGGAAGACTTTTGCAGCAGGGCAACACAAAAAATAAAATCCATTGCGCCGAAAAGCATTGATAACCGCAAGCAGAAATTATTTGAACTGTTGTATGCCTGCGATGGCGCAGTCACGGTAAAAGCGCTTTCGGAAAAAGTGTATTGGAGCAGCCGCCAGATCAACCGTTATTTTAATCAACAGTTTGGAATTTCACTCAAAGCATATTGCAACATTCTTCGTTTCGGGGCTTCTTTCAAACACATCAGCGAAGGCAGGCTTTTTCCGGAACAAAATTTCACCGACCAAAATCATTTCATCAAAGAAATAAAAAAGTATTCAGGTGTTACTCCAAAAGAATTGAGCAAAAATAAAGATGAACGCTTCGTTAACATCACCGCCATTAAAAATTTCCCTTCCTGAAAAACGGCTGATTTTTACTATTTCCTTTCCTGCCATCTCCCCACCTTCGCATTGTGAAATGTAAACAGACAAAATCATGTTATTACAAAACAAAAAAGTAGCTATTGTAGGCGGCGGACCCGGTGGACTGACACTCGCACGACTGCTGCAAATGAAAGAAGTTGATGTAAAAGTGTATGAAAGAGATGTTGATAAAGATGCCAGAGTGCAGGGCACAACACTGGACCTGCACGAAAATTCGGGCTTAAAAGCATTGCGGCAGGCAAATTTATTGGATGCATTTAAAAAGAATTACCGCCCCGGCGCTGACAGGCTGATTATTGTAAACGAAAGGGCAGACATATTTTTTACCGACCACGAAGGAAAACCTGAAGCAGATTTTGGCAACGAGCACTTCCGGCCTGAAATTGACAGAGGACCGTTACGGAAAATGTTGCTGGAATGTTTGCGACCCGAAACGGTGGTGTGGAATAGCCGGTTTGTTTCAATGGAAAAACAAAATGAGGGTTGGCAGTTGGATTTTAAAAACGGGTCAACTGCTTTTGCAGATATCGTAATTGGTGCGGATGGTGCCAATTCTAAGATCCGTCCATACCTTACCGGTATAAAACCGTTTTACTCCGGCATATCGGGTTTACTCGGCAGCGTGTATAACCCCGAAACGACAACGCCCGGTATCAGTAAATTGTTGAACGGCGGAAAGATAATGGCGTTTGGCGGTGGTAAAAGCTTTATTACAGCATCCAAAGGCGATGGCAGCTTAGCGTTTTATCTCTCCTATAAAACAGAGGAGAATGGTTTGAGCAATTTGGATTTGGCAGATAAGACACAGGTGCTTTCCTGGTTCAAAAATGATTTTCCGGAATGGAGCAATCTGTGGCACGGATTGTTTGAAAATGCAGAAACGCCTTTTATGCCTATCCCGATTTATTGCATGCCGGTAGACCAAAGCTGGGAGGCGTTGCCAAACCTTACCATGATCGGGGATGCGGCGCACCTGATGCCGCCATTTGCAGGTGAAGGAGTTAATATGGCCATGTTGGATGCACTGGAATTGAGTGAATGTTTTACATCGGGCAAACACAATACTTTGCAGGAAGCTATTTCTTTTTACGAAACCAATATGCGTAGCAGGGCATCAGCCGCAGCAAAGGAATCCTTAGAGAATGGAGATAAAATGCACGATGAAACTTCATTGCAAACGATGCTTGGATTTTTTGGCAACCCGGATCCAGGACAGAAATATGCTCCCGCATAAATTTAATAGGATAAAGGCAAGGGTAAGTTAGCCCGAGCGTTCTTGGGAATTGAGCCGATAAGCCGGAATAGAAGAAAGGAGGGACGGATTCAAGACATTGGAAATTAAATAAATCTAATCATCCGAGCAAGAATGAGTCATGGCATGGCGCTGGTTTTCTTGTGCCACATTTATGAACTTATTTTAACTGGTGTTGTTGGTGATGCCTCCCTCACTACCCCTCCACAAACACCAACAACGGCCGCGAGGGCGAGATTCTTTTGCGTGATTTCGGATCGTTTCCATACGCCCCTGCCTGGTGTTGTCACCAGCGGGTAACCAAAATTAAATAAGAGGTTGTCTTAAAATTTTGCATTTAATAAAGCCCCACTTCTTTCATATCTCTGCCAAATCAAATATCACCTCTTGTTGTTGGTGATGCCAACACACATAGCCCATCGCAACGAACACCAACAACGGCGGTAGATTCCAGATCAATATGGAATAAAATGGCTCGATGTATTACGGCTCTCCATCCTTCAAAGTATGGAGATTTATAGCCTCAATAGCTTATTCGTAAAATTTTACGGACCTGTAGCGCCTGGTTGATTAATAAGTTTCCAATAAATTGAGTTTGGATTATATTTATCGTTTATTGAAATTTCTTTCAAACGATCAATTGAAAAATAGGGATCATCAGCATTTTCAAAATAATATGCATTCTCTTCATAGCATTTTGTAACACTCAGAAAAAGTGTTTGTATGTTGTCGTAGTATGAAACTGGAGTATTTGTAAAACCACTAGTGAAGGAAAAAAAGAAGATCCTTTCGTATTGCTTTGAAAGTGGATCACAGTCGATTAAAAAAAACTCGCTATTTCCTGCACCGAACATGGGAAATAATTTAGCTGACCAATAATTGTTTCCTACATAATACTGATAAATTTGAATACCTTCTTGCAAAGAAAAAAAATTCCCAAGTGGAAATAACTCCAAACTGGTTTCTAATCCTTGGTCATTTAGCCCATTCTTCCAACTATAAACATCTACAATTTCATTTGATGCAACTATATTAATATTCTCAAATTGTGCCTTAATCTCAGCTTTTGATAAACCCTCATTAAAAGAATAATTATTCTTAACTAAAATTTTCTCTAGTTTTCTTAGTATTTCTGGTAGTTTTATTGCCATGTATTACAATATAAATATCAACAATTAATTAGGGCATCCGCAAGGTACCGGGGTTGGAATCAGCTCAAGGCTCTTAGCATTCATCTGGTTAATCAAGTCAATTGAGAATAGTAAAATTTGCCAAGGATTTGGCCGAGGTGAAGAAAGAGGCTGATTGATTCTGTAATTGGGATGATAGATCAAATTTCCTTGAGGTGACCATTGTCCGTCTGGTAATACCCGATATGCCGGATACCCATATGGCAAAGGATGTTTGTCTAACCCAATTGGAACAACTATGAACCTATCTCCTACACTGACTAAACTGTACAGTGTTGAAAGTTGACTAGCTTGAATTGCTTGTTCACCTACTGGCACTAATGCGGTGCTTACTGGTCTCATATAATCTGTATCAAATCCTCCTTCTACTGTCGAGGCAAATGGGTATTCATCTATAGAATAACCTAAAGGAGTAAACTTCCTATTCCAACCTCTTAAGGCCGCCCTTCTTTGCACGTCATTATCCATAGGAAAAGTTCTCATTAAAATATTAGAATAACCCAATCCAGATTGAGCATGTCGTATGTGTCCGTAAATACTTGGGGTAATTGATTCATATACTGGTAAAACAGCCTTTATCGTAAAGTTCTCATCATTTTCCCCTCCATTCTCCTCCATTGACCTTTGAGCAATAATATCAGCAGCGTTAGAACTTACATTCCGTCCCACACTAGAAGCACTTTGAAGCTGTCGAAAAAAGTCTTGTGCTGCAGCGCCTGACAGATGAGTATCCATTCCGTCTGGATCAATAAATAAAAGAGGATCGTTTAGTGCATAATTATATGGAGAAACTGTATTCCATTTATCCGCCAACGGATC
>CAYVEI010000170.1:3293-9411 GCA_964450515.1 uncultured Terrimonas sp. | reverse complement strand
TCCAGCGCGGCAGAAGCGTCTGGTGTAGCGGTTCCAATGCCTGCCTGGGCAAAGCTGTGGAAACAAAAAAGTATGCAAAAACAAAGCAGTGAGCAGTTTTTCACTTCCATGGATATTGAATTTAATGCAGGTTATCAACGCCTGTGGATTTAGATAGTATGCGTCAAAAGTAACGGTAGGAATGGGATTCCAAAAAATATCAGAAATAGAGCGTTGTGCAGGATGAACTATTCAAATAAATGAAAATCAATTAATTACGATTATTTTCTATGTTTTTATAAGTGCTTTCACTGATTGAATTTCATGACAATCGTCAAGAATTTTTTTTTAGCCCTCCTTCAGATCAGCCTGGATAACCACTTTTAACCCCTCCATCAGCCATTTATTATAACGGTATGCTATTGGCGGGCAAAAAGTATTTGGGTAAAAATAAAAATGTTTTGTTACCTGTTATAGTTTTAGTTTTACCACGCTATTTTATTAAAGCTTACTACTCTATAGATATCCTTAATGTATAAATCCAGTATCAATCGTACTGCATCGCCGGGATCAAAAACGGATCATTCACCGTTAGTGGATTTTATGAGAACCATCTACCCGCTGGAAAAAAAAGCCGGGCAGTACATTATACAAAACTCCTTTCGTAAAAAAATAAATAAGGGCCGATACCTTTTGAAACCAGGTGAATTTTGCGCACATTATTACTATATACACAAAGGCATTTTACGTGCCTTTATAAGAGAAGGAAAAAAAGAGATCACCACATGGATCAATCCTGAAAATGAAATCACCACTTCCATCCGCAGTATGTCGCGCAGAGAGCCTTCACTGGAATATATACAGGCCATAGAAAACAGCGATCTGTATGTAATGTCATTTGAAAGCCTGCAAAAAATGTATACGCTTTTTCCCGAAATGAATATAGTAGTGCGGATACTGCTGGAAGAATATTACGCTGCTTCAGAAGAAAGATCATACATCTCCCGCCTGCCCGGTGCTGAAAAAAGATACCGCCATTTCATTGCATCCAGGCCGGAACTGGTAAACCGCATACCGCTCAAATACGTGGCCTCCTACCTGGGCATGTCGGAAGAAACCCTGAGCAGGCTCAGAGGGAAAAAAAGCATATAGTTCTTACTATCAAATTTCTTAACGTTATGAAATTTTCTTTGTAACATTGGGTATCTTTCTGCTCATACATACTCTACATGTAAAAGCAGCAGGCTTTTCATTGTAGCTATGCTTTGAAATTTCACACAACTGATAATACATTCTTCTTGTTATAACGCTCTAAACCTGATCATTTAAGCATGGGAAAGTTTCAAATAAAAAGATCTTCTACAGTTCATGACGTAGTTATCATTGGCTCCGGGGCCGGTGGAGGAATGGCCGGGCATTTTTTAGCCAATGCCGGTATAAAAGTGCTGATGCTGGAAGCAGGGCCATTCTTTGATCCCGCTAAGGATTCACAGCAGTTTAAATGGCCGTGGGAATCTCCGCGCCGTGGCGCTTCTACCGTTCGTCCCTTTGGTGATTTTGATGCCGCCTACGGAGGCTGGGAAATAGAAGGTGAGCCCTACACCAGGAAAAACAATACGGAGTTCGACTGGTTCCGCTCCAGGATGCTGGGCGGCAAAACCAATCACTGGGGAAGGATTTCATTGCGTATGGGGCCGGAAGACTTCAGGCCAAAAGACGGCTTAACGGAGGATTGGCCTTTTACCTATGATGATATTAAACCTTACTATGATAAGATAGACCGCCTGATAGGAATTTATGGTAGCGTGGAAGGCATAGAAAATGAACCCGACGGTATTTTTATGCCCCCGCCCAAACCACGCCTCCCGGAACTGTTCATAAAGAAATCTGCTGCCAAAGTGGGCGTAACCGTTATACCCGGCAGGGGATCTGTTATTACCGAACCCATACCGGGGAACAAAGATCGCCAGCCATGCTACTATTGCGGTCAATGCAGCCGGAGCTGTAAAACGTATGGCGATTTTTCGGCATCTTCCTGCCTGGTTATTCCCGCTATTAAAACAGGAAACCTGGAGGTAATTACCAATGCCATGGTAAGAGAGATCCTTACCGATAAAAACGGACAGGCTACAGGCGTTTCTTATATCAATAAAGAGGATATGCAGGAATACCATGTGAGCGCCAAAACGGTAGTGCTGGGGGCAAGCGCCTGCGAATCGGCACGTATACTGCTGAATTCCAAATCGGCGGCTCATCCTAACGGATTGGCCAATAACAGCGGTGTGGTAGGCAAATACCTGCATGATTCTACCGGATCCAGCCTGTCTGGTTTCCTGCCGCAGCTAATGGACCGCAAACGCTTTAATGAAGATGGCGCCGGCAGCATACATATTTACTCACCCTGGTGGCTTGATAATAAAAAGCTGGATTTTCCCCGTGGATACCATATTGAATATGGAGGTGGCATGAGAATGCCTTCTTATGGTTTTGAATCGGGCATACACCGGATCAACGGCAAAGTACCCGGAAGGGATGGCAAACCCAGGCAGGCGGGCGGCTTTGGTGCTGCTTTGAAAGATGACTACCGCCGTTTTTATGGCGCCCGTGTTGGTATGGCCGGAAGAGGCACCGCCATTGCCAGGAAAGAGAATTACTGCGAGATAGATCCTAATGTTGTTGATAAATTTGGCATCCCCGTATTGCGCTTCCATTATACCTGGAGCAATGAAGAAGTGAAGCAGGCCAAACACATGCAGGAAACCTTTCAGTCTATTATGCATGAAATGGGCGCCATTGTTACATCAAATCCGCATGGCCCCGAAAACAATTACGGACTCGAAGCACCCGGCAGGATCATTCATGAAGTGGGCACCATAAGAATGGGGGATGATCCCAAAAAGTCGGCGCTCAATAAATGGTGCCAGGCCCACGATTGCAAAAATCTGTTTGTGGTAGATGCAGCGCCCTTTGTGCAGCAGGGAGATAAAAACGCTACCTGGACGATCCTTGCTTTATCCCTGCGTACGGCAGAATATATCCTTGAACAAAGAAAGAAATTAAATGTATAAAAGCCTTATAATCCTTTCATATTATGAACAGACGCGACTCGCTTAAAGCCATTGGTTTAACCGCTATTTCAACGGGCGTTTTATTGGAAGCCTGTAAAACGGATGATAAAAAAGCAACAACAGCTACGGCAGTAACTGCTGATGACAACAATGCCGGGCGGGAGGCTTTTGAAGTAGAACGCAACAAAAAGCTGAATGAAGAGCGGTTTTTCACTGATCATGAAATGCTTACCATTACGGTATTGGCAGATATCATTATACCCAAAGATGAAAAATCAGGCAGCGCTTCAGATGCCAAAGTGCCGGAGTTTATAGAATTCATTGTTAAGGATATTCCTTCGCATCAGATTCCCATGCGCGGGGGATTAAGATGGTTGGATTCGCAATGCATGAACAGGTACAATAATGCTTTTAAAGATGCTACCGCAGCTCAGCAGCTTGAAATGGTGAATGACATTGCCTGGCCCGAAAAGGTTAAGCCAGGTATGGAACAGGGCGTTGCTTTTTTTAACCGCATGCGCGACCTTACCGCTTCCGGTTTTTTTACCAGCGAAATGGGCGTAAAGGATATAGGTTATGCAGGCAATATGCCCAACAAATGGGAGGGTGTGCCGGCAGATATATTGAAACAGTATGGATTGGAGAACGTATGAGACTGATAAAGAAAAAAGAAAGTACCAGATCATAGAAAATGCATAAAGTTCGAAATCTCAAATCCGAAATATACAACCTGGCGTGAGCAGGCTACAATGTTTGCGCAGCCATACTAAACCAAAGGCTGAAACCTGATCATGCGATACTGCCCGTTAAATCCGGGGAGCGCAAGATGCTGGTGAATCTGGCGCTGCGATATAGAATAGTACTGGTGCCAGTGTCCTGCAAAAACACCGGTTAATTTTTGTGCCGACATTACTTCTTTTACAAATGCCGTTGTGGAAGCCTGGTTACCTGTGGCAGACCAGCGTTCCCTGCGTTCGGTCTCATAATTTTTGTCGCTGGCTGCACCCCACCCGGGATGACCGCAACACATGCGCATGGATGACATATACAAAGGAATATGAACGAAAAGCGCAACAGGTTCTGGTTTTTTAAGCTGGCTTCGAAAAAAAGACAATTGTTCCTCATTTACCTGGTAAGTAGAGTTATCAATGGTAACCATATTAATACCGCGCACAATATCCGAAGAATAAAACAGGTTCTTTCCCGTATATAACGGCTTTAGCCTTTTTTCACACCATTCCTTTCGCAACTCATCGGATGATCCTTTCATGCCTTCATAATGCCAGTCGTGGTTGCCGGCGGTATAAATATGGGGGATGCCTGTATTTTCAACGGCCGAGCGTACAAACTCAACAGCGGTAGCCGACGGATAATTAACAATATCACCCACAAGAGCGATCATATCTGCTTTTTCCTGCTTTGCCATCTGCATCATATCTTTAAAGCATTCCATGGTAGTAGTGGGCTCACCTGTTTTATAATGTTTGGGCTGCAAAAAAGCCCTGTTCATGCGGGCGCTGTACGGCTCATATTCCCTGTCGGTTTCATTATCGCAACTGATATGCGTATCCGCTATCTGTAATACGGTTACAGGCTCAGCCAAACCGGTTACCGATATGGTGGTTTGCATGGTATTGGTGTTGTGCACGCATTGCCAGGGGCCTTTTGCAGGAGTCGTCAGGGAAGTTAAAGCAGGTAAACCCAGTGCAGCTCCTGCACCAAGAGAAGTTTTGGTAATAAAAGACCGGCGGTTAATGGAAGACATCATAAAAGATTTGTGTAAATATAAAGAAAATGAATGCTTGAGGAAAGTATGCCTGTCTGCACCCAATGCTCCTTATCTTTACTGTTCAATTCCACGCCTATTTTTATAATAGTTTCACCCATGAAAAAGCTTTTTCTCTTTACGCTGTTCCTGTCTGCCGGTGTTGCACATGCGCAGCAAACAGGCGTTCGCGCATCTCCATGGAATATAAAAGAACTGTATCAAACGCCGCCTATACATGAAACAGGTTGTTGCCCTGTAGCAGGTATGCGTTCCTTTTTTTATGAAGGAATTACGTTTAAAGCAAAACCAACCAGGGTATTTGCTTATTATAAAGCACCCTTGGGTACTCCGCCCAAAGGCGGATGGCCGGCAGTGGTTTGTGTACATGGTGGTGGTGGAACCGCATTTCCGGAATGGGTACAAGCCTGGGTAGATCGTGGCTATGCCGCTATCGCTATGGACCTGGAAGGGCATCTTCCTATAGGCGATTTCCCTAACCGCGAATGGCACGAACAGGCCGGACCACCCCGTATTACCAGCTTTGGCGATATAGAAATTTCCGACAGGGAGCAATGGTTCTATCATGCAGTAGCGGATGTTATCAGGGCCCATTCATTGCTGCGCTCCTTTCCTGAAATTAACCCTGAAAAAATTGGCGTGCATGGTATTTCATGGGGTGGAGTAATAACGGCTGCCGTAATGGGATTAGATAACCGCTTCGCCTTTGCCGTGCCGGTATACGGTTGTGGTTTTTTGTACGAATCCACCGTATCCAATTTTGAAAGATATTTTAAAGTGATGACGCCTGCCCAGTTAAATGCCTATAAAACCAAATGGGATCCTTCATTATATATTCCTTCCTCTACCGTTCCAAGCCTGTGGTATATTGGCAGTAATGATGGATCATTTTCATTAGATATATGGCAGCGATCTGCATCACTTGCTAAAACACCCCCGCTCCTTTGCATCCCGGTTACCAGCGAGCATGGTCATATATGGAACCAGCCTGAAATATTCGCCTTTGCTGATATGATAGTAAAAGACGGTAAAAAAATGATGCAGATCACTAACAACCCCATCCAAAAGAATATTGTTAAGATAGAAATTGTTTCAGAAACAACATTAAGCAAAGCAGTATTGTGCTATACAGCCGATACCGGCGTTTGGCAAAGCCGCAACTGGATACAGCTACCTGCCCAATTCAATAAAAAAGGGGCATCGGCTATTTTGCCGGACGATGCACAAGCGTATTATTTCAATATCACAGATGCTAATAATCTTCGCTTCAGTTCTGCGGTTACCA
>CAYVEI010000170.1:0-3193 GCA_964450515.1 uncultured Terrimonas sp. | reverse complement strand
TCGGGTAAAAACTGGTTGGCATCTCCACCGTTCCGGAGCACATCCCTTACCAAAGTAGAAGCCACGGAAGTATATTGCGGAAGGCAGGTTAAAAAGATGGATTCTATCTCCGGGGTGAGACTGCGGTTCATATCTGCAATTGCCTTCTCATATTCAAAATCGCTCACATAGCGAATGCCTCTCAAGATAAAATTTGCATTCACTTTCCGGCAGCAGTCAACGGTTAATCCTTCATAAATAACCGCATCCACCTTATCTTCATCTTTAAATATTTCCTTTATCCACTGCAGGCGCTGTTCCTCCGAAAACATAGCGGTTTTATTTACGTTTCGTCCAATGCCAATGAACAGCTTATCAAATAAACGGAGCGACCGGTTTATAATATCCAGGTGACCAATGGTTATAGGGTCAAACGTTCCGGGAAATAAAGCAATGCGTTGCATACAACAATTTGAAATTGGAAATTTGAGATTTCTTGCTTACCACTTACTACTTTCAACTCACTTCCCTTCCGCCGGCCAACAAATACAATACCGCCATCCGGGTGGCTACACCGTTCTCTACCTGCTGTAAAATAATGGATTGTTTTGAATCGGCCACATCGCTGTCTAATTCCACTCCCCTGTTAATGGGCCCGGGATGCATGATCAGGATCTCCTTATCCAATTCATCCAGCATTTTTTTATTAATGCCATAAGCGAGATTATATTCCCTGAGCGATGAAAACAATACCTGGTTCTGACGTTCTAACTGGATTCTCAACACATTAGCAACATCACACCATTTCAGCGCGTTACGAACATTATATTCTACCCGTATATCAAACGCTTGCTGAATATAAGGGGGTATTAACGTGGGGGGACCTGCTACCATCACTTCGGCGCCCATTTTCTTTAAAAGGTAAATATTGCTAAGTGCCACCCGGGAATGCATGATGTCGCCGATAATGGCCACTTTCAGTCCTTCCAGCTTTCCTCCGCTGTGCTCGCGCATAGAAAAAGCATCCAGCAGAGCCTGGGTAGGATGTTCATTGATGCCGTCTCCGGCATTTACAATAGCCGCCGGAATATGCTTTGCCAGGAAATGGGGAGCGCCGCTGGCACTATGCCGCATTACTACCATATCCACTTTCATGGAAAGAATATTATTTACCGTATCCAAAAGCGTTTCGCCCTTTGATACGGAAGAACCGCTGGCCGTAAAATTAATGGTATCGGCGCTCAGCCGCTTTTCCGCCAGCTCAAACGAGATGCGGGTACGGGTAGAGCTTTCGTAAAAAAGATTAACAATAGTAACATCCCTGAGGGTGGGCACTTTTTTAATCGGACGCTGTAAAACTTCCTTAAATTGGGTTGCCGTATCTAAAATGAGTTCAATATCAGGTGGAGTAAGATCCCTAATGCCCAACAAATGTTTTGTGCTGAGTTGCATTAAGGAGCGAAATTAAAGGATAGAAATTAAAATGCCAAATCCGAATTTGAACAAAAAGCATCCGGAAACAAATCACAAAAGACAAAATAATATACCGATGCTTCGTTCCCCGCCACAGCGGGCAGGCTTATAATGACAGGAAAAATTCAAATCCGAAGCGATAAATTCGAAATCCGAAGTAACTTGCAACCTGCACCCTGCACCCTGAAACCTGAGACTCGAAACCTGAAACTTAATGAAACATGTAGTTGTTATTGGCGGTGGTATTATAGGCTTAAGCTCCGCCTATTACCTGCAACAGTCTGGTCATACTGTTACCGTTATAGATAAAAATGATTTTTCCGATAATTGTTCCTACGGCAATGCAGGCTATGTTTGCCCCAGCCATTTTGTTCCCCTTGCCGCCCCGGGCATTGTGTGGAAGGGGCTGAAATGGATGCTCAATGCCCAAAGCCCTTTTTATATTCAACCTGCGCTGAACCGGTCATTGATCAACTGGGGGATCAGGTTTGCCCGCAGCGCCAATGCCCGGCATGTAAAAAATTCGGCTATCCCTTTGCGTGATATTGCTTTGCTGAGCCAGGGCGAATATGAAAGCTGGGCGGCCATCCCGGGCTTTAATTTTGCCTATGAGCATAAAGGACTGCTGGAAATATTTCAAACCCAGGCGGTGGCAGCACACGCCCGTGATACCGTTGAACAGGCAAGATCGCTCGGGCTGGAGGCGTCCTTACTGGATGCAGATGCGTTACAACGGTTAGAACCCCATACCCGGATCAATGCCCTCGGTGCTATTCTGTTTAAGTGCGATGCGCACCTCTATCCCAATAAATTAATGCAGGGACTGCTTTCCCTGCTCAGGCAAAACGGGGTGAAGCTGGTAAGCGGAACGCCGGTAACCGGCTTTGAAAAAAACGGCACAGCAATCAAAAAAGTAATTACACCGGCTGCAGATTTCGATGCCGGCGCGGTGGTGATCGCTACCGGCGCGTGGAGCCGCAGGATAGCCGCCATGGCAAATACCAATATCCCGCTCATGCCCGGACGGGGCTACTCGGTAACTTTAGAAAACGCTCCTTACCGGCTCCGCCATCCGGCTGTGCTGGCAGAAGGCCGGGTAGCTATTACTCCTATGGATAACAATAAGATCCGTTTTGGAGGAACAATGGAAGTAGTATCTACAACTACCCCACCCCGTTACCAGAGGGTACAGGGCATTTTAAATGCCGTGAAAAAATTTTTCCCGGCATTTGATATTCCCATGCCTGCACAGGATCAGCTATGGTATGGTTACCGCCCCTGCTCGGCCGACGGACTGCCCTATATAGGAAAAATAAAAAGCTACAGCAATGTGGTAGTGGCCACCGGTCATGCCATGCTGGGATTAAGCCTGGGTGCAGGTACCGGAAAATTGGTAAGCGAAATAATAAATGAAGAAAAAAGCAGCATTAACCTGGAACCCTTTGCCGTGGAAAGATTCGGGTAACGCTACTATTACTGCTTCAGCATCGGAAACAGCCTCCGCCATCAATATCACAATTATCCGGATGAGCGCCTGTCATTAATAACCCGGATCGTTTACTTGTTTTCAGATATAATAAAAAAGCAGCAGTGATGCCCAGGGTACTCAAAGCGTTAAAACCAAAGGATCGTTGGGTTATTAGATATTTGATCTTTAGCTTTGCCTTTTACCCCGTATTATGCCAGCAACAGAAAAAAAGAAAACGCTTATCCTGGGTGCATCGCCTAACCCTCAACGGTA
>CAYVEI010000169.1:1871-9477 GCA_964450515.1 uncultured Terrimonas sp. | reverse complement strand
TGTCGAAACAAAATCACCTTGGGTAGCACTTTTACAACCTTTATAAAGAAGTACCCCCCTCCTCAAGTACAGCGCTACTCATACTCACTATTGCATGAATGTTTTCTTCCTTTACATTATCCCTGTCCTGCAGCATGGACTTCTTAGCCTCAGGATCTTTTACCATCATAGCACCTATTTTAAGCATCAACCTGTCTTTCCATGAAAGCTTACTTTGTATCAGCCGCCCGGGCAGGAAAAAAATAAGGGAGGGGTCAACAAGCCCGTCAGGAACATTTTGCTTTATGATCTTTTCCCGGTCTTTAGGATTGTTACTGCCGCAAACTACAAACAGCACTATCTTTTTATTTTTTAAAACAGCGGCATATTGCTTTATCCAGTCGCGGATGAGCAGCTTGCCGATATACACAGAACTGCCCACAATAATGAAATCCTGTATTTTGATATCCGCCTCCTGCAGCTCTTCCGGTGTTTTAAGTGGCAGATGAAGTGCTGCCCCAAGCCATTCGGCATACTGGCGTGTGGCTCCGTATTTTCCTTTATAAATGATAATGCTTATCATAATAGTATTTTAAAAAATACAATCCTATTAACAGCTAATAATATAAAACTATTAAATATACAGCGCTGTAAATTATGATATACGGCAGTAGTTATACTGATAAAAATCACCCGAAACCTCAAAGGAGTTTATGGCCTCCTGCGGGCGTATACCAACCTGCACTAAACAGGGGTTGCTCAACAACTGGTAAAGTCCATACAGAATTGTGACGGAAGCAATAGGATATGCCACAAATGCGCGAATAGTGAAAACACATAAGAAAACCCTAACGAAACAAATATCTTATACCAGATCTAACCTGTTAGAATCGTTAATGCAAAGTTTAAGCATTGGCTGCCTCCTGTTCCTTTTTTAATTTGCTGTCCAGCATAAATGTGCCGAAAGGCAAAATAGAAGCAACAAAGGCCAGCACTACTTTACCAAAGCTCCACCTGTACTGTATCCATACTTTAAGTAATAAGGCCATATATAAAACAAACAGCACACCATGCACCCAGCCCGTATACTTTACTGCCTCCGGAAGTCCCGCGAAATACTTTAAAGGCATGGCTATACCTAATAATACCAGGTAGGATATGCCTTCTACTATTGCCACTAACCTGAACCTGCCTAATGTTGAACTCCAAAAAGAATTATTCATGCCTGCATTTTTTGGAAAGATATAAAGATTTCACACAAAGCCCGCGATGAAAGCAGGAAGCAATTTAATATCTGAAATTAGTTGGCACTTCCTTTCTCCAACTGCCCAACCTTTTTCCATCCCGGATCAGTTTCTAATGCAATGTCAATATATATGTTATCCTTTTCCCGGTTAAAAGCCGTTTTCCCGTTCAGTTCAGCATTAACTTCTTTAGGCGTTAATGTATATATGGCTCCTGTGAGAGGATCAATAACTAATCCTATAATGCCCCCGAATGCAATATTGCCGATATACCAGGCATTAAATTTCCTTTTTAGTGTTACCTCATAAGTTTTGTATCCTTCGAGCTTTATCATTACCTGGTAGTTTCTGTTTCTTGATAACTTTATTTGAAACGGCGTTTTGCCAACCTCTACTTCATCAATCAAAACAGCAGCTCTGCCGGGATAGCTGTTAAATATTATTTTTTGCCGCACTCCAGTCATGATAGTTGCGCAGCCTGTTACCAGTATTAAAGAAAGCAACAGGAGCGTGTTTGTTATTTTCATGGATAGCAATGTATATTATTTTATTTGTAATTGGTATTGTTCCAGCCCGGATACATCTCCATCGTAAAAATAAAATTCAATTTCCAGGCGGTAGCAGGAGCTCCAGATATCCGGCTTTTTCTTCCTGACAACTTTTACAATATTTGCACCGTTTTCCCTTGCTGCTTTTCGTGCTTTGATCAGGTTTGAATCAAAGCCGCAGTCTGTCGTAAAACCTGTATCACCGAATTTTGCAGTTCCTGTTTTTTTAGCTCCGGACGGAACTTTATGCTGTATATCTAAAAATGCCACTTTATCTTCCCCTGTTAAAGCCGGGTGCTTTGTATCAAAGCTGGAAGTTATTTTAGGGCTGCAGCTTACCATGAAGAAAAGGGCAACGATGCTCAGTGTTATTCTCATACAAGGTTGGGTTATAATGTATTTTCCTTATAAAAATATAGGTATAACGCCGAACAGCAAAAATTTTCCTGCCGGCGGGCGGCCTGCTTTTGTAACAGGTTAAACGATAGCAATATAATACATTCTTTCAATGCCCTGGTTGGTATCCTCACCAACCAACTCCCCGCTTCCGTTTTGTGGAAACGCGAACAACCGGGGCTGCAATTATTTAACAACAACCCGTGTAGATCTGTTTGAAAATACCGGCGCCTTTTTCGCCGGTTCTTTCACAACCAGCTTATTGATCACTATATCATGCCCGTTATCAATAACAATGGCAGTGCTAAAATCCTTTTTTTCCACGGAAAGAAGGAGGTTCTCAATACGAACATCCTCCACATGCTTAAAGAAAAAACCCCAGGCCGGCAATTCGCCAAACATGGAAAACTCAGGGTAAGCTGTGGCTTTTTCCGGAACTTTGTTCAAAGCATTAAGGGGAACCGCTGCAAAATGAGGGTCTCCTCCTCCGGGATATCTGATCTCAACATTGCTCATTTCCACATTGCGGATAAACGCATCCGGCAGCCCTACAAAAGATGATGGCGAAATGTTACGCGGCATGTCTTCTACCGGTCCTTCGTATTCATATCCTGCATCGGGTTTGGTAGCAGCAATTTCGGCATACAGGTTGGATATCCGTATATGCTCCATGCGTCCCTTTTTACCCGGCACACGTTCCCCGATACGAAGAAAGACCGCATTTCCCGTATTGAAGGCCTGCAAACTGTCAACAATTACATTTTCCACAAAACCGCCATCCACGGCGGCAAAAGTAATCGCCGACCGGTAGGTATTATACACTTTATTATTCACGATCCTGACATTACTGAACCCGCCATACGAAGCCGTTCCGAGCTTGATGCCATTTGCGCTGGATCGTATCGTATTATTGATTATCTCAACATTTTTACAAACTTTTGAAGCATCGTGCGATTTAAGACATATACCGTCATCAGACGCATCAATATAAGAATTAGTAATTTTTACCCCATCGCAATCCACGATATCAATACCATCGTTGTTCCAGTACGCTTTACTGTCTACATAAATACTGTCTAACCAAAGATTGGTGCACTGGTCATAAGTTTGCACCCAGCTCGATGAATTTTTGATCGTAATGCCGCGTATCTGTATATCCTTACACCCCTTCAGATAAAAGATCATTGGCCTGGCTTCTGCTTCGGGACGATCATAGCGGAAGCCATCTTTATAAATTCCGCGATGGATAACATCTACGAAATTGCGGGCTACTTCGCGCCCCTGCCCGTCAATATACCCCTTCCCTGTAATGGTAATATTTTCCTGGTCTAATCCAAACAGCAAAACCGTCCAGCCTTTCCTGTCGTACTCCCAGGGGTTTAATGCGCCAATCAACCCGGCGCCTTCTTTCAGCTCTATAGACACATTAGACCGCAGGTAAACTGATCCGGTGAGGTATCTGCCCACATGAAAAACCAGCCGCCCGCCCCCGTTATCGTGAATATAGTTAAGCGCATATTGAATAGACCGGGTATTCAATGTTACGCCATCCGAATAAATATTAAACAATGAGGCCGGGTAATCTTTCCCCGAAACGATAGTGAAAGGCAGAGAGAGCAGCAGTATAAACAGGTATTTTTTTATGTGCATGATTCTTATTTTAAATTATGGCTACCGTAATTATCCTTCCCGGATGTGAACGGAAATGTAAATGCGATAACAAAACGAAAAAATATCTGACTACTACTTACTACTTACCACTCACCACTTACACCCCTACTTCCCTGCATGCATCAATTGATATTTCTTTGGTGTGAACCCCATAATGGACTTGAATTGCTGATTAAAATTCGACAGGTTCTGAAATCCGCTCTCATAGCACACATGCGCTACCGTCATCTCTTCTTTCATTAAAAGCTTACAGGCATATCCGATCTTTAATTCGATCAGAAAGCGGGTAAAAGATTTCCGTGTTCTGTTCTTAAAATACCTGCTGAAAGCCGTTGGACTCATATTGGCAACAGCGGCTACCTTAACCAGAGTTATATCTTCCTGGAAATTGTTCATGACATATTCATATACCTGGTTCAACCGGTCAGAACCGGAGTCATCTATGGAATTAGCGAAGCCTTCACTCGACAATTCGGAAAGATCGTCAGACGCAGCAAGCAGGTTCAAAACAGAAAGCAACTGTATCACTTTATTAACGCCCGCTGTCTGCTCCATCTTCAACAGCAGTTCAGCAACTTCATCCCTTGTTTTACCACCAACCCTTATGCCGCGGTGAGAACGATCGAGCAAACGACGTACACGTTCCATTTCAGGAATTTCAAAAAATTGCCTTCCGCAAAAATGGTCTAAGAAATGAAGCACCAGCGCTTCCGATTTTTCAAAGCTGTGTAATGCATCATTACGCCAGGTGTGGGGAAGATTTTTACCTATAAAAACCAGGTCGCCTTCAGTAAACCGGTCAATATTATCGCCCACCATCCGGCTGCCGCTGCTTTCAAGAATAAGGGTAAGCTCATATTCGTTGTGAAAATGCCAGATACCCGGAAAACGATCCTCATGTATATACCTGTTTACACTAAAAGAAGCCTGCTGTGGTACATTCACTTTAATGAGCATGGGTTGCATAGCAATGATTTTATAACATCAAGATAATGAAAATAATAACATACCGCTATTATCTCATCACTTTTCAGCTTTTTGCAAGTACAACACAAATTAACCCTGCTATATAGCACAGGAACATTCCATACAGCCACTTTGAAGTTCCCGGAGGCGCCTCCCGGAATTCCTTCCATACAAATACTCCCCATATAGCGGCAATCATTGCATTACCCTGCCCCAGTCCGAATGAAATGGCAAAACCTGCCTGTCCGGCAGAAAGTATACTTAATACCAGGCCGGCACCCCAAATCATCCCTCCCAGCAATCCCATCGCATGATCTTTGCCGTTACCTTCAAAATAAGCGGAATACCGCAACGGCTTCCCCTCTACGGGCTTTTTCATCAGGAGGGTGTTAAAAATAAAATTACTGAGCAGTACGCCAATACCAAAGCATACCGTAGCAGTGTAGGGTCCCAATTTTCCTGCTTCGGGTAAGCGAAAATCGGCATACATGGCTTCTGCAATAAACCTGTAAAAGAAGCCGAATAATAGGCCTGCTGCCAGGGTTAACAGGATACCCTTTGCAGATACTTTACTTTGGCTGCGTGAAAGCCGCCGGTGTGCGGTTGCCGACAAAAGAATGGCAGCAGCAATTAAGGCAACTCCTCCAAAAAGTAAACAGGCATCTCCAGCAGGAGCAGCCACATAATTAACCGATACACCCAATATAAGCCCGAAACCTGCGCCTACCGGAAAAGCCACTGCCATGCCTGCCAGTGCAATAGCAGCAACAAATAATATATTGGCCGCATTAAAGATCACCCCACCCAGCATGGCAGAAAAAATATGCTTCCATTCGGCCTGCGCCAGGTCGGGCAAAAAGCCACGCCCTGCCTTACCATACGAGCCGAGGGTAAAAGCAAACAATAATGCAACCAGCAAAATACCCAGCACGTAATCCCAGTAAAAAAGCTCGAAACGCCATGATGGGCGTACCAGCTTTTGCATATTCGGCCAGGAACCCCAGCATATCATAGTAATAACAGAAAGTACAACAGCAAGCAAATACGTTTGAATAATAAACATGGCAGGGTTATGGGGGATTTGAAATTTGAGATTTGATATTCCGGATTTGTATAATTACGTAATTATGTCGCTTCACAGATGCAATTATTGTGCACGCAGCGATGAAGCAACAACGCTCACGCCACCCTGTTTTTCAGCGCTTCGCCCTGCAGTGCCCTCAACACTTCTGCAGCCGCCATATATTGCAATTCAGGCACGCTTCTTTCGCTATACCATGCGGTATGTGAAGTAAGCAGGGCCAGCTTACAATTTCGCAAGGGATGCGTTGCCGGCAAAGGCTCCGTTTCAAATACGTCTAACCCTGCCGCTATCTGCTGCTGTTCCAGCGCTGCAGCCAGCGCCATCGTATCTATCAGGCCTCCCCTTGATGTGTTAACCAGGATGGCACCTTTTTTCATGCTGCTTATAGTAGCTTCGTTGATCAAATGGCGGGTAGCTTCATTCAGGGGCAAATGCAGTGAAATAATATCAGCGGTTGCCAGCAACTCATCCAATGGGAGCGCACGTACTCCAGCCGCTGTCATTTCCGCATTGGCTACATTGGGATCGTGAGCTGCGGCTGTAAAGCCGAAGGGTTTTGCACGTTCAAGCACTGCCCTGGCTATACGTCCATAGCCAACGGTTGCAAAAAGCATATCGCCAAATGCGGGCATAGGGCGGGGAGGCACGATCTTCCATACGCCGTCTTTCATACGGCTATGGGTTTCCGTTAGTTGCCTGGCCAATGCCAGGGCAAGGGAAACCGTATGATCGGCTACTTCATTAATACAATAATCGGGAACATTACATACCGGAATTGCATGTTGCCTGGCCGCTGCCAGATCAACATTATCTACCCCTATACCGTATCGCACAATTACCCGGCATTTTTTAAGTCCCGCAATCACTTTCGCGGTTACCGGCGCCCACTGCACCAAAATCGCGTCGGCATCGGAGCCACCGGCAAGCACATCTTCTTCTGTTACACATTTGGCGGCTTTCACTTCAAATCCGTGCGCATTCAGCAATCCGGTTTCCGGGTTCAGGTTGGCAAAACCGTAATCTGTAATGAATACTTTTCCTTTATTCATAAATAACGTGCGTTTTGGATGTTACTGAATCACATAGGAGAAACATGGGGATATAGATTTTACATAGGCATTAGACAGCACGCCATGGGTTTTTCTTTGTGCTGTAAATACTCAAAACATAATAAACAATAACAAACTGATTTTAATAAAAAGCTTACCGGAAAAAAATTCATAGCCGGCATACCACTACCCTCCCTTTTCATCCATCACCAAAACCGATTTGATATGATTTCCTTTTGCTTCCTTCATATCATTAAATGCCGCAACGCCATCGTCCAGGCTGTAATAGTGCACCCAAGAATGCACATCCACTTTTTGAGCCCTGATAAGTTCAAGTGCATCCTCCATATCTTCCTGCGTAGCAGCATAACTTCCGATTACCTGTTTTTCCGCAAGTACGATATCATAACTGTAAAGCGACCGGCTGTTTTCATACAAGCCAATCACGATTAATACTCCTCCCTGCCGAACAGCATGTAATCCTTTGTAGCTGGTATCGGGAGATCCTACGGCGTCCACTACCAGGTCTATTCCTTTTCCCCCGGTTATTTCCGTTAATGCAACATCCAACTCCAACTGAGCAGGGTTAACTACTGCCGCGGCACCTAATTTTTCAGCTACCACAAGCCTTTCATTTCGTATATCCGAAACAATAACATTCACATTCCG
>CAYVEI010000169.1:0-1771 GCA_964450515.1 uncultured Terrimonas sp. | reverse complement strand
GGTATACGCCTGGTGCTTTTTAACCTGAATGTTTCCAGCTCGCTTCCACAGATCCCGCAGGCCGCCACTTTCAGCAACACCTCATCATCTCCGCATACAGGAACGGGCTGACTGTTTACTTCAAGCCGGTGATGTTCGGGATAAAAAAGTGCTTTCATGGTTTTAGGCTGTACTTGTGCTCCGCTCATACCAGTTCAAAACAATTGTTTACAATATTATTTATATCATTTCCCTAACGGGTTTTGAGATCAAACCGCCGGTTTGCTTCAAATCATTTCAGGATTATACTTTACAGCACATAATCTTCAGGCTTATTTTATTTATGCCAACCCGGAGCCTCACTATTTTATGATTATTACTAATCATTTACGAGTGCCACAGCACGTACAGGAGATCCGTCGCGCCCTTTGAAGTTGAGCGGAAAACCGATAAAAGTAAACTGCTCAGGTACCTTATCAAGATTGGCTAAACTTTCCACGATCACAATTTCTTTTGGTAACAGGATATCATGATGCAGCTCAAACCAGTCTTTGCCCGGTGTGGGCATATCCATACCCAGCATCCGGATATTTTTCCCTGCCAGGAATCTTGCAGCCTCCTGTGACAGCGAAGGAAAGTCGCTAAAAAAATAATCCTCTCCAAAATGCTTATGCCAGCCGGTTTCAAAGATGATCCGGGCGCCGGGAACCAGTAATTTTTCGTAGGGTAAAAAATCCTTTATAGTCAGTTCTTCGTTGGCGTCTTTAGGAATGCGCAATAAATGGGCCGGCCCGTAAAACCATTCCAGCGGCATCTGGTCTAAGGTTTTGCCGTCATCCAAAAAATGATACATGGCGTCAAGGTGCGTGCCCTGATGGGATCCTATAGTGATCTGGGATATATTATATCTTAGTGTTTTTGTATTTCCATGTGGAATGATGCTCAGCTTGGGATCGCTGGGAAAAGTTTGCTGTCCGTGTTCCAGCGGATGGGAAAGATCAATAAGTTGCATAAAATGTCAATTAATCGTTTAAGTATATTCCTGTTATTTTGCAAGATACCCGCCATCTACTAACAAATCACTTCCCGTTATAAATGAGGCATCATCACTTGCCAGGAATGCCGCAGCAGCCGCTACTTCTTCCGGTCTTCCCTGCCTGTTGAGCAAATGCATAGCAGATGCTCTTTTGTTTTCCGCCTCTATATTTAAATTGAGCTTCTCACATGAATCAACAAAAGCTTTTGTATAAATATATCCCGGGCATAAAGTATTTACCCTTATATTAAAAGGTGCCAGGTCCTGCGCCCAGCATTTGGTTAACCCCCGGATCGCAAATTTGGTGGCATTATATGTTGCGAAGTTGGACTGTCCTACAAAACCGCTCACCGAGGAGAAATTGATAATGCTGCCGCCGCCGTTCTTTTTCATTTGCGGCACAATATATTTTGCCATCAGCGAAGTGCCGCCAATATTCACCGCATTCACTTCCCGCCATTCTTCCGCTGTTGCTTCCACTCCTTTAAATATAAAACGGGCAGCGGTATTGATGAGGATATGCGCAGGGCCGATTTGTTTTTCAACTGAGGCGCAGGCCGCTTCTGCTGCCAGTTCATTGCTAATATCAACCGGCCAAAAATAAGCGCCGATCGCCGCGGCCCTGTTATCATTGTCTGAGTGAATATCCAATAACACTACCTTACAACCTTCTTCCGCCATCCGCACACCGGTAGCATATCCCAGGTCGCCAAGCCCTCCTGTAATTACAACAATTTTATTTTTAAGTCCTTTCAT
>CAYVEI010000168.1:3953-9647 GCA_964450515.1 uncultured Terrimonas sp. | reverse complement strand
AAAGTAGGAAGACCTACTAAAAAAGAGCGCCGCGATATAGATGATTTCCTGGAGGAATGATTGGTGAAAAATATCCGGAGACCTTTAAGCTCCTGCCTGCCGGATTGTTACTGGTTTTATTTTTCCATTTCGTTAAGTACTTCCTGCGTAACGCCCATAAGCGAAAATCCGCCGTCATGAAAAAGATTCTGCATGGTTACCATGCGGGTAAGATCGCTGAATAACGATATGCAATAGTTAGCGCAATCATCGCCGGAGGCATTGCCCAAAGGGCTCATTTTTTCGGCATAATTTATGAATCCGTCAAATCCTTTTACGCCGCTGCCGGCAGTAGTGCGTGTGGGAGATTGTGAAACGGTATTTATCCTTACTTTCTTTTTAATGGCATAATGATAACCAAAGCTGCGGGCAACACTTTCTAATAATGCTTTGGCATCGGCCATTTCGCTGTAATGGGGAAATACTCTCTGCGCGGCTATATAGGTAAGCGCCACCACGCTGCCCCATTCATTCAGGGCGTCCATATCCCACGCCGTACGTAATACGCGGTGAAGCGACATGGCAGAAATATCCAGTGTTTTTTGATTGAACCCATAATCCAGCTCAGTGTAGGATTTCCCTTTTCTTACATTAATGCTCATCCCTATGGAATGTAATATAAAATCAATTTTGCCACCGAAGTGAACAGTGGATTCCTCAAACAATTTCTTCAGGTCATCCATATTGGTTACATCGGCGCCTATAACCGGGGCGTTTACTGCTTCAGACAGTTTGCTGATCTCGCCCATCCGTAAAGCCACCGGTGCATTGGTGAGTACTAACTGAGCGCCTTCTTCATGACATTTTAATGCTGTTCTCCACGCAATAGATTTCTCATCCAGCGCGCCAAAAATAATCCCTTTCTTTCCTTTTAAAAGGTTATAAGCCATATTATGATATTTAAATTGAGCGTAAAAATAGGTATTCAAAAGCAAGCAACAAATATAATGCAAAGTCCGAAGCAGGAAATTCGCGGAAAATGCAAAGAATCCAAAAACCAAATAACAAGCAACAAATAAATTCGAAGCCTAAAACGCTAAATCCGAAACGAATACAATCTCAAATTTCAAATCTCATCGTTCCATCATCTCCCTTGCATTTTCGAGGGCTGAAGCGGTGGGTTTTTCACCGCTCAGCATTTGCGCAATGGCATCTACTCTTTCTTCCGCGGATAAAAGCTTTATGCGGGTATTTATTTTTTCATCTTTTTCCTTTTTGTATACAAAAAAGTGAGCATCTGCTTTGGCGGCTATCTGGGGCTGGTGCGTAATAGCGATCACCTGGTGCGATTGACCAAGGTCTTTCATAATGATACCTACCTGCCTGGCGGCTTCCCCGCTGATGCCGGTATCTATTTCATCAAAAATGAGAGTGGGTAGCTGAACGGATGCGGCTACCAGTGATTTAATGCAAAGCATTAAACGGCTAAGCTCACCGCCACTGGCTACTTTCCGTAAGGGTTCAAACCGGTTGCTTTTATTGGCGTCAAATAAAAATTCAATGGCATCGCCCCCTGTACTATTCAATGTTGCCGGGTTGATGGCTATTTTAATCCGGGCGTTGGGCATGCCCACCCGGGTAAGCAACTGCCCGGTTTTTTTCTCAAGCGGATCTGCCTGTTTCCGGCGGTTTGCCGTTAAGGTTTGTGCCAGTTGCTGTGCCTGCGCTAATTGTGTTGCCGCTTCCTTTTCTAATTGACTGATCGTTGTATCAAGGTTCAGCACTTTATTTAATTGTTGCTGCAGGTTGCTTTGTAGGTCTAATAATTCGCCGGTGGTTTGCACTCCGTGCTTCTTCAGTAATTTATAGCCCAGCGAAAGCCTGTCGCTTACCGCCTGAATTCTTTCTTCATCGAACCGGATCTCATGGTTTAAGTTTTCTATGTCGCCTGCTATATCGCGTAATTCTATCTGAGCCGATTGAAGCCTTTGCGCCAGCACCGGAATAGCGGTATGAAAATCGCGGAGCGAATGCAGTTGGTTGATCAGCCCCTTTAATTGCTGCACCAGCGGCTGTTCTCCTTCATTAAGCCCATAGTTAATTTTACCCAGGGCAGATTTGATATTTTCAGCATTGCTTAATATTTTCAGTTCAGCGTCTAATTCTTCAATTTCGTTTGCTTTCCACTGCGCTTCCTCCAGCTCATCATATAAAAACTTATGATAATCCAGTTCTTTGTTGGCAGCCGCCTGCTGTTCCCTGGCTGTGGTAAGCGCTTTCCGGGTAGCGCTGTATGCTGTATAAGCTTCCCGGTATTGCTTCAGAACGGTTTGATGGCCCGCCAGCGCGTCAATTACTGCCCGCTGAAAATCACTGTCTCCCAGTTCTAATGTATCAAACTGCTGATGGAGGTCTACTAACAGTGATGCAAATTGTTTGAGCTGGGACAGGTTTACAGGTGTATCGTTAATGAAAGCCCTTGATTTTCCCGTTGATGCAACCTCTCTTCTTATTACAATTTCTTCTTCTGCATCCAGATCGCTTTCCTGCAGTGTTTTTAGCATATCCTTCCGGCCATCAATGGAAAAGCTTCCTTCCACTATACATTTTTGGGTGGCATTAAATAATACGGAACTGTCGGCCCTTTCACCCAGTATAAGCCCCAGGGCGCCTGCCAGAATGCTTTTGCCTGCGCCGGTTTCACCGGTAATGATATTAAGCCTGTTTGAAAATTCAATTTCAACCGATTCAATAATGGCGTAGTTCCGTATAAATAGTTTTTGAAGCATAGCTGCCTGTTACCGCTGCAAGTTAACAGATAGCTTATTTCAGTCCAAGAAAACTATATCTTTCAAATCCGAAGCCTGTAATCCGAAATTCGAAGGAATACAAAGCACCAAGAACCCAATAGGTACAGATGGTTCTGTGCCTCACCATGACATACAAATTTCAAATTCGAAGTTAACTACAAACCATAAACTACAAACTTCAAATCTCCAATCGTTCATAGCCCGCTTTTTCCATCAAAACGGCTTTGCTGCCGGTCATTTCGATCTCTTTGGCGGGAATTATTTTTTCTTTATACGTAAGGTATAAGGCCAGCGCGGTAAATATTACGCCCCCCACTATATTACCGAGTGTTACAGGCAATTGATTATAGATCCACCAATTGCTAAAACTTACTTTAGCACCGAGCATCATGCCTGCCGGAATTACGAACATATTTACTACAGCGTGTTCAAATCCCTGTGCAAAAAAAATAAATATGGGCAGCCATGCGGCTATTATTTTTCCTGAAGCGGAAGTAGAGGTAAGAAACAATACTACGCCCAGTGTTACCATCCAGTTGCATAATATACCTTTAGTGAACACGGTTATCATACCTGCCGCACCATACTGTGCATAGCCCGTTGTTTTCGCTTCTGCAATTTTTATGATCGCCGGGATGAGGGCATTGCTATCGGAGCTTCCCATATTGGTGAGCGATATCCAAAAAAGTACGGCATACAATAATGCACCCAGGAGGTTACCTGCAAAAACGAATAGCAGGTTTTTGATCATTGCACTCATTGTTATTTTCCTGTCGAAATAAGCTGCCGGAAGTATGGCGAAGCTGCCGGTTACCAGCTCAAGTCCGAGTAATACTACTATTATAAAGCATGCGGGAAAAATGGCTGCGCCGAGGATGCCGGAGCCGGTTTGAACAGTGGCCGTAACCGCCAGGGTAGTGCCAAAACCAAGAATAGCACCCGATAAAGCGGAGCGGATTAAAAGATCAGAAGGCGATAGTTTTATTTTGGCTTTGCCAGCCTGTATCATTAAGTTAATAACTTCTGCCGGTTTGGTATAGCTCATACTGCGGATTTAAAATTTAAAAAAATATTCTGGTTTAATATTAATCATAATGTAAGCCCAGTTGGCGCCGGGCCGGGGATGGGAAATGTTTTTAACAGCGGGGGAAGAGAGCAGGGACGTAGTAAAAAAATGACTGTACCCCCCTTCAAGCGTAATATCTTTGCTCCAGTTCAATACGGCAACCATATCTATCTCCTGTCCAAAATTGCTGTTCGCGCTGCCGGGATGCAAGGGGTCTGCTATTTTGCTGTTGCTGAAAAACTGGTGCAGATCGGCGGTTAAAGCATATTTTTCGCTTAGCTTCCATTTGCCCTTCAGATAATAATCATTAAGCCCTCCGTTGCCAAAGCCGCTTCCGGCATAGAAATAATCCATCAATCCCCAAAACTTATGCGGTGTTCCATACAAAGGATCAAATGCGCGACTTGTTGTTCCGGATATTCCTCCTGAAGTATGATCCATGCCCGCGCCTATCGCAATTTTTTTAGTTACTGCATATTGAGCATATAGATTCGACATCCATGCATCTAATTGCTGCCCTGATGCATTTTTCCCAAATTGATAGTACAGTCCTGCGTTAATGTTCAGCACATCAAAAAAGCGGTTAGTAAAATAAGCGCCGGTAGTCATTCTTGTCCATGCGCCTTTTTGAAATTGTTTGGCATCCGTATTGTTCACACTATCGTAATAATATTTATTAAACTGGTCTGCGAAGAACAGAAACGAAGCGCTGCCATGTTTTAATTTTTTACCGGCATATAAAAATTCCATGCTTTTATACATGGCGCCGCCATTGGTAGAAGCCGCATAATTTCCCGGAGGTTCACTATTGTAAATGGTGCCGCTTGCCGCTTCTTTATTCTGGTTGAATGCAAAGCCGCTGTGTAATGTCCATGACTGCTTTTCATATTTCAGTAAGGCCAGGTCATGCCGTCTGCCCTGCTGCAGCCAGTCTAAGTTGCCAATCAGCCGCTGGTCATCATATGCCAGTTCCTGCCTGCCTATTTTTAGTGATAAAGCATGTTGTTTGGCAGATGAATCCGATAATAACATTTCTGCCCATGCTTCATGCAGCATTACGCCGTTATTTTGTTGCGTGGAAATTTTATTAATGGTGGAAACGTCCTGCCCCCATACCCTCACATCGCGCAGTGTCAAACCAAATTTGAGCCGCCGGGTATTATAAGAAGCCTGCAAGCCTGTTCGCTGCGAAATAAAGAAAGCGGGCGGAGCATTTTCAGGTAACGGGGCTCCCTGTCCTGATCTGAACTCCGCCCTGTTGCGCAATTGCCATGATATATTGAATTGTGCCTGCAAGGGGGAAGAAAAAGCTAACTGTAAAAGAATATATGCTGCCGCATACCAGCTCTTTTTTTTCATGTACATTTGACTGGTTTTAAATGAGTGTATCTTATTTATAAACTAAAAGCCTGGAAGGGTGCCACCTTCCGGGCTTATTTATGCGCAAATGGCTTCGTTATTATCCTCCTCATCAACAATTCCGATATATACATACTGATCTATTACTTTAACGGGGTATGTTTTAATACCACAACCCTCTTCATCACTAAGGCAACGGCCATCAATAAGCGAAAACGTTTTTTTATGCAGGGGGCAGGCTACTTTTGGTTCACCGCCCTGCGAGCCGATCATTCCCCGGCTAATGGTCATTTGACGGCGATGAGGGCAAAGATTCTGGGAAGCATACCACTCTCCGCGCCGTGCAAAATGAAACAAAGCGATCTGTTCGTCTTTGTATTTCACGCATACGCCCCCGTTTTCGGGCACGTCTGTGATCATGCAGGCCGGATACCATTGAACATCTTCTGTGATACTGTAATTCATGTGCTTGATTTTAAG
>CAYVEI010000168.1:0-3853 GCA_964450515.1 uncultured Terrimonas sp. | reverse complement strand
TTCACCTCTCACCCCTCTCCTCATTTCCAGTCAACTGCTTTCTTCTGTCCCCGTAATTCCTCGAACCGCACATTCGGATCTTTTTCACCGGGCAAATTAACAAAGTGATTAAAATGTTTTCGGAGCTCGGGCGATTCCACCACTTCTTTCCATTCGCATTTATAATGGTCAACTAAGTTTTGCATTTCAGTTTCTAATTGTACGCCTATACCCAGGCTGTCGTTTACGATCACGTTTTGCAGGTAAGTTATTCCTCCTTCCATTTTGTTCATCCATGTGGCGGTACGGGTTAAGGGGTCGGCTGTTTTAATATAGAACATCAGGAAACGGTCTATATAGCGGATACAGGTTTCTTCATCAATATCCGATGCCAGCAGCACGGCATGCTGGGGCTTGGATCCCCCGTTGCCGCCCACAAAAAGATTCCAGCCTTTTTCCGTGGCAATAATGCCAAAGTCTTTCGATTGTGCTTCGGCACATTCCCGAACGCATCCCGAAACGGCCGATTTGATTTTATGCGGCGCTCTTAATCCCCTGTACCGTTCTTCTATGCGAATGGCAAAGCTTACACTGTCGTGCAGCCCAAAGCGGCACCAGGTAGAGCCTACGCAGCTTTTAACCGTACGCAGGGCCTTTCCATAGGCATGCCCGCTTTCAAAGCCGGCAGCAACCAGCTCTTCCCATATCAGCGGCAATTCACTTACATGTGCGCCGAACATGTCTATCCGTTGCGCTCCTGTTATTTTTGTATAGAGATTGTATTTTTTGGCGATCCGGCCAATGACGATCAGCTTATCAGGTGTTATTTCTCCCCCCGGGATGCGGGGTACTACAGAATAGGTTCCTCCTTTTTGAATATTGGCTAAGTAGCGGTCGTTGGTATCCTGGATAGTAGGTTGTTTTAATATGGAATCATTCCAGGCGCTGGCTAAAACAGATGCCATAACGGGTTTACAAACTTCACATCCGGCGCCATTGCCAAACTTATCCAATGCTTCATCAAAGGTTTTAATGCCATGTACTTTAACCAGGTCGAATAATTCCTGGCGACGGTAAGCAAAATGTTCACAAATAGCAGGCTTTACCTTTTTACCAAGTTCCTTTAATGTTTCGCTTATGATATCTTTTATCATAGGAACACAGCCGCCACAGCCGGTTCCGGCTTTTGTTATTTTTTTAACTCCATCCAGATCTTCAATGCCATAGTCTTTCACCGTACAACAGATGGCGCCTTTGGATACCCCTTCACAGGAGCAGATAAGTGCGGCATCCGGTAATGCAGCTATTCCGCTTCCTGCATTCATTTTACCGGCAGCGCCCGATTTCATAAATAAGTCTTCCGCATTCTGTGGAAGGGGTAAGCCGTTTCTATAAGTTTGTAACAATATATTATATGCCGACGCATCGCCAACGAGGATGCCTCCCAGCAAATATTTTCCGTCGGTAGAAACATTCAGGCGCTTGTATATCCCCCAAACCCTGTCTTCAAATACAATGGTCCTGCATTCATTGTCTATAGCCAGCGCGTCACCAAAGCTTGCCACATCCACTCCCAGCAATTTTAATTTGGTTGACATATCAAAATCCGAAAACACTTTATCCGTTCCCGTTAATTGCGAAGCAACGATATCCGCCATTTCATAACCTGGCGCAACCAGTCCGTATACCATACCTTCAAACAAGGCGCATTCTCCAATGGCGTAAATGCATGGATCGTTGGTTTGGAGTTTATTATTTACGATGATACCTCCGCGGGGACCGGTTCTTAAGCCGCAATCTTTGGCTAATTCATCCCTGGGTTTGATCCCTGCGGAAATGACCACCATATCCACTTCCAGCCTGCTGTTATCCTTAAATTCCAGGGCTTCCACTTTCTCTTTTCCGCAAACATTTGAAGTAGCTTTATTAAGATGCACATGTATCCCCATGTGCTCTAACTTACTTTTAAGAAATTCAGCGCCGCTCTCATCCAGTTGGCGGGGCATTAACCGGGGGGCAAATTCCACCACATGCGTTTCAAGATCAAGGTCTTTTAAAGCTTTGGTTGCTTCCAGTCCTAATAAGCCTCCTCCAATCACTACTGCTTTTTTGGCCCTGAAAGCATAGGAAGTGATCAGTTCCAGGTCATCAATTGTGCGATAAACAAATACCCCATGCTTGCCGGTACCGGGCATATTGGGTACAAAGGGAGAAGAGCCGGTTGCCAGTACCAGGTAGTCGTATAATAATTCGCGGCCCTTGGAAGATGTTACTTTCTTATTGTATTTATCTATTTCAACTACCGGATCGTCTAAATACAGATTTATTTTGTTAGCAGCATACCAGCTCCGATCAACCAGCGACAGATCTTCGGCCGTTTTACCCGAAAAGTATTCGGTAAGATGTACCCTGTCGTATGCGCGGTAGGGTTCTTCACCAAATACAGTAATTTGAAATGCCTGTTTCTTGTCTTTGGCTAATAGCTTCTCACAAAATTTATGGCCAACCATGCCATTTCCAATTACGATAACCTTCATACAGTTTGGTTTTAGTGCTATTTGTATTTTAAAGAAGGCAGGTAATCGTTAAAAGGCAGGGAAAAAAATATTACATTATTATAAATAATATGTAATATTTTTCATTAATTATATCAATAAATAATTATAAAAATATTATTTATATCATAAAATTAATGATCAATATTCAATATTTTGTAGTTTTGGTTAAAATAAATTATATATTTATATTTTTAATTTGATAAAATGAAATCAAAACTACCGCTCTTATCTCTTATAGGCGCAGGCCCCGGCGACCCTGAACTGATTACTGTAAAGGCAATCCGGGCAATTGCATCTGCCCATGTGGTATTATATGATGCTTTAATAAATATTGAATTGCTTTCCTATATGTGTCCGGGCGCTAAAGCGGTATTTGTAGGAAAACGCTTTGGATGCCATGCCCTTTCGCAGCAGGAAATTAACCATCTTATTGTAGACTATGCATTATTATACGGACATGTGGCAAGGTTGAAAGGCGGCGATCCCTTTGTTTTTGGAAGGGCGCAGGAAGAAATGGAAGCAGCGCGCAGCAATGGTATTGCCGTGGAAGTAATACCCGGTATTTCCAGTGCCGTGGCGGTACCGGCCGCGCAGGGTATTCCTTTAACCTGCAGGGGGATGGCAGAAAGCTTTTGGGTTACTACCGGCACTACCCGCTCCGGAGACATATCGGCCGATATTCGCCTTGCAGCACAGTCTACGGCAACGGTTGTTATACTAATGGCAATGAATAAGCTGGAAGCCATAATGGATATTTTCAGAGGCAATGGAAAAAGTGAAACGCCTGTTGCAGTTATACAAAACGGTACCACCGAAAAGGAAAAAATAATAACCGGTACGGTAAAAGATATTTTTTTCAGGGTGCAGTGTGAAGGTATGAGCAACCCTTCGGTTATAGTAGTGGGTGAGGTGGTAAAATTACATCACAACCGGCTGCAACAATTTAGCAATACAACTGTTGCTAATACAATCGTTGCTCCGCGAATGATTGCCCGTACCGGAAATCAGTAATTAAATCCTATTTTCACGGTATAAGCGTTAAAATGAAGCACCCCAAAAAAGATTGTGATCTTCAGTGTTGTTTGATGTGCCGCATGTGTTTACCCGAGTGGCTCCCGGCCATTAAAGCACATCGCCGAAATTTTCAGTATAAGAAAGGAGAACTTGTTTTTAAAGAAGGCGATCCGGTAAACGGTATATATTTCGTGTACAGGGGTTCCGTAAAGATCCATAAACATTGGGGTGAAGAAAAGGAACTGATTGTACGGTTTGCGCAGCAGGGTGATATTTTCGGTCACCGCGGGTTTGGAACAGAT
>CAYVEI010000167.1:0-9766 GCA_964450515.1 uncultured Terrimonas sp. | reverse complement strand
GTTACACCGAATATTTCGATACACCTAATAAAAAGAAAAAATGGTGGAAAAGGTAGGCACTAAATATTAACGCGGAAGAAGCATGTTTAAAAAGTTCTTTTCTTATGCGGGTATAGAGGGATTTGCCAAAGGATTGAACTGGTTAACAATCGCTCTTTTACCCCTGTTTTTACCTGCAGAACAATATGGTACAGTAGGATTACTGGTTGCCATTGAAGGCGTAATGAGTACGGTTTTAACTCTGGGACAGGGAAGGGCCATCCTGCGCCATACAATAACATTCGGTGAAAAAACGCTGCCCTATGCGCTACAGTTAAATATCCTGTCTGTATCAGTAGTGTTTTTTGCAGGTATAATGGCTTCTTTCTTCAGTAATACAATTCTGGGAATAGCCTTTTTCCCACATTTTTTTATGCTCTTTGTCAGCCTGTTTTTTTATAACCTTTCCGGATTGATGGTTTCTCATGCGCTGGCAACTGATAATCCGGCTTTTTTCAGGAAATCAAGACTATGGTACGCCATTGTTAAACTGGTAGCTGTTGCAGGCATTTGCTTTTTAACCAAAAGCGGGCTGGGTTATATTTATGGCTCGTTGCTGGCCGGGGTTATGTTTCTTTTGCTGTTCTACAAGGAAATATTCAGGCACTTTACTTTCAGGAAACTACTTGTATTCGACAAAAACTTAAAGTTCCTGTTTCTTTTTGGCCTGCCGCTGATATTCCATGCACTAAGCGGCAATATATTAAGTTATGCAGATCGCTTTTTTGTGGAGGGCTTTTTAAATAAAAGCCAGCTCGGCGTTTACACGTTTGCTTATTCATTAGGGAGCAGTATATTTTTCTTTTATGGATCAGTGGCTACTTATTTTGAACCATTGGTATATAGATTTTCCGCAGATAAAGAAAGATATCAAACCATTCTTAAATTTTATTTAAGTTTCGTACTGATGTGTGCATCGCTTTTCAGCATACTGATTTTAACCGGTTGCAAATACTTTGCCTTTCATTTTATTTCTGAAAGTTATATCTCCGGATTTAAAATTCTGCCTATTATTCTCGGAAGCCACCTGCTGATCCCATTTTATCATTTAGGCAATTACGAGCTAACAATTTTAAACAAAACGTCCTTTATTGCACTTTCTACAATTTGCTCTGCAATATTGAACCTGCTATTTAATATTGTGCTTATACCTAAATGGGGAATAACAGGAGCCGCCTGGAGTACTTTTTTTTCTTATGTTTTCCTTGCAATTGCCTGCACCACCTGGGCTGCAAAAACTTCCGGAATGTCAAAATCGTATCTCAGGTATATCATGAGTACCTTTCTTTTTGCAAATATTGCTTTATTATATGCAAATTATATGATTGATCAAATATGGATAGCCTGTTCTGCATTATTTGCGCTGTTTTTTATTTTAGGAATCCTGAGCTTTAAACAGCTACCTGGTTTGAAAATGGCAATAAATAAACCCTCAAATTAAAGAATCGTTTTCGAAAAATACCCGGGAGAAAATTGAAGTTAAATAATTGGCGGGACATATCATGAGGTATCGGCTCCTTTTTACTGTTGTCTTTTTAAACTTTATTGGATATTCAGCATACCTGATGCTGATGTTTCATTTGGGGTTAAGTGCCCAGTCTACAGCCTTTTCCATTTTTTTCCGGCTACTGGTCATCGGCTGCCTGATCATTCTATTTTTGAAAACACCCAAATTTAAGCCCGATCTGACCTTGCATCTGGTACTCTTTTTCTCATTGATTTACATCAGCAGAATATTCATTGATGGCTTAAAAGGTTTACCCTATTATGTGGGAACATATAAGCTTTTGCTTTACTACTTGTCCTTCTCTCTGATTCCTTTTTTGCTATTAGGTTATCTCAAACTAACACTTCATGATTTTGATGCAGCAGGAAAAGCAATATTTTTTTCCGGATATATCTTCTCGATATTGACTATAACATTTTTTGGAAATTACTTAGGAACAGTAGGACGCCTTAGTTCGGCTACAGCCGACACAGAGGTCATTTCCCCTTTAGCATTATCCTATTGCTCATCTTTAATTATTGGAGTTGCGGTAAGCTACTGGATAGAAAATAAAATTTCTTCCGGGAAGAAATTAATGCTCACCATTCTAATTGGCTTATCCATTCCTCCTTTTCTTCTGGGATCCTCCCGTGGATCGCTTATTGCATTGTTTGCTCCTTTTTTAATCATTCTTATTGGCAAAGGGAAAGTAAAAGAAAGAATTAGAAATATTGTACTGATTTTTTTGTTTTTAATTGGTATTGTTCTTTTATCAGAGAGTTTTGGAAGCAATCTGATCGAACGATTTACAAATACAGGCAGCGATATTGAAGAAGGCAACGATGCAGCAAGCAGAACCACAATGTGGCGCAATGCGCTTAATCAATTTATGGATAATCCTATTATGGGAGATAAGCTTAAATTAAACGGATTTGATATTCACCCGCATAATATCTTTTTTGAAATTTTACAAACAACAGGCTTTTTAGGATTTATCCCTTTTTTTATTCTTATCGTCATCCTTTTCAGGCAATCATTGAAAATATTCAGATACGCTCCCAGGTATTCGTGGCTGGGCATTCTTTTTATTCAAAGCTTCATTCAAAACATGTTCAGCGGCAGTATTTATGGAGCAAGCTGGCTTATGATGTCGGGGGCATTGGTAATTGCATTTAATAGTATACTGCCCAACGCTGCTAAAGCAGGAAATAATCAATCAAATACAATTCGATGAAAAAGGTGGGGTTAGTTTGTCATTTTTATGTTCATTACAGGATTCCTGTTTTGAAAGCCCTGGCTTCCTCAAGAGATATTTTTTATTCTTTTCTGGGAGACACAGAGTCATCCGATGATATAAAAAGAGTAGATTTTAGCAAGGAGGAATCATTGAAAGACAGATTTATACCGGTAAAGAATATGTGGATAGGGCACTACCTGGTATGGCAAAAGGGCGTAATAAAAAAACTAAACAAAGAAAACTTTGATGCTGTAATATTTTTGGGCGATATCAGGTTTTTGTCAACCTGGATGGCATTGATAATAATGCGCATAAAAGGAAAGAAAAGCTATTTGTGGAGTCATGGATTATATGGCAAGGAGTCCTGGCTTCATCTTCAGATTAAATTACTGTTTTTTAAACTCGCTCACGGAATCTTTCTTTACAGCAACAAGGCCAGGAATTTAAGCATACAACACGGGATTCACAAAGACAAACTAATAGTAATATATAATTCATTGAATTTTGATGAAACAGAGCAATACAGAAAAGGATTTAAAGAAGGATTCAAAATAAAAATAGCTTCCGTTTTTAAGCACAGCAGTTTACCTATTCTTTTTTGCATTGGAAGAATCAATAAAACAAAGAAAATCCATATGCTTATTGAGGCAATTTCAATTCTTAAAGAGCGGCAAATCAATATAAATTGCTTTATAATTGGAGAAGGAAGTGAAAAAAAGCATTTGGAAGATCTCGTAGAAAAACTAAACCTGAAAGATCATTTGAATTTTGTTGGTGAGCTGTATGATGAGAAAGAAATATCGCAATATATTCTCTCCGCTGATGCCTGTGTATGCCCGGGGCCGGTGGGATTAACAGGCATGCATTCGCTTTCATATGGCGTACCGGTTATTTCAAACGATAATTTCAGCACACAAATGCCTGAACATGAAGCCATAATACCGGGTGTAAACGGAGCCTTTTTTAAGGATGGGGACGTGTGTGATTTAGCCAATAAGATTGAAGAATGCATTAGCCAGCGATTAGAAGACAGAGACGGGAGCATTCAAAATTGTCTTTCTGTAATCCAACAATACTATAACCCGGAATTTCAAAAGAAAACCATAAATAATCACATACTTTCGGCACTAAATAAACACTAAACAAGGAACCACTTATATTTAAGCGTAGTATAACTTGCTGCCTGTTTATTCAGCACTATGACCATCATAATCAATACTTCAAATCTGAGAATCGGCGGAGGCATGCAGGTAGCCCATTCGTTCATTAACGAATGTATAGGAATCAAAGGGCATCAATATCATATTTTCCTTTCAAAAGAAATGGACGCTATTTTGGACCAGGGAATATATCCATCTCATTTCCGGTTTTATCTTATTCAAAACAGCAGCGGTACCTTCAAAGGAAGAAACCGCCTGGCAGAAGAATTAAACCGCCTGGAAAAAAAAATAAACCCTGGCATCGTGTTCAGCGTGTTTGGGCCAACCTATTGGCGGCCGGCAACAACGCATATCGCCGGATTTGCTAACTCCATATATGTTTATAAAGATTCTCCCTTCTTTAAAATTGTTAGCTTTAAAAACCGGATAATCCTTAAGATAATGGAAATAATTCATATGCGCAGCTTCAAAAAGCATTGCAACGTATTGATAACTGAAACAGAAGACATGAGCAATCACCTGCAAAAAATATTCGCAGGCAAACCTGTTTATACCGTTGGCAATACCTGTCACCAGGTTTTTAATAATGAGGCAGTGTGGACCAGGAACATCAGCTTACCTAAGTTCAGCGGCTATACACTTTTAACCGTTTCCGCCATGTACCTGCATAAAAATCTTTCCATTATTCCACCTGTCATTAGCTACCTAAACAAAAAATATCCCTTTTTCCGGTTTCGTTTTGTTTTAACGATCAACCAGGATCAGCTCGGAACATTAACGGATTCGCAAAAACAACATATCTTATTTATAGGAAAAATCCCGGTTTCAGAGTGCCCGCATTTGTATGCGCAGGCAGATGCCATGTTTTTACCAACCTTACTGGAAACTTTTTCTGCTACTTATCCTGAAGCAATGAAAATGGGAAAACCGATTTTAACTTCAAATCTCGGGTTTGCTACATCACTATGTGGCGATGCAGCCGTATATTTTGATCCGCTTTCTGCTGCAAGCATTGGAGAAGCCATATTTGAAATAGCCAGTTCTCCCGGGAAGCAACAACTTCTGGTTGAAAAAGGCAAGAAAAGACTGTCTGATTTTCCCTCCCCTTATCAAAGAGCGGAGCAATATCTTGCCATTTGCCAAAAATATAATACAGAAAAATCAAATCAATATGTTCAATAATAAAAAGCTGCTTATTACCGGTGGAACCGGTTCTTTTGGTAACGCTGTGCTTAAACGGTTTTTGAACACCAATTTTGAAGAGATACGAATATTCAGCCGGGATGAAAAAAAGCAGGATGATATGCGGAAAGTATATAATAACCCACGCGTAAAATTCTATATCGGAGATGTTCGTGAATACAATTCTGTAGAAAACGCAGTAAGAGGTGTAGATTATATTTTTCACGCTGCAGCGCTAAAACAGGTTCCCTCCTGCGAATTTTTTCCGATGGAAGCCGTAAAAACCAACGTGGAAGGAACCGCTAACGTGCTGGATGCGGCTATACGAAATGGTGTAAAAAATGCGGTGGTACTCAGCACAGATAAAGCGGTATACCCCATTAACGCTATGGGGATGAGCAAGGCCATGATGGAAAAAGTAATGGTGGCTAAATCCAGAACAGTATCCGAAGCACAACTCATCCTTTCGGGTACACGCTATGGTAATGTAATGGCATCGCGGGGTTCGGTTATACCCCTATTTATTGACCAGATCAAATCGGGCAAACCCATTACAATTACTGATCCTAATATGACCCGGTTTATGATGACGCTTGAAGATGCAGTAGATCTTGTGCTGTATGCCTTCACGAATGCAGAACCGGGCGACATTTTTGTACAAAAAGCCCCGGCCACTACCATTGAACTGTTGGCAACCGCTTTAAAAGAATTATATAATGCCGGCAATGAAATTAAAATCATAGGCACCCGCCACGGTGAAAAACTATATGAAACCCTGGTAAACAGAGAGGAAATGACAAAGGCCATTGATATGGGAGCGTATTTCAGGATCCCGGCAGATAACAGGGGGCTCAATTATGAGCAGTACTTTTCGGTGGGCGATACAGATGTTTCAACAATCGAAGATTACCACTCTCACAATACTAACCAGATCGGTTTGGAAGAAACCAAAAAACTATTGCTCAGGCTTGAAATGATACAAAAAGACCTAAATACAGTACATACCTGATATGATCAAGAAAATAGGAATAACAGGACAAAACGGGTTTACAGGCTCTTACCTTCTTAATACCATAAGCCTGTTGAAAGACGAATTCAAACTCATACCGTTTGAAAACTCTTTTTTCGAAAACGAAAACCAATTACAGTACTGGACAAAACAATGCGATGTTATTGTTCACCTGGCTGCCATGAACCGGCATCCTGATCCGCAGGTAATTTATGATACCAATATTGGCCTTGTAAAAAAACTGATTACTGCTGTAGAAAAAGCCGATGTAAAGCCCCAGATCATTTTTTCTTCTTCCACCCAGGAAGAAAGAGATAACCCCTATGGCAAATCAAAGAAAGAAGGAAGGAATTTATTTTCGGCCTGGGCCGAAGCACATGAAGGAAAATTTGCGGGACTCATCGTTCCCAATGTGTTTGGCCCGTTTGGCAAACCTTTTTATAATTCGGTAGTAGCTACTTTTTGCTACCAGTTGTGCAACAACCTGGAGCCCAAAATAGATACGGACGGACTCATTAAACTAATATACGTAGATGAACTGGCTAAAGTGATTATTGATGCCATAAGAAATGACAGCCATAACCCTGAATGGAAAGTTGAGCATACGGGCGAATACCATGTATCGCAAATATTACTGCAGTTACAGGAATTTAAAAAGCAATATTTCGAAAAAGGGATATTCCCTTCACTCCAAAACAAATTCAGTATTGACCTTTTCAACACCTTCAGGAGTTATATAAACCTTAAGCCTTATTTTCCATACAAGCTAAAGCAAAATACCGACAACCGGGGTACATTTGTGGAGTTGGTAAAATTGCAGCAGGGAGGGCAAATATCATTTTCCACAACGCATCCGGGCATTACGCGGGGGAATCATTTTCATACCCGTAAAATTGAACGATTTGCCGTAATAAAAGGCAAAGCACTGATACAACTGCGCAGGTACAATACAGATGAAGTGCTCAACTTTGAATTAAGTGGAGATGAAGCTTCTTATGTGGATATGCCTGTATGGTATACACACAACATTACAAATACCGGAACCGATGAATTGTATACCGTATTCTGGATTAATGAATTTTTTGATCCTGCCGACCCGGATACTTATTTTGAAACCGTTTAATAAGTCTACATCTATTTAATGAATACAATCACCCAAAAAATAAAAGTGCTTACGGTAGTGGGTACCCGGCCGGAGATCATACGGCTATCCAGGGTGCTGGCAAAGTTAGACGAATCTGAAGCCATAGATCATGTGCTGGTACACACCGGGCAGAATTACGACTATGAGCTGAACCAGGTTTTTTTTGAAGATCTGGAACTCAGAAAACCAGATTATTTTTTGAACGCTGCAGGTAAAAATGCCACCACAACCGTGGGGCAAATACTGATCAATATTGATCCCATTCTTGAAAAAGAGCAGCCTGATGCATTTTTAGTGCTGGGGGATACCAATAGCTGCTTATGCGCTATTCCTGCAAAAAAAAGAAAGATTCCGGTATTTCACATGGAAGCCGGCAACCGTTGCTTTGATCAGCGCGTGCCTGAAGAAACCAATCGAAAAATTGTTGACCACGTGAGCGACATCAATCTCACGTATTCAGATATAGCAAGGGAATACCTGCTCAGGGAAGGCCTGCCGCCAGACAGGATCATCAAAACAGGCAGCCCCATGTATGAAGTGCTTCATCATTATATGCCGAAAATTGAAAGTTCAAATATACTTCAGCAGCTTTCGCTTGAAAAAGATGGTTACTTCGTTGTGTCGGCACACCGGGAAGAGAACATCAATGCCGAAAAAAACTTCAATAATCTTGTTAAATCGTTGAATAATATTGCAGAAACATTCCGGCTGCCTGTAATTGTATCTGCGCATCCCAGAACAAGAAATAGGATAAAAGAAAAGAACATCGTATTTAATGATCTGGTAAAGCTGCAAAAGCCATTCGGGCTAAGTGACTATTTATCCCTGCAGGTAAATGCAAAAGCAGTTCTTTCCGACAGTGGAACCATTTCTGAAGAATCATCCATACTCAATTTCCCTGCGTTAAATATCAGGGAAGCACACGAACGGCCGGAGGCGATGGAAGAAGCTGCTGTAATGATGGTTGGATTAAACCCCGAACGGATACTCCAGGGGTTAAAGCAACTAGAATACCAGCAAAAAGAGCCTCGTAATTTCCGGCTGGTTACAGACTATTCAATGCCAAATGTTTCCGATAAAGTAGTAAGAATAATCATATCTTATGTGGATTATATCAAGCGGGTAACCTGGCAAAGTTTTTAATATGCGTGTACTTTTTTTACTTTTATATCATCCCGAACCTCACGAATCATCAAACCTGTACGCAGATCTGATAGATGAGTTTGTAAAGAACGAACATGAAGTAACAGTAGTAAGCGCAGCCAGGGAAGACCAGGTCTCAGCGCTAAAAAAGGAAAAAGGCACAGAAGTGCTGCGGGTGAAAACGCAAAAAATCTTTAATGTACACCCTCTTTTAAAAGGCATAGCCACCCTGCGTGTACCTTACCAATTCAAACGCGCAATTAAAAAACATTTTTCGAAACGCATATTTGACCTGGTTGTGACCCCTACTCCGCCCATAACTTTTGTAGACGTTGTATCGTGGCTAAAAAAAAAATACCCTTTAAAATCGTATCTTATACTCCGTGATATTTTTCCTCAAAATGCACGTGACCTGGGAATGATGAAAGATCCACTGCTTTTCAGCTACTTCAGAAAAAAAGAAAAAAAACTGTACCACTATTCCGATTATATTGGCTGCATGTCGCAGGAAAACATCAATTATGTTATCCGCCATAATCCTGAAGTGCCTGTTCAAAAACTCATGCTCCTGCCCAACTGGCAAAAAACAGAACCTTTATCGGAAAAAGATGAATCAATAAAATCGCAGTACGGACTGGCCGGAAAATACGTGGCCATTTTCGGAGGCAATATCGGCGAACCTCAAAAAATTGAAAACATAATAAATCTCGCGCGGGCCTATCTGCATAATAATCATATCATATTCCTGGTGATGGGCACAGGCGCCAGAAGGAAGTACCTTGAACAAATGGCAGCACATTATGCCCTCACGAACTTAGTGATAAAAGATGCTGTACCCAGGCAGGATTATCAAAAATTAGTATGCAGCGCTGATGTAGGCTTAATTTCATTAAGTGAGAAGTTTACTATCCCGAACATTCCATCTAAAACCTTATCTTATTTTAATGCCAGGATACCGGTGCTGGCTGCTATAGATGCGAGTACGGACTATGGGGCGCTGTTGGAAAAAGCGGGTGCCGGACTGTGGTCGTTAACAGGAGATATGGATAAGTATAAACAAAATTTCGATACGCTTTACAACGATTCTGCGTTGCGTAAACAAATGGGAGAAAATGGCTATGCTTACCTGGTTAAGTATCTTACAGCAAGTATTGCCTGTCAAACCATCCTTAATCATACCCTTAACCGGTCTATAAAATAATTCTTTTAAAAGAATATGTTTATCAAACGAATACCTGCAATTTTGCCGGGAATAGGTTCTAATTATAAAGCTATACCTTATATATGCATAGATATCTGTTAGCGCCATTGGTTATCCTGCTATTATTCAGTTCATGCCGCACGGGTAAGGAACTGGCATTATTCC
>CAYVEI010000166.1:0-9996 GCA_964450515.1 uncultured Terrimonas sp. | reverse complement strand
GCTTTGCCCAGGCAGGCATTGGAACCGCTACACCAGACGCTTCTGCCGCGCTGGACGTTACCGCTACCACAAAATGCTTTTTATCCGCCGCGGGAAAACTTCATCATCACCATTGAAATAGCATTTATATAATTTTTCTCAGCCTTACCAAAATCTACTAATTATGAGCTTGAAACCATTGATTGGACTTTTATTATCTTTTCTGATTTTTACTATCTGCTCGTTCAGCCAGCCATTTCTCACAGTTAGCGGCACGTCAAATCTTTATATCAGCCCGGCGTCCAGCTTAAATTTAAACAGTCTGGTTATTACACCCACTGCCGGCTTCAATATTACCGCCAATACTGTTACGCTCAATAGTTCCGTAACGAACCCGTATGGAGGTGGTCCTCCGGTATTAAGGTCGTATTTGTTTTCAAATACGCTTCCGGCCTTTAACGGCACTATTTCCCTGTACTACAACACCCCGGAATTGAACGGACTTACCGCTTCCACACTACAGTTAAACGGATTTACCACCGGTTGGAATAATTATCCTTCCACCAACGGAGCCAATGTAACTACCGCTTCCGGACTCAGCGGCGTAGCGTTTTCAGAATTAACGCTGGCCTCTTCATTGTCGGCCCTTCCGCTGAACTGGTTATCTGTTTCCGTATCTTCAGTGAAGGAAGGCAACCTCATTCAATGGACAACGACTGATGAAAAAAACACTAAGCATTTCCAGGTACTCAAAAGTGCTAATGGTTCATCCTGGAAGCATGTTGGTTCTCCTGTACAGGCAATGAACCGGTCAGGAATAAACGCCTATAGCCAGGTGGACCCCGACATTTCGAACAACAATTCCTTTTATCGCGTCCGGCAAACAGATATAGACGGTGTGTATTCCTATTCCAAAACAGTTGCTATTACCCATTCCCAGGCAAGCGAAATAACCATTTACCCCAACCCTGTTACCAACATTTTATTTGTCAGAAACGACAACCTGAGAGCCGGCATTAAGCGGCTGGAGATAGTGAACGCAACCGGTGTGCAGGTATATCAAAGCAGCACAATCAACGAAACGTTATTCACTATTACAACCAGCAGTTTTGCCAGGGGCTCCTATACCTTAATCATTCATCTGAAAAAGGGTACCACGTTTGTCAAATCTTTTGTGGTACAATAATATGCTCATCCCAAAACAATTTTTAACTACAAAAATTCATCTACATCATGAGGACCCTTCAATTAATTGTGCTTTCCTTATTTATCAGTACCGGCTTAAACGCGCAGGTTGGAATTGGCACTACAACTCCCAACGCCTCTTCCGCGCTTGATATTACCAGCACTACCGGAGGTTTATTGGTTCCGCGAATGACGGCAACAGAAAGGACCGGTATCGCCACACCTGCCACCGGGCTGTTAGTATATCAGACAAACGCCACGGCCGGCTTCTATTATTATACAGGCAGCGCCTGGATTTCTATAAACGCATTATCCCTGGCAACCGGCACCCTGCCCACCGCCAACGGAGGTACCGGCAGTTCCGCAAGCTTAACGTCAGGCCGACTGCTCTATACGAATACAGCCACTTCTATCACCTCTGCATCAAGTATATATGCTGATAATGGTCGCATTGGTATTGGCGGTTCTTCGAGTTATCCTCTTTACGTTGGGGGATACTTAGGTACCAGTTATGGCGGAAGGTATGGTTACCTAAACTATAATGGATCCGGAAGCGGAAGTTCAGGAACCGGTTACGCTGAGGTGTCCATCTATGCATCCTACCGGGTAGTAGCCGGTGAGTTTAATGCCATTTCAGACAGCCGGATTAAAACGGACGTGCATTCAATTCAAAGCCGGAATGCGCTTGATATAGTTCTTCAGTCCAGGCCCGTTTCCTATTCATACATAGATAAGCATAAGAATGGCGGCCGGTCTAAATATGGTTTTATCGCTCAGGAAGTAGAGCACATTACGCCTAACGCTGTCAGCCAGTCGGAAGAATTTATCCCCAATATTTTAATGGAGGTACATGATGGGCAACTCACTGTTCCCTGCACCGCAGAAGGCTTACAGGAAGGGGAAGAGGTTAAAATATATACCAGTTCCGGCGAGAAGATCGTAAAGATAAAAACGCTGGATACAGAAATAATCGCACCCGAAAAACACAAATTTGGCCCCAACGCGCTACCCGGCGACATGGAGAAAACCGTAAAATCCATCACTTTAGACTGGGATCAGCCGGAAAAAGAATTTTTTGTATATGGCACTAAGGTGAAAGACTTCCGTACTGTGGATTATGACCAGTACATTTCTATTTGCGTAGGCGCCATCCAGGAATTGTATAAAAAAATGAATGATCCGGCCGTTATGATTGAAAAATTCAGATCCGCGAGTAAAAAAGACCGCCGCCTGATGCGGCGCATGCTTAAATAAAACAATATTAGCGCTGAAATGCCGCCTTTTAATGATGTGCCTTGATTCAACAGTGCTGCGTCATTGCTCCTTCCCGATACGTACAAAGTTTCCTTTGCTGGTATCGGGATTTTTTTTGGAGTTATCCAAACTCCTTTATTGCCGCCACAAAATGAAAATCTTGCTGTCAACCTGAAAATCCCGTATTGTTCAATCAGACGGAATTTTGGGTATGCCGGGGTTACTTCCATCCAGCTGCCTTTTTGCCTGCAGCATATGCCGTTCATTATGCGCAATTAAAAACCGGAAAGTATCACCGAGCTTTAAACGGATCCATTTTGAAATGGAAACGGGTACGCGGGTGGCATTAATATCTGTGGCTTTAGCTTTTCGCAGGCAACTCATAAGCTGTTCCTGCTGCTGTATGAATTCCGCCACTACTGCACGGGCATCAAGATTGGGTGTTGGGGAATGCTCTTTAGGCGACTTATACTTTTTAGTGGAATTGCCGGGTTGCATCATTTGGGTAAAATAATTACCCAGCCATCCGCTTTTAAATTTTTCATTGGTAGCGTTTCCAGCGGGATGGTTGATAGCATAAGTGATAGCCGGTAAATAAAACCTGCCATAGCTGTTTAAATGCGCCAGGCATTGCGCCATGCTCCAGCCGCCATAGGGTGCGGGTGCTAACAGGGTTTCTTCGGGTAAGTTCTGGAAAACGCTAACCGCTTCAGCAAGATGTTTTTCAACCTCCTGCTCCAATGAGCTTAATAATTTGAATTTTGATATGGCTTTCATTTGCTTCATATTTTATTGATGATGCAAAGTTGTATCGCAGGGCGATGATAATTATTGGTAAATACCATGATTTTTCAGATCCTTATTTTATTAATGAGCTTGCTGAAATTGGTGGGGTCTATTCCCAGGTAATTAGCGAGGTATTTATGGGGAACCAGTTGTAAAATGTGCGGACTGCGTTGTAAAAGCTTTCTGAACTTATCTTCAGAAGAATAGCATTGTATTTCTGCAAGCCGTTCTAATAAGCCTGATAAGGCATTGGTTACGCCCATACGCACCATTGTTTCAACAGCAGGCCTGTTTTTCATAACGCTTTCCACTTCATGGTATCGGGCTCTTAGAAAAACAGATGGCGTAAGGGTTTCATAAGTATAGCGCGAAGGCTGATGCAGCATCATGGCATCCAGCACGCCGCCAAAAGAAGGCGCATAGGTAAAAACGAGCGTTGCTTCACGATCCTGCTCATCATAATAATATACTCTTTGCAGGCCTTCCAGCACAAAATATAAATATTTTTCTCTTTCTCCGGCAGCCGTAATGATCTCTTTTCTTTTTGCCGAAAAAGGTTGCCATATTCCGGTAAAGGCATGCCAGTCTTCATCAGGCAGCGGATATACAGCCTGAATGAGTTGCCTGAGTTGTAAAAGTTGGTCGTGCATTGCTAAAAATCTGTCAGCAATATTAAAAATAATCAATGAACGGGGTTATATTATTGCAGCGAAAACAATTAAGTTTGAATTCAATTGAACATTAAAACCATCTGCAATCATGTCACACATCTGGTTTAAAAAGGAATTCTCACTTCAAAAGCTGCAGGCCATGAGCGCCGGAACCATGGGGGAGCACATTGGTATTGAATTTACTGAAATCGGGGATGATTACCTGAAAGCCACTATGCCGGTAGACCAGCGTACCCGGCAGCCTTATGGTTTATTGCATGGCGGCGCTTCGGTTGCGCTGGCGGAAACATTGGGAAGTGTGGCTTCATCGCTGGTTTTAGACACGAATGTATTTATTTGTGTAGGACTGGAAATTAATGCCAATCATATCCGAAGCGCCCGGCAGGGACGGGTTACAGGCATCGCCACGCCTATACATTTGGGCTCCTCCACCCATGTGTGGGATATAAAGATATATGATGAACGCGAAAGACTGGTTTGTATAAGCCGGCTAACAGTTGCTATTTTAAAAGGAAAGGATATGCCGGTTACATAAGCTTTGTCTTGGTTTTTTTATGATTCACGCCTGGGTCATAAAAAGCTATTGTGGGGAGCGATGAGACCCCTGTGCTGAACAAATCTTTCGGTTTACTTACAAAGCCATTCTATAGATACCAGTTTTGAGGCCGTTACCTGATTTTCAACTTTTTTTTGCACGGCACAAGCACCTCCCGCTCTTTTCCTGTACCTCATTCTTGCGCCAAAACGGGGATAAACTGTATTTCGTGATAGACAACATCATCCAGACCTTTGGTTAATTTTTATATATCCCCCCTTTATCAATATTTTTACTCCTTGTTCTACATCACTTTCTTTAACTAAAAGTTTTGCTTCATCAACAGCATTTGAATACACCTGAGCCGCCAATTCATTTTGTAATTGTGTTTCTATCCCTTCTGACTCCAGATAGCTTTTTGCTAAATATATTTCAACTGGTGTAGTAGAACCAGAACGCATGATTATTTTCCATTTGTTCATATTATCATTCTTTTAATGCCCACTATGATACTTTATAAAATTACCCCAAAAAATAGAAATCAAAAGAACGGTTTTGATTCGCGCCGGGGTTTCAAGCTTCACACAGTTGCCTGACTGTGAAGACCCTGTTGGGAAGAAAACGCGGCGAAGCCGTGCCGTCTATTGATGCGGCTAAAAAAATCGCGGATGCTTTTGAAGTTTCTATGGACTACCTGGTTGGCGAAGGTATTAACGCCAGCTTTGATAAGAAAAATATTAAACGCCTCCAGGATATTGAAAAGCTCGACAGTGATGTAAAAGACAAACTGTATTTTGTCATTGACAACATCATACAAAACACGAAAGCTAAAAAAGCACTCGCTTCGTAAACTAAGTAAAGCCCGGCGGTGCCGGGCTTTACTTAGTTTGTTGTATTATGGCAAGACACAATGCGAGCCTTACAGACCTACGTCGGATGGATCTTTAACAATTGATTGATAGGAAAGAAAGACTTTTTGAGCGAAAATTTCAAATTTATCTCCTTCTTCAAACTCAATATAAAAAAAACGTTCACCAGTTTCCATATATTCCAAAATGATATTTTCCCTTTCAAATTTTCCTCTATAAAAGTTATTGATGGTACTTGTATCGGCAGTTCGTTCAAAAAATAAATTAAGATTTTCAATTTTAGCATTTTGAAAAGATAAACAAAGCTGGTTATCCATTATTCTTTTCTTAATTGATTCGAAAGTGAACTGAATTGAATTATCTTTTGAATTATAAGCTATTTCTATACAGTGATAATCGTTATGCAAATCAAAGCCCCCGTTATTAAACTGGACGTATGTTAAGTCTTGAAAAAGATTAGTATCAGTTAAGTCGATCATTAAATATGGTCATTTTTTTAAACTCTTAAGATATTTCATCACAATTCTAACCTCTTGTGAAGTCATCGAAACGGCTTGTTTCCCAACTCTGCTTATACTTTTCTGCTCTCCGTTTACAAAATTCTTTTTGTACAATTGTGTGTGTGGTGTCTCAACTCCGCCATGAGGTTCGCCATCTAAATCAAATCTGATTTGTTTATCGGGTGTTTTTATTGTTACAGAATTTCTACCACCATTTAGATTTTCCTTTACAAACAATGCTTGTTCTTTTATTGTAGCACCTTTTCCCGCTCCTTTGCCACCCCTTGTTGTTGCCATTGCTCCTGTAGCAGTCGCTTCTAATTTATCCCAGCCTGTTGCATCAGGGTCCGAAATTGTATTATATGAGTTTTCAGCTTGGTCCAATCCGATGTATTGAACAACAAGCCAGTTAAGATCAAGTAAAGCAGCATTTAATGGATTCTCATTCCACTCTTCTTTGCTTGCCGGTCCATGAAAATTCGAAGACCTTGAGGGATTTTCATTACCAGATTTCGTTAGCAAAATATCTTCAGCGTTCTTTTTCTTGCCTTTATCTCCATCACCTGGCCCCTGAGCAGACAAATTCCTAAGTATTTCTGATTTTTCTTCATCAGTGTAATCGTTATAGCTTGGAGACTGGGTGGACAGCATTCCATCAGGATCAATAAACCGTAATGGATTATTATAAGCATAGTTATAAGGGCTCCATTTTCTTGATTCATCCGCCAACGGATCCACCACATGCCACCTTCCTATCTGCGGATCATACATCCTTGCTCCAAAGTCCAGCCATTCCAACCCACTACCATCACTGAACTCTTTACGCTGCTCCTCCTTACCGTTAAACTTAAACTTATTCTCAGGGTTTCCAAATGCGAGTGCTTTGGAGGAGATCCCCGCCATAGTGAGTCCGAACGGATAATAGTGCGTCTCCTCCAATATTGGTCCCCGGTGATGCGTTACCTGCAAATTATCAAAGAACACGTCAATGTTTGGTGTTTCATTGCTAACGTAAATATACAGATATCCGTTCTTTTTAACAGGCATATTGGCAAATGCGTGTAATTTAAATTCCAGATCATCGCCTACCGGGTCTGAACCACTGTAGCCACTTTTCGCCGTGGTTCGTGTCCCACGAGCCACTCTCTGCAACCCCAATGAAAAGGCGGCGGAATTTTGTATATTGAGTGAGTTATGAATTATCAGGAAAAACACCGAAAGTCGTATATCCGCATTGGTGAAATATATTTTTGGACGGCTACCATAAATAACTGGATGAAATTATTAATGAGCGACCAATACAAAGATATTATCATTAGCTCATTCAGATAATTAAGTAATGCCGGCAAGATTGATGTATTCGCTTTTGTGATCATGCCAAATCACATCCATGTAATATGGCGTATAAATGCCATGAATGGGAAAGAAACAGCCCAGGGCTCTTTTCTCAAATATACGGCTCATGAATTCAGGAAGCTTTTGCTGCGTGAAGATCCGGCTATGCTTAGTTTGTATACCGTTGATGCCAGTAATAAGCTGCATGAATTCTGGCAACGCGATCCCTTAGCCATTCATTTATATTCCCGGGAGGTTGCTTACCAGAAATTGGACTACCTGCATCGCAATCCTACAGCAAAGCATTGGCAACTGACAAATGATTATTTAAACTATACCTACTCATCGGTGCGGTTTTATGAACTCGATATAAAAGAGTATGACTTTTTAAAAGATTTGAGAGAAGAGTTTTGATGGTTTTGTGTTTCGTGGGACACGAACCACGGCGGGTGGATGTAAAAACTAAACAGGCTTATGCCTCGTAAAACAAATAATACGCTAAGCACTGGTCTGGCTAAGCTGCATGGCTAACGCTACCAAACCAGCGCCAGCTTATTATGTGCGACACACCTGCGCTAGACCGGAAAGCCAGGCGTCGCCTGGCTTTTGTAGTTTACATTTTTATATTTAGCAATTTCACTTGTATTGTTTTAGTACTTTTCGCTCCGTATTTATGCCCGGCCATATTTCTATTATATAATAATCATCCCCAGCGTCTCCCTCAACACTATCAAGATTTAAAGAATAAATTCTCACTCTATAACTTCCCGGATTTACTTTTACCTCCAATTCAACATTTGAATTAGGACAATCTAATACTTGCAATATTCCCGATTTTATATTTAGGCCCCCTTCCACAATATGGTCATATTGACTATACTCTACATCATCCCTTTTTTTGTCTAATAAAACAAGCTCTCCTTTAAAAGGCCCGTAGCATTCCAGCCCTACTCCTAAAATACCTTCACCAACTGCTAATCGTGAACGAGTTGCATCTTCTGTCCAAAAATTACTGTCGCCTGTATCTTGGGAAGAATTCTTATCCCTTATGTAGAATTGATGATATGAAGTGCCAAAATTAAGTTTATGATTCATGGGGGCAATGCTTTTATGTTTATGAAAAAAGCAGCTTTGAAATAAAATACAACATGTAAATAAATAATATTTCATCACCTATGGTATGGGGATTAAATTTCTTGGAGGAAATAACCTGCTTCCTTCGGAGATTATAATGTATATGGTTAATGCAGTACCAGTAAGCCCTGTTGCTATTCCTATTCTTTCCCTTAATGAAAGATTATTTCTAGATGATGGCGTTTGGACTGGTGGAGGAACTACTACTGGAGGCTGAGATGGCACTGGTTCAGGGTCAGGCTCTTTATCTCTTGGAACAGGAAGTACTAAAAATGCCTCTCCTTGTTCCATTGTACTATACAAGGCGCCTAACTGTCCGCCTTGTATTCTTTGCTCTTTTGCGGGCACATCTGCAACTACAGCACCAGTTCCTCCCTCAAATGTTGAAGCATAAGGGTACTCGTCCCTTTCTGTTCCATCTCCTTTCTTAGGATGTCCTACCATCGCTTCATCACGACGTTGCTTTTGGCGACCTTTATCAGAATCATAGTGCAAGGTTGATGGCTTACCTTGTCTAAACGCATTGAGAGTATTTTCGTATATCTTTTCAGTTTTCGCCTGGAATACAAAATGAATTTTAAGACCTTCTTTGGATTCAGCTTGCTTTTTAATTGCAGTGAATGCAATTCTTGCATCTTCGCCGGTAAATCTTACACCGCCCTGAATATTTATTATTTCCTTTCCATCTGGATCTATATATCTTAATGGATTATTAATAGCATAATTATACGGAGACCATCTTCTACTTTTATCCGCCAACGGATCAATCACATGCCACCTTCCAATCTGCGCATCATACATCCTTGCGCCATAATCCAACCATTCTAACCCACTACCATCACTAAACTCTTTCCTCTGTTCTTCCTTGCCGTTATATTTGTATTTGTTCTCAGGCTTTCCGAACGCCAGCGCCTTGGAGCTTATTCCCGCCATGGTCAATCCGAACGGATAATAATGCGTCTCCTCCAGTATCGCTCCCCTGGTATGTATAACCTGTAAATTGTCAAAGAACACATTAACCTGACTCTGGTTACTCACGTAAATATACACATATCCGTTCTTCGGTGCAACCTTCTGTTGTATATAATGCGATTTAACATGATCTTTATCCCCCACCGCATCGAACCCACTGGCTACACTTTTAAACTGTTCATCAAAAAAGATATAGTTGATGAATGCCCTTGGTTTTGTAGAAGTATTGGGCACTTCATCCAACTGGTCGTTAAACAGGTTTACTATTGCTGCTGTACTGCCGCCAATTTCATTCAGTTGACCGGCTGTAACACCTCCGTGCGCATTGGCTGCTGCACCTCCTGTCGGACCTCCTAATAGACCTGTAAGGATGCTGAGTGTAACAATATCTTTGTTATTAGTAGCTCCATCCGTTACGGCGTTAAAATAATAGCTCTTGCCAAATATATCTATCCTGTCGCCTGCCATTACTTTTAAGGTGATGCCAAGCCCGGTTACCCCTTCCGAAATAGTAGACTTAAGCTTGTACAGCTTCTCACTGTTGGCAGTAACTACGCTGTTCGGGTTGTTGTTCTCCGGCGGGCGGCCGTTGTGGTTGGGATAGTCGGTAATGCCGGTGGCATCTGTTTTGAGCGCAATTTTACCAGGATCTATTGTGTAAAAATCTTTTTCCTTAAATACCGCATTGGGACTGCCATCCGTATTGATATCTCCTTCCAGGGTGGCAGCGGGATAGATATCCTGCTTTTGTTCTTCAGTCAGCACCATCCTTACAT
>CAYVEI010000165.1:0-10070 GCA_964450515.1 uncultured Terrimonas sp. | reverse complement strand
GGAAAGCCCAGCCTCCACCTGTCCTGGAAAAGCAGGTTGGAATTAAAGGCGTTCATGCCCAAAGAGCTTTTATAATCGTGGGTGAGCGTAAAGTCGTTAAATATTTTGCTTAACGATTCTATGCGGCTGAGACCTGCATATTCTATATGCCAGTTGGGTTTGGGCAGATAGCCTGAAAAAGGGTTAGACCTTACATTAGTACCACCTGTTTTTAGTAATGATACCTGGTTGGGGTCTTTATTGGTATATGCTGCAATAAAAGACGGGATGAGCACATCCTGCGCATAGCGGCTATAACCTAAGTAATAGCCATCGGAGCCCTTTACCTGACTGTAAGGGTTTTTAACGCCTAACCGCTCCGACAAAATAATACGGTTGTCCTGGAATTGCTGAAAAGTTTCGCTGATCAGGTTAGGATCTGTTTTTTTGAATAGGGTTTGAAAGGCAATATAGCTGATGCTAAAGCCACCGCCCGCGTATGGATTAAGATGACCGAACTGGCCGTTTCCAATAGTGTCTTTAAACAGCTCGCTATAGGTTCGGTTGAATGTTTTAGTTAAATTAAGATCAATACGCAGGTCGCGTACCGGTTCTAATTGCGCGGTAGCGTTAAATTGCTGGTCAAAGGTTTGGCGCGTCAGGTTATTCTGCAGACTGTCTCTTGATATTAATCCCTTTTGCGCTGCTTTATCAAGCCAGTTGCTGGTAGGTTGTTTGCCCAAAATAAAGCCAGGCCCGGGCGCCATGCTGCCCCAGTTCTGCCCCAGGTATTTTGTGCTGTCGGTATAGCCCGGTATAAACGAAGTAGCGCCTTCACTGTAAGTAAAGTTAATCCGTTTAAGAGATGTGATGATTTTACCGATACCTTTTACAAAGCCATTCAGTTCGGGTAATTCGTTCGGATCGCGTTTTTTTCTGGTATTAGCCGTATCTGCTTTTTGATTGCCTGCTGCCGGCGGTGGTTTGGGGGTATTATCGCCCTGTTGCTCCAAAGCCCTCAGTATCCTGAACTTGCTGTACAGCCTGTTAAAATCAAAATCAACCGTAGCCGATTTTGCATTGCTGTTTTGTATGGTATTGCCCAGGTTAATGGCCAGCCGCGATGCGCCGATCCAGCTATAGGTTGTTTTATAGGCGAGGTTGGCGTTTGTCCAGTCTAAAAGCGGCAATTTGGAAGTGGGTAAGGCATAGGTAAGATCCGCCCGCTGATTATACAATACGTTCCTTCCTCCTTTAAACAGGTTCCGGAATACCGTATCTTTTTTTGCCTTATTATCCAATCTGCCGGCCGGCTCATCTATCCTGGCATTATTCAGGGCCTCATAATCGAAATTCAGGGAACGGGTAATATCCCAGCGGTAATTATAATGCCTGTCGAAAGTAAAGAACTTATCGTAGGTTTCAGGTATTTTAAAGGGGCTGGGAGCTGTACCCGGAACATACACTTCACGGGGACGCAATGCGCCGAACTGCCGGTTAATATCCCAACGGATACCAATAAGCGAAGGGGTGAAGTTGAGGTTAAAATCGCGTACCATAGCCAGCCATGCCGATTTGCTTTTAAACATGTTTTTGAAGGGCTCCCACGATTTTACCTGGCCGGTATAATTGTATCCTATGCCTGCTTTGTATTTTTTGATCTCATTGTTTTCCACCAGCGGGTTATGCTGTTTAATGGAAGTATAGGAATAGCTGAGGTCCAGATTGGAAATGCTCCATAATCTTTGCCGCTTTCCTTCAGGCAACACTTTTCTTACGTTGGTGAAATTTACGGTTTTAATAGTGGTAATATCAATAGCTGCGTTTCTTATAGAATCCTTTAAACTTCCCTGCGCGGCGCCCAGCTTATCTTTCAGTTTGATGTCCATGTCGTAGGGGTCATATTCCGGGGTGCTGATGGTTTGGGAAATACTGGCGTAAAAAGGAATTTCTATTCCTGCGCCACGGGGCAGTAATTTTCCTAACGCTAAGTTGGCAGCGGCATCGAACTGAACAAAATTATCTCTTGCTCTTTCGTTTACCCTTTGTTCCAATGCACCAAAACCAACAGAATGCGTATTACCCGAAAAGGTAAGGGTTCCCAAATCGGCCAGGGCAAGATCAACCCTGCCTACCGTTGCCCATCCGCCTTTTTCGTCAATCTGTGAAAGCCGGAGTTCGTTTATCCATACTTCGGTACAGACGGGCGATCCGGTGCCATCGCCGGGATTTTCAATGCCCACCAGGAATCCTTTTACTTCCCCGAAGTTGGGGTTACCGATAACGGAATACATGCGGTTATCTACGGTTTTCCGGTAAATGGCATTGGGGTTAACTAATTGAAGGTTTCTTTCCGCTTTTAACTGCTCCAGTATGCCCAGGTCAAAATCGAGGTTGTTTTCTTCGGGCCATATATCTGTATCAACAGTAGCGCCCGACGGCGTTATTTTAAGCGGAATTTTTATTTCATAAAAATTATTGATAAAATCATTCCCGATCCTTACTACTGCATTAATTCTTCCATCGGATAATGCAGGCTGCCCGTTTACACTTTCGGCATGAATGAACATCATTAACCGGCGATATTGCCTGATGTCTAAGTTCATGGTTTTAAACACGCTTCTTGATTCGCCGTTAGGCAAATTACATATCTGCATGTTCATGGATTGCTCATTCTGTAAAATATTAATACCACCGTTGCTGAGCGATTGTACTCTTTCAATGCCGGGAGGCATGCGGTAGGGAACAGGTTGCCGGCGATCGTTTTCTTCAATATTTACAGCTCCCACATTAAAGTTTACGGGATCTGTGGGACTGATGGGTTTATAGGTACCCGCCGTATCCAATTCGTAAGTAAATTTTCTCCATTGATTTCTTACTAATTCCAGCTTCGCAAAACGCAGTACGGTAGAATCTTCAAAACCGGTAAGGAACATCCTGATAAACTGAATGGACTTGAAATCGGGAATATTGCCGATCTTTTTATCGTACGCGTCAATTGGCACCCTAAACTGGTACCACATCTGGTTTTCTTTGTTTCCGTTCGCGAGCTGTACGGTCACTTCCTTTTTGTCAATAATAAAATTGTTACCGATCTGCATTTCCGGATCGGTGGTGGGCTTAATGGCTATGCGGTACTGGAAATATTCTTCATTTTCATTAAGGGTATTGTCTTTGTTCAGGTCTTCGGCATCGGGATACATGGTGGCTGCAGAAGAAAATTCCGAACTTCCCGATGAAACGGGGGAGTTGCCCTGCGGGCCATTGAAGTTTTTATAACGGCCAAGTATACCCGTATTGGATTGGTCGTATGCGCCATCCCGGTAGTAACGGAAATTATCTGAGGAAGGGTCGGCCAGTGCCTGCTGGTATGCCGCTGAGCCGCTTCCTAATGTGCTTTCTAAAATTTGAAGATATTGCTGGTGCAGTATTCGTTCATCTTCATCCCTGTTGCCGTCAAACCCTACATCCTGGTAAGGGCGGTCGTCGGGTTCATTGCTGAATGCCTGTGTAACCTGTATGGGATTAACAGGAACGGTGCCCCAAATGGAATTATCCGTTTGTGCAGGAATTTTAGGCGTAGGGAGTCCGTTTTCATAGGCTCTCTTGCCATCTTTCAAAATATCTTCCGATACATTGCCTAAGTTGAAATACAGTTGCCCGCCGGCAGGGTTGGTGTTTTTAATAAAGGGATCGAGTATCCAAAACTCTATGAATTCCACATTATTGGTTTCGAAATCCGTTTGGTCAATGGCGCGCATCATGCCGCCCCATCTTTTTACCGGGGTAGTTAATTTTCCCGTTCCGTCTATGCCGGTTGCATCGTAGTTATAAGGGCCTCTTTCTTTTGGATAATAGGCCAGGTCAAATGTTACTAATTGATTCAGTCCAAAATCAGGCGTGCGCAGGGGAAATATTTCCGACTGGGATACCGCACGTACACGCGGATCAGAAAGTTCCTCTATATTATTCTGGAGTGGGTTATTAGAATTTCTTCTTTCCTGTAATACCGGTTCAATATTATACCATGCTAATTTCGCCCTGTTTTTGCCATAATCGTAATTATTATACAACCCGGCCTCAGGAAACAGCACATTCCCATCTTTATCGGTAGCGCCAAGAGGTGTACTTGCCAAAGCCCAGCTTATAAGCGGGAAGCGCAGATCAATACTTGCTCTTGTTCCTTCAAAGTCGTCAATATAAATCAATCCGTTTTTGCCTTTACCGATCTGTGGTGCATGCCCGGGAATAATTTTTGCCGCTTCACCAAAAGCGGTAATGGAAGATATCCCTTCGGGCGTATAAAAAGGAAGCTTATCCAATAGCCTGTTCAGCCGCGGCACTTCGTTGCGGTAGCTGAAATCCATACCCAGCATGGTATTGCGTATAGGGTCTTCGCCATAGCCCATCTTGGTAAAATAAGGTCTTTCACTCAGCCGTACAGCAGTGGCGCCTATAGTAAGGTTTTTGTTTGCCAGGTAATCTAAGCGCAGGCCCATATAATTCCGCTGCTGCATACCAAATGCGGCCTGGTTCTCAAACTGCACATCCACGGGTATGCCCGAGCTCAGGATGGCCTGGTTAAGTATCCTTACCGTTCCCAAACTATAATTTACTTCATAATCAGCACCCTCCTGTAATGTTCGTCCACCGGCAGAAACGGTTACGGATCCCTGGGGCACATTAAAAGCATTCAATGATATTTCAGATTGCCCCATAGAGGAAGCTTTTGCCATTCCTTTCATTACAAACCGGTTCAGGTTAGCGTAGGTTTGTGCTATGGCTTTAATGGTGTCGTATAACGGCAGGTACAAATATTTTTGCTGAAGGGCGGGGTCGCTAAAGGCAAAAGCGAGGTCGCGGCCAAAAGGTTCCAGCACGGGAAACACGATCTGCGCTTTGTCTGACATAACGGTATAGCCTTCCATGAAGTCAAAAACACCATCGGGCTGCGGATCGTTTTGATTATTGAGCCGGTCCAGGTTAAGCAATGTAAGTAAAGGCACGCCCGCCTGGTCGCCTTCCGGCAGGTATCTTTTTTGCCCCCCTCCGGGTTCGTCATACAATACATTTAACTGAAAATCAGTGCGGTCTAATGATGAGAGATAATCTCCGTTATCGCTTTTGAGCGTATAAATGTTCTTCATCATCAGGTCCCATATCGGTAGCTGGGTGCGGGCAGATGTGGCTTTTAATAATTTCAGGAACAGTACTTTTTGAACGCCGGAAGTGGAATCCACCGGGATATCCTGTGAAAACTCGCCCACCTGGTATACGCGGCCGTTATAGGAATACTGAAAGGCCACTGCCAGCACTTCGTTGGGTTGTAAGGCGCCGTTTAATGACACATAACCCAATTGCGAATTATACACATACTGGCTTGAATCGAGCTTGCGTGCAAAGGTTTTTTCAAAATCCTGTACCTGCCGTAAGCCCATACCTGTAAGATTGCCTACAACTAAAGAAGGATTTCTGTTCGACTGGTTGCCGGTAATCTGACGATAGAGATTATTGGCGTCGTTGCCGGGCAATTCCAGGTCATTTCCTGACCCTCCCCATGGCCCGTAGGGGTTGGGTTCTCCAATATCCATTAAGCCCACAATATCCCTGGTGTCGGTGGTAGTGCCGCCCATTCTGTTGGTTACCCATACTTCCATACGCATTACCTGCACCTGCGAGCTTATTACCGGCAGGGTTCTCATAGCATCGTTGTACTTTTTGTTGAAGTATTGCGCTAATAAAAAGTGCCGGTTCTCATCATAATCATCGCCCCTCACCGTAATTTGCGATGTAGATGCGCCTCCCTGCAGCGCTCTTGACTGTCTTTGTGATTTTTGCGTGGCAAATACGCCGGTTACCCAAAGTTTTCCAAACTGCAACTGTGTCTTTATACCAAAAAGCGATTGGGCCCCCGGTATTAAAGTACCTTTGGAAGCAAAACTGGTATTGCCCAGCTCAATTTTCTTAATGATTTCGTCTGTGGTACCTGTATATTCCAGCTTCAACTGGTTTTCCCAGTCAAATGTAGACTGCGTATTATATGAAATGGGCAGTTTTACCTTACTGCCAATATTGGCAATTACGTTAAGGTTTGCCGCCATGTCAAAATCGAAGCCCCCGTTTTTCCGGGCTCTTTCCGGCAGGGTGGGGTTTTTAATGTTTTGTCCCTGGTAGCCGGCCGTTATGGTTACGTTGCCCTGCGGGCGGATATCAATTTTCCCGTTTCCAAAAAGGCGGTTGAACAAATCGTCTGTTGCAGTGAGTTTTGGACGCAGCAGGCTCCTGTTCAATAAGCTGACCGTATTGGCACGCTGCCTGAAATAATCATTTTCCTGCTTTCTTGCCTGTATCCTGGTAAACTCTTCAAAAGTGAGGGAAGTGGGTTTGCGGTAGTATTTGTTCCCGATTTTTTCAATGATATAATACTTTTTCTCTTTAGGGTCGTAAACAATAGAGTCGGTTATATTGGCTGGATCTTTAAGATCAAAACCCCGGAGACGTGTTGAAGTAAACTCATCACCCCGCCTGTCTGAAATAGGGTATTTTAACGTATCCTGTATAGGTAATGAATCTTCAGGCAGGGGTATAGTATCCTTAAGCTGGTAAGTATTACCGGCATGCGCTGGAGCGGCGGATACCCCCACTGTGCCAAACGCTGATATTGCAGCAATACATACTGTTATTATACGAAGTATGTTCCGGTTTCGTAAAGCCAATTTTCCCTTCTTGTTTAGTAGGTAGATTTGTTCTCAAATAAGCTGCAATGCTTTTTTAATTAATGTTTCCAGATTTTCAGTAGAGGGAGCGGATGCAGCGGCTTTTTTAATGGCACTTTCCGCTACGTTGCGAACAATGCCGAGTGCCACCAGGGCATTTAACGCATCCTGTTCCAAAGTATTGTTTATGAGGGCAGAACCTGTGGTTTCAAAGCTGGTTTTGCCCATTTTATCTCTCAGCTCAAGTACAATCCTTTCTGCTGATTTTTTGCCTATACCTTTTATTTTTTCTAAACGAAAGGTATCTCCTTTTATAATAGCCTGCGCCAGCTCATCGGGCTGCATGGCCGAAAGCATCATCCTGGCTGTTGAGGTACCTACTCCGTTTACGCTGATGAGTTGGGTAAATATATTTTTTTCAGCCATATCGAAAAAGCCATATAAGGTATGGGCATCTTCTTTTATATGAAGCCATGTATATAAAGAACCTTTTTCAAGCGATTGTATTTTTGAATAGGTATTAAGGCTTACCTGCACTTCATAGCCAACTCCGTTAACGTCTACATGTACCACTGCGGGAGATTTATATACGAACTTACCTGTTACAAAAGCGATCATCTCTTATTTTAAAGAGGGCAAAGATAAAGGATTGTGGTTGCAGAAAAGAGGCGAATCCTGTTTATCGGCCCGATAAAAATGACTTCTTTTTTTTTGAAAATCCTGTTTCCTGGGTTTCATGCTCAATTTTTAAGCCGGAAATGCAAAAGAAGGAATATTATCCGGACAACCGTTGAAGGCTATCCGTATTTGAAATTGCGTGCAACCGGAAATCGGTTGTTATACAACTCATTCCGGGGGAACATTAATTATTCAGAAAAGCGTTGTCCGGAGATTTGGTTTATTACTATAATTGTATTTTCGTGCCCAATTTTGAAATACAAGCAATATGAGTTCAACAATTACTGCCGCTATTACTGCTGTTGGCGGGTATGTACCTGAATATCGTTTAACCAATGCTGAACTGGAAAAAATGGTAGACACCAATGATGAGTGGATACGTACCCGGACCGGAATAACAGAAAGAAGAATATTAAAAGGCAGGGATCTTGGTACATCTGATATGGTAGTGCCGGCGGTGCAGGAAATTTTAGACAAAAGAAAAATAGGGGCAGACGAAATAGATTGTTTAATAGTGGGAACGGTAACGCCCGATACCATATTTCCTTCCACAGCAAATATTGCCTGCCATAAGCTGGGCGCGGTAAATGCATGGGGCTTTGACCTGGCGGCTGCCTGTTCCGGTTTTTTATATGCTTTAACTACGGGGGCTGCCCTGATCGAAAGTGGAAGATACAAAAAGGTTGTGGTAGCGGGGGGCGATAAAATGAGCGCTATAGTTGATTATAGCGACCGTACCACCTGTATTATTTTTGGTGACGGTGCAGGCGCTGTTTTACTGGAACCCAATACAGAAGGATATGGTGTGCTGGATAGTATTTTAAGAAGCGATGGTGCCGGGGGGCATCACCTGCATATGAAAGCCGGCGGATCTTTAAAGCCTGCCTCCATAGAAACAGTTACTAATAAAGAACATTATATATACCAGGAAGGTCAGCCTGTATTTAAACATGCCGTAAGGGATATGGCTGATGTGAGCTATGAATTAATGCAACGCAACAATCTCAGCGCCGATGATGTGGCATGGCTGGTTCCCCACCAGGCTAATAAACGCATTATTGATGCTACGGCTAACCGCATGGGACTTCCCCATGAAAAGGTGATGCTGAATATTCAAAAGTTCGGTAATACTACTGCGGGTACCATTCCGCTTTGTTTATGGGAATGGGAGGGCCGGTTAAAAAAAGGAGATAATATTGTACTGGCTGCTTTTGGCGGAGGATTTACCTGGGGATCTACATTGATCAGGTGGGGATATTAATTATTTAGGGATTGTTGTTTATAGTTTATTGTTAGCTGCATGTGGGTTATAGCATATTTCCGGTAATCTCGCCCATACTTATTGCCGCAGTAATTCGGCCGGAATTTATCATTGCGGTTTGAAGCTCTTCTTTATTTTTTCAATAAGGTCTATTTCAACTATTTTTTGAGCCATGAGGATCATGTTTTTAAAAGATGGGCCATGCGAGATGCCGTGCCCGATGATCACGGGCTTATTAACGCCCAGAACCGGAACGCCGCCATATTGCTCAAATTCAAAACGGTCAAAATAATCGTCATGAATATTACGGCGTTTAATAATATCGTAGATGCTTTCTGCCATTTTGAGCATCACGTTACCTGTAAAGCCTTCACAAACAATTACATCAGATTTGTCTAAAAAAACATCGCGTCCCTCTATATTGCCAATGAAGTTGATCAGAGGATTTTCTTTAAGCAAGGGATAGGCAGCCTGTGCAAGCAGGTTTCCCTTGCCTTCTTCCTCGCCGATATTCAGCAGGGCAACGGCCGGACTTTCAATATTCCATACGTGCTGCACGAATAAGGAGCCTAATACAGCAAACTGGTTAAGGTTTTCGGGTTTACAATCCGCATTGATCCCTGCGTCTAATAAAAGTCCCAGCCTGCCATTTTCGCGGGGCATATATGCGCCGATAGTAGGGCGGCTTATGCCTGCTATTGGTTTGATGCTGTATAATGCACCTACCAGCATGGCGCCGGTATTGCCCGCACTAATGATGGCATCGGCCTTTCCGGAAGCCAGTAAATGAAAACCTATTGCAATAGAGGAATGTTGTTTTTCTTTAAGCGCCTTTGTAGGGTGCTCGTGCATATCAATTACCTGCGAAGCATGAATGATGGTAAAACAACCCGGCTTTAGCGGGTATTGCTGTAAAAGCGTTTGCAGTTGCACTTCATCTCCTATTAAAAGAAGATGCGCCGGATCAGGTGTTTCCGATAAGTATGACAATGCTCCTTTAACTGCTTCTATTGGTGCGAAGTCGCCACCCATCATATCTAAGGCGATGTTCATACGGCAAATTTGAGGAAAATCTGAAAAACACAAATCCCAAATCCAAATAATATTTTTATCCGGAGTTGGGAACTATACCGAGTGCTGCGTTAATGGTAATATGTTGTATTGTACGCTGAAGTGAATAGTGAATTCACCATTACTATTCACGCATTCCTTATCGCTATAAAATAACACAACATATTATGGACAACTTAAGGCTAAACAGAAACCTATTTAATCGGCGATTTCTCTACTACTACTTTGCCTTTATAGTAAAGTTTTCCTTCGCTTACATGTGCACGATGGCGTACATGCGATTCGCCTGTTGTACTGTCTTTGCTTAACGTCACGGTCTCAGCTACATAATGTGTCCTTCTTTTTGCACTGCGCTGCTGAGAGTG
>CAYVEI010000164.1:0-10153 GCA_964450515.1 uncultured Terrimonas sp. | reverse complement strand
GTAAGTAACTAAATAGGGCTTGCTCAAAAACTTAAAAAGCAATCATTACCTGTGAAACTAACCTAATTCATAACAACCAATTTAAACCTGGCAAGCGGAGCCATTTTGGCTTTGTTGAGTGTTAGCATATCTCCGTCAATTTGATAATGATCTGCCTTTTGAAGCACTTCCATAAATTGTTGCGCTGTCTTCATATCCGGGCAGGCCATAAGGGTAGCTGCTACCTTTGAAATGGTGATACGATTCATTCCTTCCAAACCAAAAGGGCCCGACAGACTATTGCAACCATCATTTCCAACCACACGGTTGTTTTCTTCCTTAAAAATGAGATATGGTTCCTTTCTGAAGCTGCTATCCACAATAACGGGTTTGCCATTGAGTTCTACCAGTTTCCAGTAGCGCTCATAAAGTTCAAATGCCGTTTTGGAAAGAATATAATGATTAGCCAGTGCACCGGTTATTTTCTTACCCTCCTGGTCTAATTGGGTAAGTATATTTTCACCCACCTGGTATTGATATTTTTCTCTGCTGTCTGATGACGTTAATGTGATCTGGCTGCCTTCCTTATTCCAGGTGAAGCGCCCCGCCATTTGAAATACGCTGTCTGACTTGCCGGGATACCTTAATTTAATGGTAAAGCTGAGGTCTTTTTGAAGATATATTGTAGTTTGAATTCCTTCACAGTCTGCACAGGGTAATATGCCCCGGTATATGCCATCCCAATCGAGAGCGTTTTGGCTGTTGTGCTCATCAATGGTATTTTCGGTACTGTGCTTTGTGCTGCTGCAACTCATCATAATGAGGGGGATTGCAAATGCAATGATGGATTTGATCATAGCTTAGGTTTTTAAACATTCATAATTTGTGTCCAAAATAGGAATGTTTTATCAGGTGAGCGCTATTTTTTTATATAGCCGCTTATACAAAGAAGGAGTACTTATCCTATCGTTAGAAGAGCTTCCCAACGGATAGCTGACCCTGTAACTTAAACCTTGTAACCTGCTCCCCCTCCCCCCAAACACAATACCACAGCATCTTTGTCGTTTATAAGTGTACAACCCCGTTTTGAAAACTAATATCCTATTTACTCCGTACACCTCCCTGGAAACTTCAGCTTAAAGGAATTTGATCCGACCCTGTCATTTTTAACCCTTAAAAAACAGTGTCTATGAAAAAGCTTTTTACTACCCGGCATGCAGCAGAAGAAACACAGGCCTACATTATAGCCTGGGCTTTCTTTTCCACTATTACGGTATTTGCCCTGCTGCTTGTTTAAAAACAACAGGCATTTAAAAGATTAAGGCGAAGTATATTTACTCCGCCTTTAATTGCTTGGAAAGAGGTATCGGGTGTCACTCATTGATAGCTTTAATCCAATGGAAATACAAAGCATCAAGAACCAAATAACAAGAACCAAACCTGCCTGCGGCAGGCAAGCTTGTCTGCCGGGGCAGATAAAATTCAAATATTAAATTCGAAGTTGTAAACTCGAAATTCGAAAGGGAATCCGGCTAAGAGCAAAGTGAGAGTTAAAAAAGGAGTATTCATCGTATCATTAGTAGCTCATGTCCCTTATACCCTATACCCTATACCTCATACCTCATACCTGTAAATCTTCCTTTGTGTGCCCGGTTGTCAGCTATTAGTATCACTATTAACAATTCCCATCTGCTTCATTAAAAAAGAAGCATTTTTGTTCCTGGCTACTCCCGGTTGCAGCTTGTAATCGAAGTGCAGGGCATCATCCTGTATGATGCTTTCAAAACAATAATTACTGACCTGTCCCTTATACGTATTTTCAAGCGAGGCTAAGGTAAGATCGTGGGTGGCAAAAAGGGTAATGCAGTTGTACTGCAGCAGTTGCCGGATAAATTGCTCCGATCCATAGGTTTTATCTTCCGAATTGGTGCCCCGTAATATTTCATCAATCAGCACCAATGCCGGTTGGTTATGCTGCAGGCGTAGTATAATTTGTTGCAGGCGCTTTAGCTCAGCCAGAAAATAAGAAGTGTGTTCCTGCAGGGAGTCGTTAACGCGGATAGAGGTTAATATCTCCATAGGTGAAAAAATGAATTCCTTAGCACAAACCGGCGCCCCGCTTTGCGCCAGGATAAGATTAACGCCCAATGTGCGTAAAAAAGTGGTTTTGCCCGACATGTTAGACCCGGTAACCAGTATCAGCCTGTTGCTTTTCCCGGTTTCAAAATCATTGGCAACCCGTTCTGTGGCAGCAATAAGCGGATGCGCCATTTGCGTAGTGCTTATAAAAAGCGTTTCACCCGTATGAACCGAAGGATAGGTGAAACCGGGATAATTGAAGGCAAATCCTGCAAGTGTATTTAAACATTCTATATCTCCAACCGTGTGCAGCCACTGCTGAAAATGGCTTTTATGCCGCTCTTTCCACTGTTCCAGCGCCAGTATGCACTGCATATCATACAATATAAGGCTGTTCAGAAAAAGGTTCACCAGCAGGTTCAGGCGCTGATCAAAAAAGGAAGAAAGTTTGGCCAGGTTGCCGATAGCCTTATGCGCATTTAACGCTGTTTGCCGCAATTGCTGCAACACGGAGGATGAGCCGGTTTCAACCGCTGCAAAAGCTTTTAAAATACCGGCATACTGGTTAAGAACAGATTGTTTTTTGCTGATAAGCTCATGCTGGCTGTGAATATATTTTGCATAACGCGCCGTTACCAGCCATGCGGCTGCCACACCTATAGCAATATATAATATTTCGCCGGTAGCAATATAGTATAAAAAGCAGGGGATATTATACAGCGGCAGCACCCAACGCAGCACCTGCAGCCACCTTTTTTTGTGGAGGCTGGCTGCAGGCTGCAGCCATGTTTCCAGGCTGTGCAGGTTACCTTCCGTTTCTGCGTGCAATAAGCCCTGCGCGGTAATGAGCTGTCTCTGGTTAGCTTGGCCCGAAAGGGTTTGAACGGCTTCCTGCCGCTGCCTGATAGCGGCAGGGTTTGATAAAGGCCGCGCTAACAAAGCGGCTAAAGAAGATTTGCCATGCGAGGTAGTGCAGCGGTTGAGCAAATGAAAGAGAGAGCGGGGTCCGAAAATATCAAGGTCTTCCGCATAGCCCATACCGTTAGCGAAAAGGCTCCCGTTATCCATTTGGTTGGGTTCATTGTTAAGCACACCCAGCTCATTGTTATTAATGAATAACAATTGTTCTATGAGGGTTTTCCTTTCTTTTAGCCGTTGCGCATATATAACCAGCAGCACGAATAGCAAAAAAAATAGTATGCAAAGGAGTAATAAACCGGTTGTGCGCTGTGTAAAATAAAAATAACCCGAAAACCCGGAAGCAGCGAAAGCCAGTAGCCGCAACAGCGCCGATGCCGCTATCTTTCTTTTAAAAGACAGCACCCCTTCCGTATATAGCCGGGCCTTGTTCCCGTAAAATGATTGCGCAGTCATTGAGCAGACCGCAGATTATATGATATCAAGCGCCTTGGCAAAAAAGTAAACAACAAAGGGAAGGGTAACCGTAATGAAGTTACCGGCGAACGCGTATACCACGAAAAAAACAACTACGGAAAGTAAAAAAAGCAGCCAGTACAGACCGCGGGATTTTTTATTGGCAGTATCCATGTCTGATCATTAATTTGCGGCAAATATAACGAGGATTTGCCTTCTTTGGGGTAAGAAGCAGAAAATTTATACCCGCTCTGTATTTTTGTCTCATTACATTTACAATGCCGGGTTAAAAAAAGTATTACCCTAAGGTAAATATATCCTTATGATAAAGATCCATTTTTATATACACTTCCATACCCAATTTGGGGAATCGTTGCAGCTTTCGGGAAATATTCCGCAGTTAGGCAACCTTGATACCGGTGCCGCCGTTACCATGAACTATCTTAATGAGGAGTATTGGAGTTATGTGCTGGAGTTTAATACACCTCCCGCAAGTTTGCCCGGTGGTATCCGGTATAAATATCTTTTTAAAGATAAGATCGGGAGGGTTACGGAAGAGTGGAACGACGGTAAACTGATACCGCTTCAAAAGATCACCGCAGGAGAGATACACCTGCAGGATACCTGGAACTTTGCCGGGCAGTATGAAAACGCTTTTTTTACTTCCCCGTTCCGGGAGATATTGTTGCCCCCAGCCCCATCGCCGGTGAAGCCCGGACCTTATTATGGCAATACCCATGTTTTCAAAGTAAAGGCGCCGCTTCTGCAAAAGAGTGAAGTGATCTGCCTGCTGGGAGGAACCGCCGTATTAGGCGAATGGGATACCGCCCGCCCGGTGCGGATGAGCAGGGAAGATGACTGGTGGACAGCAAAGGTTAACCTTTCCGGCGCAGTATTCCCCGTGCCATATAAGTATGCTGTTTATGATAGTAAAACCATAGCGTTTATCCGGTATGAAGATGGCGACAACCGTTTGCTGCACGATAGCGCGGGTAAAAAAAAGCTAAGCATTGTACATGATGGCTTTGTGCATTTTATGCATGCTGCCTGGCGGGGAGCCGGCGTAAACATACCCGTATTCAGCCTCAGAAGCAAAAAAAGCCTCGGCACGGGTGAGTTTACTGATATCAAATTGCTGGTTGACTGGACTAAAAAAACCGGCATGCGTATGATACAACTGTTACCCGTAAATGATACAACGGCTACGCATACCTGGAAAGACTCGTATCCCTACAATGCCATTTCCGCCTTTGCATTGCATCCCCTGTATCTTAATGTGGAGATAATAGCCCGGAAGGAAGACGCGGATATCATACGATCACTCGGAAAAAAAAGAAAGCAGTTAAACGACCTGGCGGAAATAGATTATGAAGAAGTGATGCGGTATAAGTGGGAGATCATCAAACAACTGTACCACGCGCAAAAAAAAGCGTTCTTTGAGCAGGAAGCCTACCGGCAGTTCATGGAAAATAACCGCCATTGGTTAATTCCTTATGCAGCATACAGCTATCTTCGGGATACATACAACACATCGAAATACACCGAATGGAAGCAGTACAGCAGCTACGATAAAAAGGCGGTAGAAAAGCTTTCGAGTGCTGATCAGAAACATTTTGACGGGATAGGCATCTATTATTTCATACAGTTTCATCTTCATACCCAGTTAAAGGAAGCTACCGGTTACGCACATACGAATGGAATAATGGTAAAAGGCGATATACCTATTGGCGTAAACCGGTATAGCTGCGATGCCTGGATGGAGCCCGAACTCTTTCATATGGATATGCAGGCCGGCGCGCCGCCCGATGACTTTGCCGTAAAAGGACAAAACTGGGGCTTCCCCACCTATAACTGGGAACGGATGCAGCAGGATGGATACGAATGGTGGCGCCGGCGGTTTAAGCAGATGAGCAATTATTTTGATGCTTTTCGCGTAGATCATGTGCTGGGCTTTTTCAGGATATGGAGCATTCCCGCCCATGCCGTGGAAGGCGTAATGGGCCGCTTTGTACCCGCTATTCCTGTTGCCGCGGCAACATTTTCTGAGAAAGGGATACTTTTCGATTACGGCCGGTTTTGTGAACCCTATATCACCGATGCGGTTTTGTATGAATTGCTGGGAGAGCACAGGAACCTCGTTAAGGATTTTCTTGATTTGCGCCAGGATGGCTCGTATGCGCTAAAGCCGTCCTTTTCAACCCAGCGTAAAGTAGAAGCTTATTTTTCATCCCTGGATATAAATGAAGAAAATATATTGCTTCAGTCGGCATTGTACGATTTGATCTCCAATGTGATCCTTTTTGAAGAAGAGGGCTCGCAGCAACAGCAATTTCATTTCAGGATAAACATAGAAAATACCATTTCATTCCGCCATTTAGATGGTTATACACAGCACCAACTGAAAGTATTGTATGTTGACTACTTCTTTCACAGGCAGGAGGAGGTTTGGGCAACACAGGCCATGTACAAACTGCCCGCGCTCAAAAAATCAACCAATATGCTGGTTTGCGGCGAGGATTTGGGTATGGTGCCGCGTTGCGTGCCTGAAATTATGCGGCAACTGGGTATACTCAGCCTCGAAATTCAGCGCATGCCCAAACAGGCGTTAGCGGAATTTTTCAATCCCGCTAACGCGCCGCAGTTATCTGTTGTTACACCATCAACGCACGACATGAGTACCATAAGAGCATGGTGGGAAGAGAACAGGGAAGAAACACAACATTTTTTCAATAATGAAATGCAGCACCCCGGGCAGGCGCCTTATTATTGCGAGCCCTGGATCAGCAAAGCCATCATTATACAGCATTTGTATTCACCTGCCATGTGGAGCGTTTTTTTATTGCAGGACCTGATGGGCATTGATGGAAAAATAAGAAGGAAAAACCCGGCGGAAGAGCGTATTAACGTACCGGCTATTCCGCGATATTACTGGCGATACCGTATGCACATAACTTTAGAACAGCTTTTAAAAGAAAACGATTTTAATAACGAGCTGATCAGTTATATACATTCAAGCGGCAGGGCAGGCAAGGGGCAGTGAAAGCGAAGGAAAACCATAAACCCTAAACCCTAAACTATAAACTCCCAAACTTCTCCATATGGGCATTAAAATACAATACCGGCATAATAATTTAAAGTTCAGGTATCCCTTCACTATTTCCAAAGGAACAAAAACGCATCAGCCTTCATTGCTGGTGGAGCTGAACTTTAATGGCATTAAAGGCTACGGGGAAGCGCCGGCAATAACCTATTATGATGTAACGGTTGAAAAAATGATAGCTGATATTGAGCGGAAGAAGCCGTTCATCGAAAAATTTTCTTTTACCCATCCCGATCGTTACTGGCATTACCTGCATCATCTTTTCCCGGCTAATCCTTTTTTGGTAGCCGCATTGGATATCGCCGCCTGGGATATTTATGGGCAATTAAAAAAGCAACCGCTTTACGGGTTGTGGAATACAGACATTTCAACAGCCCCGTTAACGGATTATACCATTGGCATTGATGCTATTGAAAAAATGCTGGAGAAAATGGAAGAGAAGCCCTGGCCGGTATATAAAATAAAATTAGGTACCAGGGAAGATATTGCCATTATGGAAGCCTTGCGCAAACATTCCAGCGCAGTGTTCAGGGTAGATGCCAATGCGGGATGGACACTGGAGGAAGCGCTGGATATATTGCCGGTGCTGCAGCAACTCAATGTAGAGCTGGTGGAACAGCCTTTGGAAAAAGACAACTGGGAGGGCATGAAAGTATTGTATGAACAATCGCCGTTGCCTTTAATTGCAGATGAAAGCTGCGTGGGGGAAGCCGATGTAAAAAAGTGCAGGGGCTATTTTCACGGCATCAATATCAAGCTCACCAAATGCAGCGGCATTACGCCTGCATTGCGTATGATTACCGAAGCGAGGCAACTGGATATGAAGATCATGCTGGGATGCATGAATGAAAGTACGGTGGGCACGGCGGCTATGGTTCACCTGTCGCCGCAGGTAGATTATATGGACGCTGATGGTCCTTTGCTGCTGGAGGAAGACATAGCCGAAGGCCTGCATTATGATTTTGGAAAAATAATGCCAACGGCAGCACCGGGACTGGGGATCAGGATTAGGGATAAGGTTGCTGATTTGGGTTGATGTTGCAGGGTACAGGCTTAAATAAAAAAGCGTTGCGGGTACTTGGTATATCCGCAACGCCGAACTGATCTTATCATTAATGTGATGTAAGAAATATAGAAACCATTCTTACAGTTCCTTAATCTTTATATTCTTCCACCTTACTTTTATACCGCCGCCATCGTGGATCTGCAGGGCGATAAAACCTTCTCCCTTACCAATTTTTTCGTCTTTCAGGGTAATCATTTCATGACCGTTCACCCAGGTGGTTACTTCATCGCCCATCACTCTTAAGCGATAGGTATTCCATTGGCCGTATTTAAGAAATTTATCTTTTTCTGCTTCGGGCTTAATCAGCCAGCCGCGTCCGTACGATTCGTAAATACCACCTGTATTGCTGCCGGGAGGCGCCACTTCGGCCTGCCAGCCGCTGATCTTTACGCCATCAATCGTAGAGCGGAAAAAGATACCGCTGTTTCCTTCCGCCTCCTGCTTGAACTGCAGGGTAAGGTCAAAATCCTTATAATTTTTATCGGTAGACAGGTAGCCGTAAGCTTTGTCTGGCCCGCTTTCGCAGATCAGCTCACCCTTTTCTACATACCATTTTTCGGTACCGTTGATCGTCCAGCCCGAAAGGTCTTTGCCATTAAAAATAGAAACGGCTTTTTGCGCAAATAAGTTAGCGCTGAGGAGCGCCGCTGCCAGCAGGAAAAATGTCTTTTTCAAATGAGTGTAATTAAATGATTAATGATATCGTGTTTGGTAAATCGCTTGCTTCGTTTGTACTGAGTCGTTAGTATCGTGATGCTTCCATCTTAGATTTCAAATTTCAAATCTCAAATGCTTACACCAGCATGGTAACCGGGTTTTCTAAGTATTTTTTAAAGGTTTGTAAAAACGCGGCGCCTACAGCCCCATCCACGCTCCTGTGGTCGCAGCTCAGTGTTATTTTCATGATATTGCTTACGCCAAATCCATCCCCTTTTTTTACTACGGTTTCTTTAATACGGCCCACCGCCATGATCGCGCTGTCGGGCGGGTTGATGATAGCGGTAAACTCATCAATATCCATCATGCCCAGGTTGGATATGGTAAAGGTGTTACCGCTAAACTCGTTGGGCTGTAATTTTTTATTGCGCGCCCGGCCGCTCAGCTCTTTGCTTTCCGCGGCAATCTGGCTCAGCGATTTCTGATCGGCAAAACGAACTACCGGCACAATCAGCCCGTCTTCAATGGCTACCGCTATGCCCACATGAATATGATGCCACTGGCGGATGCTTTCATTCATCCAGCTACTGTTTACCGCCGGGTGCCGGCGTAAAGCCATAGCCGCGGCTTTTACCACCATATCGTTAAAGCTGATCTTTGCCGGGCTTACTTCATTCATCTGTGCGCGGGCAGCAATGGCATTGTCCATTACTATTTCCATAGTAAGGTAAAAATGCGGTGCGGCAAACTTGCTTTCGCTCAGGCGGCGGGCAATTACTTTACGAATCTGGTTCAGGCTGATGTCGGTATATCCTTCTGTTCCGGGAGCAGCCGTAAAGGCAGGCACCGTAGCGGCAGCAGGAGCAGTTGCCGTTGCTGGGGCAGCAGGAGTGTAGTTGTCAATATCTTTTTTTATGATCCTTCCGCCATCGCCGCTGCCCTGTACTAATTTCAGGTCAACCCCTTTATCCTTCGCTATTTTTTTGGCTAATGGCGAAGCTTTAATTCTTCCGTCTTCACTGGCTCCCGGTGTGATGGCTGCCGGCCGTTGCGGAGCGGCTGTAGCTGCCGGAGCCTGCTCTTTGCCGGGAGCGGCAGAGGGCTGCTGCGCATCCCGGGGGGTGTTTAAAGAAGCTACTAATGCGCTCACATCTGTTCCTTCTTTGCCAATAATGGCGATGACATCATTCACTTTCGCGGCTTCTCCTTCAGGGGTACCTATATATAATAAAGTGCCATCCGTATAACCCACCACTTCCATAGTGGCTTTATCGGTTTCCACGTCGGCCAGATTATCATCGCTTTTCACCTTATCGCCCACCTGCTTATTCCATTGCACAATTTTTCCTTCCGTCATGGTATCACTCAGCAGGGGCATGCGTATAACGGTAACGCCTAACTGTTCCGGAGTTACAGCGGGAGCCTGCTTTTGGGGAGCTTCAGCTTTAGGGGCGCCATTGGATGCGGAAGCTTTTTCGGCGGGCTTCAGCTCTTCTTTTTGTTCCGCTTCTTTTTTCGGTGCTTCGCCGGATGCGGCGCCCAATGCAGCTTTATAATCTTCACCCTCCTTTCCGATCACGGCAATTACTTCTTCCACCTTTACGCTTTTTCCTTTTTCCACGCCTATATATAATATGGTGCCCTCGTTATAGCTTTCCAGCTCCATAGTGGCTTTGTCTGTTTCAACTTCGGCCAGCAGGTCGCCAGGCTTAACCTTATCGCCTACTTTTTTATGCCATTCCACGATCACGCCTTCTGTCATGGTATCGCTCATTCGTGGCATTTTAATAACTTCAGCCATACTATATATGAAATTTAAGTTTAAGATGTGTTTGGAAGGTCGAAATTAAGGCAAAAAGCGCAAATGAAATGTGCCTTGTTCATTTTTATGCCGGCAT
>CAYVEI010000163.1:0-10424 GCA_964450515.1 uncultured Terrimonas sp. | reverse complement strand
GCCGGGTAAGGGATTACCTCAATACCCGCTTTGATAAAGGTTTTTTTAGCGCGGGGAATATGCATAGCCGAAGTAACCAGCAGGTAGGGTGGGGGAAGCTGCAGTGAATCAATGATCTTTCTGGCGTTGGCGGCGTTTTCGGCTGTATTGCGCGAATCCCTGTCTAAAGCTATCGCTTCAGGGGGAATGCCCATTGCAATGAGTTGTTGCTGAATAAAATCGCCTTCGCGGAACGCGTTGCGGTTAAAGACGGAGCCATCTCCTGCCGCTACAATTATTTTTTGTATATGTGCAGTTTTGTATAATAGTGCTGCCTGTATAAACCTGTCACTTTGCTCGCTGAAATAAGTTTGCTGGTCTGTTTTATTCTTTCCCGCAAAGCCACCCAGCAAAATGCCTGCGCTGTAATTTTCATTTGGCCGGAGTGTTGTTTTTTCAGGCTGGTAAGCAAGGATAAGCTGACTAATGATAAAAGGATTGGTAAAGAACAGGAGCATAATGATGCCTGCGGTAAAGCATCTTTTTTTCCGGACTGCTTTTTTGGAAAGCCATCCCCGTATAAAAACAATTGCGATCCATAATACAGGGCTCAATAATACAATTACCAGTTTAGAAATGGCGAACATCATGCTTCAAGATACATTGCAACGTGTAAAAACCCAAAAATGGGAAATAAAATTTATGGTTTGTAGTATATGGTTGCATTCAAATTCCGTGCTGGTGCAATGTTTGCTTATCTGTTTTGCCATTGCCATGAAAGTCGAGTAAATAGGTAAATAAATTGGTTTCCGTAGGTATCTGTAATTTTTTGCGTAGCCGGTAGCGGCTTATTTCAACGCCCCTTACGGAAATATTCATGAGTTGCGCCATTTCCTTGGTACTGAGGTTCATACGGAGGTAGGCACATAATTTCAGCTCATTGGGAGTAAGGTTGCTGTGTTTTTCCTTTAAGGCAACAAAAAAATCGTTATGCGCTTTGTCGAAATGAATAGTAAAATGTTCCCAGTCCGCGTCCATTTTATCTTCTTCGCCCAGGGTTTTTGTCATTTTTTTCAGCGATTCCAGCAATTTATCATCTTCCGTATTTTTCATCAGTTTCTGTAATTCATCGTGCAGGCGGGTAATCAGCTCTCCTTTTTTTACGAGGTGCATGGTGGCCGATGCCATTTCCTTGTTTTTGTGTTGTATTTCTGCCTCCAGCTTTTCATTGCGGAGCTTTACAATTTCTTTTTCATTCTTTTCCAGCTCAAGCTGGTGCAGGTCGCGCAGCCTTTTTTGTTTTTCCTCGTACCGTAAACGCTGCCGTTGAAACTTCTGTTTTTGCCAGCGGTATAAAGCATAGGTTGCATACAACAACAGGCATCCGTAAAGCGTATATGCCCACCAGGTTTGGTACCAGGGGGGGAGTATAGTAAATGAATAGGTACATATAGCCGACTCGTTCCCGAGATTATTGCGTGCCTTTAGCTCAAAATGATACGTACCTGCCGGCAGGTAAGAATACTCTTTTTCTGTTTTATTGCTCCATTCGCTCCAGTTATTATCGTATCCCTTCATGTAATAGCTATACTCAATATTAGATTGCTGTTCATACATTGGGGCCGAAAACTCAATCCGGAAAGAGTTCCAGTCGTACGATACTGAGCTGCGTAATTGCTGTACCTGCTGTTCGTTAACGTTGGCAAAATAACCGCCGAATATAAGGCTGTCGGTTTTATTAATGGCTTTTACCTGCCGTATCAGTACCTGTATGGCGGGGTGTTGTTTTTTGTATTTCGCGTAATTAATGTGAAAAAACCCTTTTTCTCCTCCTACAAAAATATTATTGGAATCTACGGGATACACATGCTCCAGCCCGCTCACTATTTTTCGGCTGAGTTCGGGAATATATATCACATGCGGCTTTTGTTCGCTAAGGTCTATAATGCCCAGTGTTTTGTCGAATACAAACCAGATGTTGCCCGATCCGTCTTCTTTTAAGTAACGCACCACGGATTTGCCGAAAATTGAATTAAAATATCCGGAAGGCTCAAAGTGGTCGGTTTGGGGATTATATTCATAGATGCCATTTTCAGTGGTAACCACAATGCTGTTCTTTACTTTAAACACATAATTGCCGTTTGGCGTAAGGTTGATTCCCTGCTTTTTACCATAGTTTTCCACCAAAGGCTCACCTTCTTCGGATAAGCTTATCCTGTAAATGCCTTTATAGGGGTGCGATACCCATATATCATTATTACTGATGGTTACAAACCTGGCAGATTCGAACCTGGCTTCTTTATATGTTTTTGAAAAATGTCCTTCTTTATAATTGTAAAACCTGATCCCCTCATAGGTTCCTGCAACCATAACAGGAGAAGGAAGGATAGCGTTCAGGGGCAAAAAAGTCCAGAAACCGGTGCTTTTGTCAAGCGGTATCGCCACATTATTCCTGATCTCCCAAAATCCTTCATGATGCCCCATCAGGAGTTTACCGTTTACCTCCGAAAGATTCCATACCTGTCCGTGTGTGCCCTGTACCTGGTTAAAATTACCCTTTACGAAGCTCAGGTCGGGGTTGTTATAAAGCTGCGTCTGGTATAGCCCGTTGGTGGTTGCAATGTAAAGCCTGTTGTTGTGAACGATGGATGAATAGCCCGATCCCTCATTTTCCTTATCGGGGTATATATTTTTAACGGCACTGTTGTAGGCAATAAAATCTATTCCGTGATCGAGCCCCAGCCACAGGTTTTTATTCTTGTCGGGGTAAATGCTTAACACATTGTTATTCTGCAGCCCTTCATGCCTGGAAAACAGTTGTACCTGGTTGCCTTTTCTATCAATTACTACGCAGCCTTTCCGGGTAGTTGCCAATGCAATATGCTCCTCATCAATAGCGGCAGCGCCGTAAATATTATAGCCTGCTATGGCAGAAAGCGCCGGGGAAGTAAACGGTTTAAATTCATTATGAGCATATAAATAGATGCCATGTTTTAAAGTGGTTATCAGCGTACTGTCCTTTCCCCCGCGTAGCACAGCGGTTATCAATAGTCCTTCGGGTAAATGTTCTTTTGTAACAAATGGTGTCCATACATCTTTTTCAAAGCGCAAAATTCCTTTATTAACGTCCTGCGCAATAAAAATATCGGAAGTGGCGCCCATATAAAGCCAGTTTGTAGCTGGGTAAACCGTAATTCTGCCGTCTGCCATCTGCAAAATCTGGTTGTTAGACCGAAAGAATACCTGTTTGTCAACACAAACAATGTCCCAAACATCGGCGAAGGAGCGATTTTTTTTGGGAATAAGATGTTTAATGCTATGATACTCAAGCTCTCCGTGTTTGTCTGGGGAGAAGTAACCGATTTCATCCTGGCCACCGGCGTATATTTTGTTGTCGGGTGCAATAGCAACAGATCGTACAATTGTTTTGTTGGGAAGCGGGTATATCTTCCAGTAAGTTCCGTCAAAACTCAGTACACCTTCATTATTAGCGAAATATAATATTCCGTTTTTATCCTGGCAAATATCCCAGTTTTGCGTGCCCGCCTGGTAGGTTTGTTTGGAATAATTAATTATCTCGGGCAGGCCAATGGTATTTTGAGCTTTACCCCTGAACACGGATAACATTACAATCAATAAAACAAGCAATAGTTTCATAATAAACAGAAAGATAATACTAAATTAAAAAACATTAGTTCCCGTTGTAGTATTGAAGGGGTATAAACTTTACTAAAATTAAGTAGTGATGTAATATTGATGTACCATAAAAATATAGTTGCCGGCCTATTTTGAATAGTTTTATAATTGCAACGAGAACTTTTTTATTAATAACTGCCATTAATTGTTTGCTTATGAGACGTAATATCGTTTTGCTGTTATGCACATTTTTTATTATTCATTTTCTTCCTTTTACCACATTTTCCCAAACATTACAGGTTACCGGTAAAGTAACCGGTAAGTTAACCGGCGAATCATTGCCGGGCGCTACCGTTAATATTAAAGGCGGGGGAGCGTTTGTTATTACAGATGCGGAAGGAAACTTTACAATTGCTGTTCCCAATGCGGGCAGTATTTTAGTGGTAACTTATGCCGGTATGGTTAGCGTTGAGCGGGTAATAACCAGCGGCGGCGTGCAGCGTTTTGAATTGGAAACCGGTGATGACAAACTGGAGGAGGTAGTAGTGGTAGGGTATGGTACGCAAAAAAGAACTTCGCTTACCGCTTCAGTTTCTTCTGTCAAAGGCGCCGATGTACAGCGTCAGCCGGTAGGAGATCTGTCGAATGCCCTGGGCGGCAGAGCGGCTGGTGTATTGTTTACCCAGGCTAGCGGACAGGCGGGTAATGATGCTTCCCGGATCATGATCCGTGGCATCGGCACCAACGGTAATTCTGCTCCGCTGTTGATTGTGGATGGGGTTCCCAGGAACTTCAGCCAGTTAAATGCTGCCGACATTGAGTCTATCAACATATTAAAAGACGCGGCTGCAGTGGCGCCCTATGGTTTAGGCGGCGCTAACGGGGTAATACTGGTTACTACCAAAAGGGGAAAAGCCGGCAGACCCACACTTAATTATGATGGGTATGTAGGTTTTCAAAATCCTACCGTCATCTCCCGGTTTGTCAATTCGTATCAATTTGCCTTGATGAAAAATGAAGGCGCCCGTAATGCAGGTTCTACCGATATGCCCTATAGCGATGAAAGCATACAAAAATACTTAGACGGTTCAGATCCCGACGGGCACCCAAGCATTGATCCTGTGGCGGACCTGATTCTCAGGAATACGCTTATTACCAGCCACAGTTTGTCTTTGAACGGTGGCAGCGAAGCCATAAAATATACCATGGGTTTAGGGTATTTGAACCAGGAGGGCATGTTCCCCGGTATTAAATATCAAAGATATAATGTGTCTGCCAGTTTGCAGGCGCAGGCTACCAAAACCACTACAATAGGTTTAGCGCTGAACGGCCGTGTGGAAAAAAGAAACCTTTCAGGAGCCGGGTACAGTACCCAGGGGCTTTTTGAAAACCTGATCAATACGGTTCCCAACAGTACCCCTATAATATACAGCAACGGGCTGTATCCCTATATGTATGCTTATTTTTATGGCAATCCAAGCTACCAGGATATTACTGGTAATACTTTGCTCAGCCAGCTTTCCATTGAGCAAAAATTACCTGTTAAAGGATTGAGCGTGAAGTTTGTAGGCTCCTATGATTTTAACCCCTTCGATCCTTACAATACCGCTAATAGCGGTATTGTAAGCATGAGCCGCCGGTGGAATGAATCTTTTCCCTTTTACACTTTAGATACCACCACCCGCCCTTACACTTATCCATTGATTGCTCCTTCCGTACTTCCTTCGTTTAGTGAAGAATATCATCAAACCGAAGCATTTACCTACCAGGGGTACATTAATTATGTTGGTAATTTTGGTAAAAGTGCTGTAACTGGTTTGGTGGTGCTGGAATCGCGGAACACCAAATCGTTGCGGTTCAGCGCCGGCAGGAACAACTATAACCTGCCCATACCAGAACTGTTTGCCGGTGGTGCCGGAGAAACAGACCTGAGCAATGATGGCAACTCTATGGGTACCGAGCAACGGTCGCTGGTGTACAGGGTTACCTATGGTTTCGACGACAAGTATTTGTTTGAAGCAGCAGGGCGCTACGATGGGCACTACTACTTTGCCCCCGGCAACCGGTTTGGTTTTTTCCCTGCTTTCTCGGCAGCCTGGAGGTTGTCGCAGGAAAGATTTATGGAGAACATACAATGGATGAATGAACTGAAGTTAAGAGCTTCCTGGGGACAATCTGCTAACCTCGCGGGAAGTCCTTATCAATACCAGACAGGGTTTGCACTATATGGCAATTCAGCTATTTTAAACGGAACACAAACCCAGGGTTTATATGAAAGGGCGGAGCCTAATCCCAATATTACATGGGAAAAAGCAACTAAAACCGATATTGGAATTGAAGCGAGATTATTCAATGGGCTGCTAAGTATTGAGGCCGACTATTTCCATGAAAATCGTGGCAACATGTTGTTGGCGCCCAGCGTAACGGTACCGGTAGAATATGGAGTCGGGCTTTCGCAGGTTAACGCGGGTATTATGAAAAATAATGGATTCGAGTTTACTGTTTCAAGCGACTACAATATATCAAAGGATTTGCGGGTGGGCATCAGCGGAAATTTTACTTACGCCAAAAACAAAATGGTAGAAGTATTTGAAAATCCTGCCACATTTGATAACCCCAACCTCAGGAAAACCGGAAGACCACTGGATGTTCCGTTCGGGTATAAAGCCCTTGGGTATTTTACCGAAGCCGATTTTGCCAGCCCTGGTGTTTTGAGGGAAGGAATTGCAAAGCAGGTATTTACCGATAAGGTTTATCCGGGTGATATAAGATATGCGGACATTAGCGGACCGGAAGGCAAGCCAGACGGATTGATTGATTTTAACGACCAGGTGGCTATGGGATACCCTTCTTATCCTGCTATTATTTATGGTTTTTCTCCTACGGTGAGCTACAAAGGATTTGAGCTGTCTCTGCTTTTCCAGGGTGTTGGGCAAAGAGCCATACAACTTTCAGGCAGTGCTGCCTGGGCGTTTGATAATAATAAAAACGCACCTGTTACCACCCTTAATTACTGGACACCCGACAACCCCAATGCTCCTTATCCGAGAATGACCACGTCACCAAGCCCTAATAATATGCAAAGGTCCACATTCTGGCACAGAAGCCTTGCCTACCTGAGGCTAAGAACCGGTATGTTGAGTTATACCATTCCCAACAGTATTACCAGCAGGTGGGGGATGAGTGTAGTATCGGTATACATCTCTGGTCAGAATATTATTACCTGGACCCCGATTGAAAACTTCGATCCGGAGATAAGCAACGACAGAGGATGGTATTTCCCCACACAAAAAGCATTGACAGCGGGCCTGAGGGTGCAATTTTAATTTTAAACTTTAATCGTGAACATTATGAAATGAGCCATAAACATTCTGTACACCAGGAATGGTTATTCGGCGAATTCCATGTGACAAAAACTCAATAAAAAATAAACACATGAAATCTATCATAAATAAAAACAGGTTTTTAACATTGGGTGTTGCCTGTGCCGTTTTATTTTCCGCATGCAGCAAAGATAGTTTCCTGGAAGTGCCTAATACCACCGCGGTAAGCAGTGGAACTGCATTTTCTACCGAATCATCGGCCGACCTGGTGCTGAACGATGTATACAGCAACCTTCCGGATTTGAATAATTTTATATTTGAGCCTTTCGATACCTGGTCGGATGATCTGATGACAGGCTTTAACTGGAATATTACCTCGCAGGTAGCCAGAAGCAAGTCAAACATAAATGCCAATGAAGTACTATGGTACGACTGGTCCGGAGCTTCCATGTGGATGGAATGGGGTACGCTGTATAGCAGAGTACGTAAATGTAATGTGTTCATCCAGGGGGTGGAAAATTCAGAACTTTCCGAAGAGTATAAAAACAAAAGGCTGGGTGAAGCAAAGGTATTACGTGCTTTTTTCTATCACCAGTTGTGGATGTTATACGGCGGTGTACCCGTTATTACCAAACCAGATAATCGTACTACCGACGGAGACGCAATCTTTCATCCGCGGGCAAGTTTTGATGAAACTTTCGCCTTCCTGCAGAATGAACTCGCAGATGCTGCCGAACTGTTGCCCGAAATTGTAGGCACTGCGAATACTGCAGGCAGGGTAACTAAAGGCACAGCGTTAACGCTTAAAGGGTGGGTTGAATTATTTTACGCCAGTAAGCGGAACAACCCAGGTAATGATTTAAGCCGGTGGGCCGCTGCGGCAGCTACCAATAAGCAGGTAATGCAGATGGGGTACTCGTTGTATCCCAAATACGATGAATTTTTCCTTACCACAGGTAACAATAATAATGAAGGAATATTGTACCGCGAATATCTTACAATAAAGCAAGGCAGCAATATTGTAGGGTTCCAGGGTCCTAATTATGTAGGTACCCAATGGCTGAGCTGGGGCGGCTCTACACCTACGCAGGAACTGGTAGATGATTATGCAATGGCCAATGGAAAAGCCATTACAGACCCCGGCTCAGGCTATAATGAAAACAATCCATACGCCAACAGGGAACCTCGCTTCAGGCAATCTATTCTTTACAACGGTAACACATTCAATGGACTGGTATTTTTAAGCGCGGTTGGTTCAGGAAACAACGCGATTGACCTGGCAGACGCAACAGACAATACCAATACCGGCTATTGCACCAAAAAACGCATGGATACTACCGCTAATATTTTCCAGGGTGGAGCCAGCGCGCAGAACTATTACTTTTTCCGTTATGCCGAAGTATTGCTGAATTATGCCGAAGCGCAGAATGAAGCAGTTGGTCCAGATGCATCGGTTTATGAAGCAGTAGACGAAATAAGGACCCGGGCCGGCATTCCTACCTTTACAGAGGTATATCCCGGCGCTTCGCAGGTGGAAATGCGCGAGCTGATCCGCAGAGAGAGAAGGGTGGAGCTGGCTTTTGAAGGCAAACGTTATTTCGACCTTATCCGCTGGGAACTGGCAGAAATAAACCTGAATAAAGTAATGCATGGCATGAAGATTACTCCTTCAGGTGGTGGATATACGTATGAAAGGATTAATGCGGTTCCGGATGGAGCGCCACAATGGTCGTTCGATAAAAATAAAAACTACCTGCTGCCCATACCGCTGAATGCGCTGGGACAAAATCCTATGCTGAAGGATCATCAGAACCCGGGGTATTGATTTGAAAAAGGTACAGGTTGAAAGATCTGCATCACTGATAAAAACCTGCTTTATTAATTGTATCAACTTCCTTTCCTTGCTATTGTTGCCAAAAAACGGCAACAATAGCAACATGGGAAGTATTGGGGTAACCTGATCGTAAGGTTAGATTAAGCAGAAATAAATTTTTTACCATTAAATTTATAATATTGAAAAAGATTACCATGATCCTTATCCTGCCATGCTTTTGCTTTTATATGCTGGCATGCGCTCAAAAAAAGGAAAAGGGCGCGCCTGCCTCCAAACTGGTTTGGAGTGATGAATTTAATTATACGGGTCTGCCTGATAGCACCAAATGGAGCTATGATACCGGCGGACATGGCTGGGGTAATAATGAAAAGCAATATTACACTCAAAAAAAACCGGAGAATGCTTCAGTAAAAAATGGCGTATTAAGTATTACCGCTGTTAAAGAAAATGTTGGTGGTGCAAACTATACATCTGCCAGGCTGGCAAGTAAAAACAAAGGCGACTGGGCATACGGACGGGTTGAGATAAGGGCTAAAATGCCTAAGGGGCGAGGCTTATGGCCAGCTATCTGGATGTTGCCTACCGATTGGAAATACGGCGACTGGCCGGCAAGCGGAGAAATAGATATAATGGAACATGTAGGTTATTTACCCGATTCGGTTTTTGGTACCGTACATACGGGAGCCTATAATCATAGTATAGGTACACACAAAGGGACAAAAACTTTTCGTTCCGATTTATCGGATGCTTTTCATGTTTATATCCTGGACTGGAGTGAAAATGAGATTAAAATTTTTATAGATGAAGAGTTGTTCTTTACTTACACAAATGAAAAGAAAACATACCGGGAATGGCCTTTCGATCAGCGTTTTCACTTGTTGATGAACATTGCTGTTGGTGGCGACTGGGGTGGTAAAATGGGAATTGATGATACTGTTTTTCCCCAGGCAATGGAGATAGATTATGTGAGGGTTTACCAGTAAGCAGCTTAAAGAGGAATGTTGTTAGGAATTCTTAACTGGTTTGCAATTAGTGGCAAAATCAAGAGCCGGAAAGGTCAGGAAACGATAGTGTTAAGTTAACTATAATATGATGTATTACTTCGTGAAACGATAAACGAACGTGAATTTTGGATGTTCGGAAATGAAAATCAGGTTGTTATTGTTTCTGTTTCTGAATATTTATGCCTTAAATTTACTTCAAATCCACAAAGCCATGAGTCATACAATCATAGCAGACCTGTCTGCAGCTTCTTCGCCTGTTTCAGATTTTGCACAATGGCCGTCTGATCCTTCCGGATGGGAACAATACAGGCTCACACAGGAGCAGGTAGCCTTTTTCAATGAATATGGCTATATCAGCGGCATCAAATTGCTCGATAGCAAACAGGTTGAACAACTGAATAAGGAATTGGCCGAAATAACAGATCCCGCTCACCCGGGCAACGGGCTTTTTCACGAGTTTCATTCCAACGAATCGGCCGATCCGGATACCGTATTATTCCATGCGCTGGGGCATTGGCGGATTACACATGGTTTTCATGATGTGCTCTGGAATCCTGCTTTTGTAATGGCTGCCAGCCAGTTGTTCGGTAATGCGGCGGTACGGTTCTGGCACGACCAGCTTTTTTGCAAGCCCGCACACCACGGCGG
>CAYVEI010000162.1:5883-10440 GCA_964450515.1 uncultured Terrimonas sp. | reverse complement strand
TTCATATAATCTGCAATATGTCTTTCATTATCATTATCGCTGCCTGAAAGTGCGTTGATAATTCTTTGTTGTTCGGCCGCCGTTTTATTCTGGCTTAGCTTTTTCTTTGCCTGCAGCTCAGTTACTTCAATTTCAAAAGCCACAATACCCTTTATCATTTTCAATTTAAAATCTTCCGGCAAACTATTCCATTGCTGCATGTAAGCCATTTCATAGCTATGAATTGTATTTTCCAGTATTTCAATAACCTCATCTGTTTGGGTAACAAATCTTCCCTGCCCGTAAGCGTGAATCGAAATATAATTCCACGTAGGCACGTTTAGCTCCTTATCATAATTTTTAGGCGATATATAAGCGTGTGGTTCAGTAAAGATCACTAAAACCTTATTTTCTTCAACCGCCGCCCATTGTTCATTTGCCCTTGCAAAATGAGAAGTCAGTATAATTTTATCATCGCTAACTGATATAAGAAAGGGCAAATGGGTAGCCGTAGGGAAATTTTCCCTGGCAGTAACAATTGTTGCAAAGCTAAATCGTTTCATGAAGGCAACCATCTCTTCGCAATCTGTCATTGCATTCATTTTAGGAATATACATGCCTTATGTTTTTATTTCCGGGAATCAATAAAATTACTGCGAAAATTAATTTGCTGTCAGCCATTTTTACGGAATTTTTTCCATTTTTTCTCCATTCTCAAACCATTGATCATGCAACAAGCCGGTACACTAACTTTTCCTTCCAAGCCGCCCGGCAATATAGCTCACCATAAATAGCTGAAACGCATGAAAGATCATCAATGGCAGCAGCATAAAACCCGCAAAAGACGCATTACTGAACAGTACTTTTGAAAATACGGTGCCGTGCACTAATGATTTTTTTGAGCCACAAAACAACGCCGTGATCCGGTCTTCCTTACTGAAGGCAAGCAACCTGCTTACCAGGTAAATGATGCCGTATAACACAAAAAACAAAGTAACGGAAATAACAAATAACATCGCCAGGTCATTCCATTGCATGCCCGAAAATGTACCATCGTAAAACGATTCTGCAAAACTTTTGTACACAATTAATACAATAACGCTCTTGTCAAATAACGCCAGTTGTTTACCATACCTGGCAGCCCAGTGCCCAAGAACACGTTGCAGTGCAATGCCGGCAATTACGGGTATAATAATTTCAACCATCAGCCTGAAATAGATATGCAGAAAATCAAAATTATTTTGCTGCTGCTGCATAAATAAACCCATCCATAATGGTGTTAAAACAATACCAATGAGCCCCGAAATGCTGGCATTAAAAATAGCCGCCGGCAGATTACCTTTTGCCATAGCTACCATTACCACAGATGAGGAAACAGTGGATGGCAACGCCGCTAAAAAAAACACAGACAGCCAGATCATTTCCTGGTGTTCCGTTTGCAGAAAAGGATGAGCCATAAGCACAAGCAGGGGACAGATAATAAATGTAGCCGACTGGATAACAACATGCAGCTTCCAGTTTTTTAATCCTGCCTTTATTTTCTCCGGGCTTAGCTTCACGCCATAAAAAAAGAAGATCAGAGCAATACCGGCGCTGCAAATACTATCTAGCGGAATGCCACTTTGAGCGGAACCGAATTGCGGGAAAAACCAGGCAACCCCAACTGCTATGAACAGGGCTGATACAAATTTGTCTAATTTCATAATGCTACGCTATACAAACGACCTTGCATAAAAATACACTGTAATTTATAATCATCACTCTCCAATTAGCTATTTATTACCCGGAGCAATATGATCATTCATTGGCAATATGCATAAAAAAAACATAGCGTACCACCTGCACAGGCGCTATACGCTATGCTCCTTACTCACGGTATACTATTTTCTTCTTACCAGCTCATCCTCTTCTTTAACGCGCTTTTCCTTCTTCGCCAGGCTTCCTGCTTTCCTTACCAATTCCAAAAAGCCTTTGCGATAACCTTCCTGATCAGCACCAATAGCAGAATTAGCCATTGCCAGCACATTGTTGTATGAAGATTGCTGCATAAATTCGGAGTGCGCAAGCAACATACCGAACTGGGCCACGGCAGCGGCAAAGCGGAAATTAGCGGAAGTGTGGGTTAATGCCACGTGCCCGTCAACAACCGGGTGTTCTATCAGCTTGCTTTTTTCTCCATCCGGGTCTTTATACCTGAATTTGATCGTCATGAGCTCGGGGGAATTATTATTTGCCGTATTATTTTTTGCAGACTGGTATTTCAGCGGATCAACCTTTTCTGTAAAATTACTCTTTACACCTGCGGGTATAACCTCATATAAAGCCGTAACCGTATGTCCGCTCCCCAGCTCACCGGCATCTTTTTTATCGTTGTTGAAATCTTCCTTATTCAGCAAGCGGTTTTCGTAACCTATTAAACGGTAAGCCTGTACTTTGGCAGGGTTAAATTCTACCTGCAATTTCACATCTTTGGCAATGGTAAATAAGGTGCCGCCAAATTCACTCACCAGCACTTTCTTCGCTTCACTCATATCATCAATATATGCATGACTGCCATTGCCTTTGTTGGCCAGCTTCTGCATCTTATTGTCTTTGTAATTACCCATGCCATAACCCAGCACCGTTAAAAAAACACCGCTTTTCCTTTCCTGTTCAATTAATTTTTCCATATCGGCATCGCTGCTGGCCCCTATATTGAAATCGCCATCGGTACATAAAATAATGCGGTTATTACCGCCCTGCACAAAATTTTGCCTGGCTATGCTGTACGCTAATTTAATCCCTTCGCCACCTGCCGTAGAGCCACCCGCCGTCAGCCGTTCAATAGCATCCTTTATGGTTTGTGTATTTGCTCCGCTTGTAGCGGGTAATACCAGTCCTGCGCTGCCGGCATATACCACTATGGTCACCTTATCCTTTTCGCGCAGTTGATCTGTAAGCAACTTCATAGATTGCTTTACCAGGGGCAGCTTATTGGCATCTTCCATTGAACCCGATACATCAATCAAAAAAACCAGGTTGGAGGCCGGGATATTTTCCGTTGCCACTTTCTTTCCCTGCAGGCTCACCAATACCAAGCGATGATCTTTATTCCAGGGCGCTTCAGACAATTCGGTATATATAGAAAAGGGTTTACCGTCTTCCGGCTGCGGGTAATCGTAATGAAAATAATTGATCAGCTCTTCTGTGCGCACTGCCCCGGCAGGTGGCAACTGCCCGTTGTTTAAATAGCGCCGTACATTACTATAAGAAGCCGCATCTACATCTATAGAAAAAGTAGACAGCGGATTATCTTTCACCGTAAGAAAACGGTTTTCCACAATCCCGTCGTACCCTTCGGTATTAAAACCCTCATCCCGGTGCTGGTACAACCGGTAATTCTGATTACGCGTTTTTCTTGCAGCGGGCGAAGGATAGGAAGCATTTCCTCTTATTGCTACACCTGCCACTTTACCCTGCAGCATCATATCTGCTTCCGACTCCTGCATTACCGCTCCCGTAATGCTTTTCTTTTTAACAGCGCTATATGCTGTAACTACAACTTCCTCCAGGTTTGCAGTTGATCCGGTTAGCTGCACGTGCAGCATTGATTTGCCTGAGACTTTAATTTCTTTGGTATCATATCCCACCGATGAAAAAACCAATATGGCACCGGCATCCGCAACGGTAATGGCAAAATTGCCATTGGTATCGGTTTGGGTAATATTTGCCGTACCTTTTTCGGTAACGGATACCGCAGAAAGGATAGCGCCTGTGCTATCGGTTACTTTACCTTTTACCGTAAAAGAAGTGCGCGGCAAAAAAGCCGTTAAGGCGGCAATGATTATTATGCCGTAAATGGTTACCTGCTTCATACAAATAATTTTTAAGGTTTAGTTTGAATGATGGATGCCATAACGGATAACATTACATACACGCATGAAAATATTTATGCCGAAAAAGGTACAGAACTGATTATGCTTCTCTTTCCTATTATCTTTTATCTTTGATTCTCACTTTTTTATTATTGTTTGAATTTTATTAAAAACATATCAACCGCCGGCAACACAGATTTGGAACTGATAGCTTTGTATAAACAAACACAGGATATGCGTGTGCTGTCTAACCTGTACCAGCGGTATATGGAACTGGTATACGGGGTTTGCCTGAAGTATTTTAAAGACAGCGAGCGCAGTAAAGATGCCGTGATGAGCATTTTTGAAGCATTGGTTGAGAAACTCAAACTGCATGAAGTGAATAATTTTAAAAGCTGGCTGCACACGCTTACCCGTAATTACTGCCTGATGCAGTTGCGTACCCCCAGAAACCTGAAAACCACCGAATTTAACCCGGATTATATGCATTTGGAAGAAACCGTGCATCTTAATGGCGTGCTGGAAAAAGAAGAACAATTTGTTAAATTAGAGAAATGCATGCAAACCCTGTCGGAAGAACAGAAAAAAACAGTTGAACTATTTTATTTACAGCAAAAATGCTATGACGAAATTGCCGAAATTACAGGCTATGAATGGAATAAAGTAAGAAGCTATATTCAAAACGGGAGGAGGAATTTGAAAAATTGTATGGAAGAGGAGTGAG
>CAYVEI010000162.1:3563-5783 GCA_964450515.1 uncultured Terrimonas sp. | reverse complement strand
TCACCACTCACCACTGACTAAGTAACCCATGCCGGAAAACAATAAACATATCAAACCATACACAGCAGCGGATATAGAACGCTACCGGAACCGGCAGATGCCCGCACAGGAAAGGCATGCCCTGGAAAAAGCCGCGCTGGAGGATCCTTTCCTGGCAGAGGCAATAGAAGGCTATATGCAGCACTCCCCGCAAACGCTTTTACAGGATACAGAAGACCTCAAAAAAAGATTACAGGAAAAAGCCGGCGCCAAAGTAATACCACTGCGCAGCACAAAAATATGGTGGAGCGCCGCAGCAGCCATTCTTATTGTGTTGGGAACAGCGTTTACCTGGTACTGGCTTACACCAACTGAAAACAATATCGCGCAGCAAAAAGAAAAAGAGCAGAAAATTGAGCCTTTGCAGGAAAAAGAAAATACTGATAAAATAGCGGACGAAGTCACCGGTTCAACGGATAGTGCTGTGCAGGAGAACAAAAACCGGGAACAAAGCAATACGCCGGCTCCAAAGCCCGGGAAAGCGTATCCTGCTTTACCTCCTGCCGCCCCCAAAAAAACAAAGCCTTCTGTTGCATCCCAACCCAAAACAAAAAATGATTCAGCCTTTCCTGATTTAAGGGTTAGTGCGGCAGACCAGGCTACAGTAGCCAACATGCTAAGAGCGCAGAAAGCGGAAGAAGCGGAAGCTGAAAAAAGCCCGGTAACAGAATCCCGTACCATACCTATCTCAGCAAGTCCAAACAACGCTCCGGGAACGATTAATACCAATATAATTACAGGCAAAATAACCGACAACCATAACAAGCCGTTGCCCTTTGTAAATATCCGTATTGGCAATACACCGGCTGGCACCTATAGCGATGCCTGGGGAAATTTTAAATTATTAAGCGGCGACACCTCATTGTTAGTGAATATGAAATCTGTAGGCTTTCAGCCGCAACAGGTGGTTTTATATGCCGGCGCCCCTGTTAACAACGTTATACTACAGCCCGATGGTAAGCAACTGTCGGAAGTTGTAGTATTGGGCTATGGTACCCGCAAGAAAAAAACCATAGCCAGGGATGAAAACGCCGGTGAAACGCCTGAGGCAGAACCTGCAGACGGCTGGGGCAATTATGATATTTACTTAGTGAACAATACCCGTTTGCCGGAAACGGCATTCAGCACCAGCCGGGGATTTGTTGATCTGTCGTTTTCTGTTGATCAATACGGCCGGCTCTCGGATTTTAAGATCATACATTCTACCTGCCCGCAGTGTAATAAAGAAGCCATCCGCGTGGTAAAAGAAGGCCCCCAATGGAAATTAACAGAAGGCAGTGGTACAGCACAGGTAACGCTTACCATTCAGTTCTGATCACTACAGCAAGCCTGATGATGAAGCGCATATTTTGTTAAACCTGGCATAATTCTTTTCAATTTCCTTTCCGGCTTGAATTACATCACTGTAAACATTATCTTCGCCGCAATAAATAACAGTGCGATAAACCATGCATACCGCAGGGTTTATGCATACAAACAACGACCTGATTAATCAACCAAAAAACAACTACAGATGAAAAAGATCTTTTTACTTGCCGCTTTTTCTACAATGATCTGTTTTGCAGGAGCACAACAATTAAAAACGCCTGCCGCTTCGCCATCGCAAACCGTAAAGCAGGAGTTTGGCTTATCTGCTGTTGAGCTGTCTTATTCAAGACCAGCAGTAAAAGGCAGAACCATCTTTGGTGATCTTGTACCTTATGGAAAAGTATGGCGTACGGGTGCAAACGCCGCTACCACTATTAGTTTTGGTGATGATGTTACTTTTGGCGGTAAAAAAATCCCCGCCGGGAAATACGGATTGCTTACTATTCCCAACGCATCCGAATGGACGGTTATTTTAACCAAACAATTGAATGTAACCAGCCCGTCTGCTTACCAAGAAGACCAGGATGTAGCCCGCGTTAAGATTAACGCCGTAGACCTCCCTTTTCCTCTGGAGTCTTTTTTAATTTCTTTTGACAACATCTTACCTTCCTCTATGGACATGATCATTGGATGGGACAGAACCGTTATTATCGTTCCCATTACTACGGATGTAAACACCAAGATCAATGCGCAGATCAGCAGCCTGGAAGGAAAGGAAAATTTCCCTTATTTCGCGGCCGCTGCTTATTATCTTGAAAATGGGAAAGACCTGAACAAAGCGCTTGGCTGGTTCAATAAAGCAACAGAAAAAGA
>CAYVEI010000162.1:0-3463 GCA_964450515.1 uncultured Terrimonas sp. | reverse complement strand
CAAAGACACGAAACCACAAAGCGTTTTCCTTTGTGACCTTGTGTCTTTGTGGCATATCACACTATGTGGTTCCTTTTGTTCCCAAAAGTGAACAGTCTTTATTGATCTGCGTATCTGCGGCTAATTCGTTAGCAGAAATATTTTATTTACATACCCCGCATGAACCCTTTTCCTGTTTACAATGCTTACAGGAACTGCAATTTTTGCATGCTTTACAGTTCTTGCTTCCTGTGCAGGTAGCAACCGTTGAAATATCAGTTCCGGCATTTTGCGCCACAGCGGTATGCTGGTATTGCTGCATTCCTATTGCCAGCATAAATACCATTGCCGGTAAAAGGATCACCAGCAAAAAAAGCCTTAATTTTTTAATAACCATAGGGTGTATATTTAGGGTGAAGCCATCTTTGCAAAACGTTAAACATCTCATTCAAGTATAGTAAAACCGGTAAAACTGCTAAAAGTTTCGATGAATGCCGGCAGGCAAACACGCTTCTTTTGCCTCTCCTCTTTTTTCCTTCTCCTCTTCTTATCTTTGCCGCCATAAAATACCTGCATGACCACTATACCCGATAACATAAGGGAAGCCGTTACCTATATTAAAAGCCGCTATAACATGCCGTCTGAAACAGGTATAGTGCTGGGCAGCGGACTGGGCAATTTTGTAAGCGAAATGACGGTTGTAGAAGAAATCCGTTATACCGAAATACCTCATTTTCCGGTTTCCACGGTTGAAGGCCATTCGGGCAGGCTGATCTTTGGTAAAATCGGAACAAAAAATATTGTGGTAATGGCGGGGCGCCTGCACTTTTACGAAGGACATACTGCTACGGAAGTTGCTTTTCCCATTCGTGTAATGAAACTCCTCGGCGTTCACACCCTGCTCATCAGCAATGCGGCGGGCAGCGTTAATACTGCTTTTGCCGTTGGCGACCTCATGATCATTACCGACCACATTAGCCTGGCAACCGTAAATCCTCTAATAGGCAAAAACGAAGATGCCTTTGGTACCCGTTTTCCGGATATGAGCGAACCCTATGCAAAAGCGCTGATCAGTAAAGCAAAAGTAATTGCCGGACAACTGGGTATCCCTGTAAAAGAAGGGGTATATTTTGGCGTAACGGGACCTACTTTTGAAACGCGTGCAGAATATAAAATGATTCATGTGCTGGGGGGAGATGCCGTAGGGATGAGCACGGTACAGGAAGTGATTGTGGCGGCGCATGCCGGCATACAGGTGTTTGGCATAAGCGTAATTACCGACCTGGGCATACGTGAGGAAGATAATACTATTACACATGAAGAAGTACTGGAGGCGGCATCCGCGGCGGAGCCAAAGCTTACTGCCTTATTTAAAGAGTTAGTTAAAGCTGTTTGATCCACCCATTTTTTTCAACAGATATGAGCCGATTTCAGGTATTTTCGCCGTGAACAGGATTAAGCTAACAGCATTGAAGAAAATATTTACATACTTACTGTTATCCATATTGGTGGGTTCCGCATTGCCCGCCTTATCGCAGCGGCTTCCGGGCAGGCTGGGCAATATCAGTAATATGGGGAGGGGAGGCAGATCGGGAGGAAATGATTCCATCAAATTTGAGCACCGCGATCCTTTCGCAGATTCCGTAAGCATACGCTTTAAATATATTGATTCGGTACGCTCCTATACCTTCGATTCTTCTTTAATTGATTTTTATATAAAGGTTCCCTTAAAGTCGGAATATGTATGGCTGGGAAATAACGGAACAGCCACCACTTCCCTTTTGTTCAATCCATCAACAGCTCCGGGATGGGATCCGGGGTTCCATGCTTTTGACGCCTATGCTCTTAATGTTGAACAAACCCGGTTTTATAATACCACACGGCCCTTTACCGAGTTAAATTACCTGATTGGCAGCGGCGCCGAGCAATTCATTAATATTTTACATACACAAAATATCAAACCCAACTGGAATTTCGCTTTCCAGTTCCGGCTTATTAATGCACCGGGATTTTTTAAGAGCCAGAGTACCAATCACTCCAATTTACGGTTCAATACCTATTACCAGTCGCCCAATAAAAGATATGGCATCTATTTTATCGGGCTAACCAACGGGCTCCAGTCTGCCGAAAACGGCGGTATAGCCAATGACAGTTTCCTGGTAGATAAAACAGGCACCTATTCAGACCGCTTTAATATCCCCATCAATACCGCGGGCGATGCCACCTACAGCCGCGACCCGTTTAACACACAATTAAAAACAGGGAATAAATATAACCAGCTAAAGCTATTAGTAAGACAACAATACGATTTTGGAAAAAAAGATTCATTAGTAACCGATTCTACGGTTATCAAACTTTTTTATCCCCGTTTCCGCATTGAGCATACGCTACAATATAATACGTATAAGTACCTGTTCCAGGATATTGCGCCGGACAGCGCTTTTTATAAAAAAAATTATGATATCGCGTTAGACAGCGCTACCCAAAAACTGCTTTACCAGGATAGCTGGAAAGAAATCATTAACGATTTTTCCGTATACCAGTTTCCCGATATAAAAAACCAGCAGCAATTTTTGAAAGTGGGCGCCGGCATGCAAAACCTGTCTCTGAAAAGGACCGATTCCACACGCGATATGCTGTACAATATTTTTCTGCATGGCGAATACAGGAACCGCACCCGTAATAAAAAATGGGACATTGAGGCTTATGCCCAACTGTATCCTACAGGGTTTAATGCCGGCGATTACAGGGCTTATGTAAGCCTGCAAAGGCTACTCAGCAATACATTAGGATCGCTGCAGGTTGGTTTCGAAAATGCCAACCGAACACCATCTTACCTCCTCCGCAATACCAGCGGGTTTCCGGTTAAGCCACCTGCAGACGGTACGAATAAAGAAAATATTACGCACCTGTTCGGCGCGCTTACGGTTCCAGCTTTACAATTACAGCTCAGCGGTCATTATTATCTTATTGGCAATTATGCCTATTTCAAAAATTTTTATGAAGCAGACCAGCAGGCTTCCCCCTTTAACGTGCTGCAAATTAAAGGCAGCAAAGATTTCAGGATAAGTAAGTTCTGGCATTGGTATACAGATGTGGCGCTTCAAAAAACAGCCGGTAATACACCCGTTAATATCCCGCTGCTGTACCTGCGCAACCGTATTGTTTTCCAGGGACAATTCTTCAGGAACCTGAATATCGCTTTAGGGTTAGATTCGAGGTATTATACACCCTATACTGCCGATAACTATTCCCCGGTAACAGGACAGTTCTTTCCGCAGGATAGCATCCGCATAGCTAACTTGCCCGACATTGCAGCATTTGTGAACTTCAGGATCAGGAGCTTCAGCGCTTTTGTACGGTTGGAGAACCTGAATACGCTTGAACTGGACCGTTTTTCCTTTACCAATAACAATATGGCCGCGCCGTTATATCCTTACCAGGGGTTACTTTTTAAAATGGGTATTTTCTGGAATTTTGTGAA
>CAYVEI010000161.1:0-10453 GCA_964450515.1 uncultured Terrimonas sp. | reverse complement strand
AAAAATTTGAGATTTGAGATTTATTATTTGAGATTTATTATTCGGGAAAGGATGATCAACATTTCCTTCCGTTTCAAAAATTTTAATCAATCCATCTATGCTTTCGGCTTTTCTTGTATCCCTGTTGTACCAGCTTTTAAACAATTGCAAAAAGATCCATTGTGTCCATTTGTAATATGAGGGATCGCTGGTACGGATCTCGCGGCTCCAGTCGTAGCAAAATCCAATATTATCTAACTGCTTTCTGAACGTATTAATATTATTTTCGGTGGATACGGCAGGATGAATACCATGATCAATGGCATATTGTTCGGCTGGCAGTCCAAATGCGTCATACCCCATAGGATGTAATACATTGAAGCCTTTCAGCCGTTTATAACGGGCAAAGATATCGCTGGCAATATACCCCAAAGGATGACCCACATGCAAACCGGCGCCGCTTGGGTACGGAAACATATCCAAAACATAATATTTGGGTTTGGAAGTATCATTGCTCACCTTATATATACTTTCCGCTTTCCATTGCTGCTGCCAGCGTTGCTCTATGGCTTTGAAATTGTATTCCATAATGTTAAAAATCCCTTATACTACAAAGTAAATGGCCATTGTAAAAATATTCAATTCAATCGGCCGTTAAGTGGGGGGCAAAATTACGGAAAGCAGCCATAAAACCGTTAATTTTGCCCAACGCCGGCCGTACCGTCACTACGTTTGTAGTAATAAACCGGAAATTCGCATGGCGCCTGAAAAGCGGAAAGCAACAAAAAGCTTTTCCTTCTTTTGGCAAAATGCTGTCATTACAGAACTTAATTAATCCTGTTTCAATGATTGAAATCAGTAAAACTTCCATGAGAAGGAGTAAACCTTCTTATTTCTTTAGTATTCTTGGCGTAGCATCCCTGCTCATCCTTGTTGGTATTTTAGGCTGGTTTGTTATAAACGGCAGCAAGCTTGAACGGTATTTCCGTGGGAGTGTGCAGGTGCAGGTATACCTGCGCGAAAATGCCCCCCAGGCAGATATTGACAGCCTGATCTCCTACATCAGGCTGAAACCCTATGCCTCAGCGGCAGAGCATGTTACCAAAGAAATGGCCAAAGAGAAATTTATAAAAGAAGGTAATGAAGACTGGGATAAAGTGCTGGATTATAACCCGCTGCCGGCAAGTATTGATTTTAATCTTAAGTCGGAATACGTAAACAAAGATACGCTTACCAACATAACGGCAGATCTCTCCGAAAACATCATCGTCAGCGATATCAGGTATCCCGATGAAGTAGTGAGCAACCTTAATAATGTAGTGCGTAAGGTAGGCTGGGTTTTGCTGGGCGCCGTAACCTTACTGGGTATTCTGGTGCTTATTCTCATTGACAATACGATCAAGCTGGCCATGTTCAGTAACCGGTTTTTGATAAAAACCATGCAAATGGTAGGCGCTACCCGCTGGTTTATTTCCAAACCTTTTGATTTAAAAGCAGTGGTGAACGGCTTTGTAAGCGCCCTTATAGCAATAGTAGTGGTGCTTATCTTTATTTTTAGTGTTGAAAAATGGCTTCCTGAAATTAAAGCGCTGCGCGATTATACCCTGCTGGCCATTTTATTCCTGGGACTTATTGTTATAGGAATCGTTATTACCTTCATCAGCACCCACCGGAGCGTAACCAAATACCTGAAGATGAAGCTGGATGATCTGTATTAAAGATTTTCCTTTTCTTATCTTCGCGCAATGGAAGCGCTGTTACAAAAAATTGAGGCATACCGCCGGGAAATAAACGACTATGCCGGCACCGGTGCAGAAGCCGCCGAACAATTCCGCATTACTTATCTGGGTACCAAAGGCCTGGTAAAAAACCTGATGGGCGAGATGAAGCAGGTACCCGCAGACCGGAAAAAGGAGTTTGGACAAATATTAAACGAGTTCAAGCAATTTACAGAAACAAAATATAACGAACTGAAAGAAGCCGGGGCTAACGGCCAGGCATCCGCTGTAGCTGCTATTGACCTGAGCCTGCCGGGAGATGTTATTCCCGTGGGCAGCCGCCACCCTATCAGCATGATGCGTAACCGCATTGTTTCCATCTTTCGGCGTTTGGGCTTTTCGGTTGCCGAAGGACCCGAAATAGAAGATGACTGGCATAATTTTACCGCGCTTAATTTACCCGAATATCATCCTGCACGCGACATGCAGGATACTTTTTATATTTCAACCGATCCTGCCTGGCTGTTGCGCACCCATACCAGCAATATCCAGATCAGGGAAATGGAAAAAGGCATTTTGCCTTTGCGCATTATTTGCCCGGGAAGAGTGTACCGCAATGAAACCATCAGCGCCCGCAGCCATTGCTTTTTTCATCAGGTAGAAGGATTGTATATTGATGAAAACGTTTCTTTCGCCGACCTTAAACAAACGCTTTACTTTTTTGTAAAAGAAATGTACGGCAATGATGTGAGCGTTCGTTTCCGTCCCAGCTATTTCCCCTTTACCGAACCCAGCGCCGAAATGGATATCAGTTGCCTGTTGTGTAAAGGCAAAGGCTGTAATGTATGCAAATACACAGGCTGGCTTGAAATACTGGGCTGCGGTATGGTGCATCCGAATGTGCTGGAAAACTGCCATATTGATCCGGATAAATATACCGGCTTCGCTTTTGGCATGGGCGTTGAGCGTCCCGCGCTTTTAAAATACGGCATTAATGATATCCGCCTCTTTAGCGAAAACGATGTAAGATTTTTGAAGCAGTTCACAGGGCTGGTGTAGGGATTGAAAAATGTGGAGATGTGAGGAATGTGGAAATGAGGGAGATGGTTACAGGTTGCAAGGGAACAGCAAAGTATCAAAAATCAAATCTGTCCGCCGTGGCTAATATGAAAATGCGGGGATGTTGGAATCTCAAATCATAAATCTCAAATCATAAATCCAAATGGTTTTTGTTACGGGTGGCACAGGGTTATTAGGCAGCTATCTTTTGCGCGAACTGGTTGCCCGTGAAAAAAAAGTAATTGCGCTTTACAGGAAAACAATCCCGCAAACCGGTTATGCAAACCAGGTACAATGGATAAAAGGCGATATTCATGATGTGGTACTGCTGGAAGAGATCATGCGGCAGGTGCAGCAGGTTTATCATTGTGCCGCCACGGTATCTTTCAATCCTAAAAAAAAGTATGAACTGCTTAAAGTAAATGCGGAAGGCACTGCTAATATAGTGAATGCGGCGCTCAAAACAGGCGTACAAAAATTAATGCACGTAAGTTCTGTTTCGGCGCTGGGACGCAAGCGCGATGGCATGCAGGTAACCGAAGCAACCCGGTGGGAAGAAGACAGCAATAATTCCGACTACGGACGCAGCAAATATTTCGCGGAGCTGGAAGTTTGGCGGGGCATAAGCGAAGGGTTAAATGCCGTTATTGTAAATCCTACGCTTATTTTGGGAGCAGGGAACTGGGAAAGGGGTTCATCTGCCATTTTTAAAAAAGCCTGGAATCAGTTTCCCTGGTATACCGAAGGGATCAGCGGTATGGTAGATGCCGCCGATGTTGCCGGCGCCATGATATTGCTTATGGAAAGCAATATCATTAACGAAAGATTTATCATCAGCGCCGAAAACTGGCCATTTAAAAAATTGTTTACCGTAATGGCAACGGCTTTTGGTAAAAAGCCTCCTTATAAAAAAGTTTCCCCCTATATGGCAGGTTTGTTGTGGCGGATAGAAAAGATAAGAGGATGGTTTGGCGGAGGCGAACCGTTACTTACCAAAGCAGCTACAGAGACGGCAGGCATAAAGGTATATTTCGACAGCAGCAAACTCCTGAAAGTATTACCACAATTTGCATACAGGCCACTGCAGCAAACTATTGAAGAATACTGTAATGAATACAGATCCAGGCAATAATTCTGCCACGTTAATGTTATTATATATTTTACAGAAAGCATAAAATGGCAGGGCATTTGTCATTTGATAACCTGCAACGAAAGGAATGGTATGCAACAGGTTTTCTTTCGTTATAAATTACATTGCGCTTCATAACTATTAGCTAATGATAAGAATAGTAAAATTATTACCGGTGCTGTTGCTGCCTGTTTTTGTAATGGCACAGGGCAGTTTTCGCGTAGCCGGGAAAGTAATAGATTCCCTCACCCAGCAACCCTTACAGGGCGCTTCGGTATTTTGTCAGAATACTACCATTGGTACAGTTACCAATGCCAACGGGGAGTTCCGGCTTAATTTAAGCAATGGCGGTTATGACCTGGTGATTTCGTTCATGGGATTAGAAACGCAATCTGTCCGCATCAGCAATACCATGCCCGAAGTGGCTGATCTTACCATAGCGCTTTACCAAAAGGAAAAAAGCCTCGAAGAGGTAGCTATTGTTGCTACCAACGAAGTAGCGAACGGCTGGGAAAAATACGGGCAGTTCCTTACAGATAATTTTATAGGTAAAACCGGTAACAGTAAGGAATGTGAAATTGTAAACCCCGAAGTGCTGCGCTTTTTTTACAGCAGGAAAAGAAAGCGGCTGAAGGTTACAGGTGATTCCGTTCTGATCATCAATAACAAAGCCCTGGGCTATGTTATTAAATACCAACTGGATTCCTTTGTGCATGAATATGATAATGGCAAAACGCTGTATGCCGGCTATCCCTTTTACGAGCAAATGGAGGGCAGTGATGAAGAAATGCTGGTATGGACAGAAAAAAGGAAAATAGCCTATAACGGATCTGTACTTCAGTTTTTGCGTGCATATCACGACAGTACATTAAACGGCGATGGATTCAGGATTGAGCTTATCGGCGATGGCAACAGCAGCCCTTCACCCATATATAACCCCTATGAAGCGCCTTATTACGATACCCTTGAATTTAAACGGGTGGAACTTTTCTTTCCAGGCAAGCTCAGGGTGGTATATTCAAAAGAAAAACCCGGACCTGCTTACCTGGCCTCCAACAAACTCCCCATGAGCACCCCTGTGCAAATATCCATACTGGATATTGCCAATGGCATTATTGTTGAAGAAAACGGTTATTATTTTGACCAGAAAGATGTGCTTACACTGGGCTACTGGGCCTGGGAAAAAATGGCAGAGTTCCTTCCCTCTGATTATTACCCCTACATGAATACCATTGAGGAAATGAGAGCAAGGATTGAGGAGAAGAAAGCAAGGATTGAGGAGGAGATGAGGGCTAAGATGAACAGTGAACCTGAGCCTGAAAAAGAAGAGCCGTTGGAAGAAAACGTTCCTGAGAACAATATTCCGTGGTGAGCGGTGAATATGAAAAACGTGAAAAAATTTCACGTCTATCGTTTCACAAAGTGAACGGTGAGTGGTGAATAGTTGTCGTCTCGCGTCTATCGTCTCCCGAAATGAAAAGTACATTCCCTATTGCCTACTGCCCATTTAGCATCATTACCTTTTTCCATATTTCCGGTATGCGTTTTATCCAAACCAGCTCGCGCTTCTTTATCCCGGCATCATCTGCAGGAGAACCAAAATAGGTTTTCCCTTTTTCCAATAAGCCGCCCACACCGCTTTGTGCCAGCACCGTAACATTATCTTCTATAGTTAATGTTTTGCTTACCCCCACCTGTCCCCATAAGGTTACCCCATTACCGATTTCAACACCACCCGCTATACCCACCTGCGCTGCCAGCAAACAATTTTTACCGATGATGGTATCGTGTCCAACATGCACCATATTATCCATTTTGGTGCCGCTGCCAATTACGGTGTCATTGGTTACTCCACGATCAATGGTGCAGCCCGCTCCAATTTCCACATCATCTTCTATTACTACCCTTCCGCAACTTTCCATCTTCTTATACCATACTTCACGGTTCTTTTTGCTGTTATAATAAAACGCATCGGAACCAATAACGGTACCCGGCTGTATGATTACATTATTACCAATGGTACAATGATCAAGAATAGTAACATTGGGATGGATGATACAATTATTTCCAATCGTTACTTCATTGCCAATAACCACACCCGGCGCTATGGATGTTCCTTCCCCGATTACCGCGGTGTCGCTGACCGCTTTAATAGCCGGAGTGTAGGGCCTGAAATGACGAACGATGGTAAGATAGGCTTCAAAAGGGTTTTCAGTTACCAGTAATGTTTTCCCTTCCGGGAAGGCCGTTATATTATTAATGATGATGCAGGTTGCCGCAGAATTAATGCATTGATCATAATACTTGGGATGGTCTACAAATACAATATCGCCGGGTTCTACCCGGTGAATTTCATTTATACCCGTTACGGAACCGTTAATGTTACCCACAATGCCGGCGTCAATTAATGCCGCTAACCATTGAACAGAAACGGGAGATGGAAATTTCATGAGCGAAGTTTTAGCAAAAGTAAAACAGCTTGTACAACTTCAGTAAACTAATTCTGCCGGTTTCTTTAATTGCTTTTCAACTATATAACGGAATAAATGAAACGCGGCTAATGCAGTGGTATCAATGGTTACAAAGAAAACAAAACTGCATTGCAGCAAACTTTATTTTTATAAAGAAGTGGAAACGTTTTTTTAAGAGGTGTATTTATAGCCGCGAAAAAGAGGAATACCAAAACGTAAGATCACAAGTTTCCGGTACCCCTTTTTTTAAAAACGGGTGATATCCACAAGCGGGTGAACGAAAATGTGTATAAAAATTAATCGAAAAATTTTCTTGTTAGAAAAAATTATTTTTAATATTGTGTTGGGAAATTTATTTCCCGGTACTTACTAACCCATCCATATAATGAAGTCTCCTGCAAAACAGGAGGCTTTTTTATTTGCCATGCAATACAAATACTACATTATTTATAAACCTTACCTGGTATTATCACAGTTTACCTCTTCTGATGGCAAAGCATGCCTGAAAGATTTTTTTACTGTTGAAAAAGATGTATACCCGGTGGGAAGGTTAGACTACGATAGTGAAGGCCTTCTTATTTTAACCAACGATGTTTCTTTAAATCATCGTTTGCTGCATCCGCAATTTGTACACGAGCGGGAATACCTGGCCCAGTGTGAAGGATTAATAACGGATAAAGCATTACAGGAGCTGGCAGCAGGCATACCCATTAATATCAATGGCGCCCGCTACCGTACCCAGCCCTGCAAGCCCTTGCTATTGGAAGAAGCGCCTGGCATGCCGGATCGCAATCCTCCCATACGTTTTCGCAAAAATATTCCTACGTCATGGATAAAGCTGATCCTTACAGAAGGAAAGAACAGGCAGGTACGTAAAATGATGGCTTATACCGGCTTCCCGGTACTCCGGTTAATTCGCCTCCGTATTGAAAATATTACAGCAGAAGGTATGCAGCCCGGAGATATCAGATCCTTATCGCAATACACAATCTATCGTAAACTCTTCGGAAAATAAATTACCTTGCCAACTAAACATATTGGAGTATGCTAAAGTCAATGACGGGATTTGGACGTGCAGAACAAGCCATTGGGAAAAAAACATTTTTAGTGGAGATCAAATCCCTGAACGGGAAGCAATTTGAAATTTCCCTGAAGATGCCATCTTTACTCCGGCCCTACGAGTTTGATATCAGGAATATGCTTTCCGAAAATTTGCTGAGAGGCAGCATTGATTGCATGATTACGCTTAAACAAAATGGTGCGGCCAGACCTGTTGTGATCAACACCGAACTGGCGAAGGCTTATTACCAGTCATTGGCCGAACTGGCCGAGAACCTGCACCTCGATACCGGCTCCATTTTAAGTTCATTGCTTAAATTACCCGAAGTGGTAGTGCCTTCTACCGAAGTATTAGATGCAGACGACTGGGAAGGCTTTCAACAGGTTTTGCTCAGCGCTGTTAACAATATTAATGCACACCGGGTAAATGAAGGCGCCGTGCTTGAAAGAGACCTTATGCAGCGTATTGATAATATCAGGGAGCAGCAAAAAAAAGTGATTGAGCTGGAACCCTTACGGCAGCAAAAGATACGGGAAGGGTTAAAGAAGCTGCTGGAAGATAATGTAGGAAAAGATAATTTTGACAGCAACCGCCTGGAGCAGGAAATGATATACTACATTGAAAAGATTGACATTAGTGAAGAACAGGTGCGATTGAAAAACCATTGCGATTATTTTCAGTCATTGCTCAAGGAAAACGGCGAGGCCAAAGGAAAGAAGCTTTCCTTTATTTTACAGGAGATAGGAAGGGAAATTAATACCACGGGAGCCAAAGCATACGACGCCACCATTCAAAAATGCGTGGTGCTTATGAAAGATGAGCTGGAAAAGGCCAAGGAGCAGGTGCTAAATGTTTTGTAAGTAAAATTATATGTGCTTGAAAAAGAGATCAGGTTCAGCAGTTTTTTTTGCTGTAATTATTGGAAGTATGGTTTTGTGTGGTTCGTCATGCAGAACCATTGATGTTTTTGAAAAGAATGTAAGCATTCCCGGGCAGGAATGGGACCGCTCTTTTCAGCCCGCCATCGTATTTAATATTACCGATACGGCCGCGCTGTACAATATATATGTAACCCTCCGTCATACCCATGCCTATAATTATAATAACATCTGGCTAAGCTTTAATTACCAGCTTCCGGGCGATACTATAAAGCAGCAAAGCGTGGATATCACGCTTGCAGATAACAGCAAAGGATGGTTAGGTACGGGCATGGATGATATTTATGAAGTAAGAAGACTGATCACCCCGCAGCCTTACCGGTTTAAAAATTCCGGCGCATGTACTTTTACACTTGAGCAGATCATGCGCGAGAACCCGCTGAAGCATGTTATGAACGCAGGTATCCGCGTTGAAAAGGTGGAACGCTGATGGCAAGCTTATACAAAAGAAAAAGACTTACGGTTATTACCATTGTATACTGGTTCCTGCTCACCTACATCATTACCGCACTGGTATTCTGGTTTCTTTCGCTGGTGAGACAAAGTACCCAGATGTCGGAATATAAGCTGCTGCAACTAAAAAAGGATGTGCCCGACTACAGTATTAAAGTAGCTGAAATTGAGAAGGAGGAAAAAAGAAAGATAGCCCAGTATGTGGGAGAGGGAGCTACTTTTATGTTGCTGATATTAGTGGGAGCGGTTTTTGTTTACCGGGCTACACGGCGGCAGATACAGCTTAATACGCAGCAGCAAAATTTTATGATGGCCATCACCCATGAGCTCAAAACGCCTATTGCTATCACCAGGCTCAACATTGAAACGCTGCTGAAAAGGAAGCTGGAAGAATCACAGCAGGAAAAGCTTTTACACAATGCCCTCCAGGAGTCAAACCGGCTGAATGACCTTTGCGATAATATTTTACTCGCTTCTCAGATAGATGCGGGTGATTACCTGCCCGATAAGGAAGTGATCAACCTGAGCATGCTGGTGCAGGAAAGTGCCGCTTATTTTAAAACACGGTTTCCTTACCAGCTTATTGAAGAAACTATTGAAGCAGGTGTATATGTGAAAGGCGATAGTCTGCTGCTTCAGTTAGCGGTAAATAACCTTATTGAAAACGCTGTCAAATATTCGGAGAAACAAAAGCCGGTAACCGTTGCGCTGCAAAAAAGCGGTGCAACGGTGCAGTTACAGATAAAAGACCAGGGAAAGGGCATCGCCCAAAAGGAAAAGAAAAAAATATTCGGGAAGTTTTACCGGGCGGGCGATGAAAACACGCGGAATACAAAAGGAACAGGACTTGGATTGTATCTTACCAAAAAGATCATTACAGATCATAATGGAAGTATAACGGTGCAGGATAATATCCCTTCCGGGTGTATTTTTGTAATATCATTACACACAACAGAAGATGCATCATGAGTAAAACCACGGAACAGGGATATATTTTACTGGTAGAAGATGAAGAAAACCTGCAGGAAGCATTAAAGCTCAACCTTGAGCTGGAAGGATATGAAGTTACCTGCGCAGGCGATGGCGTTCAGGCGCTGAAAAGCATAAGCGAAGAATATTTCGACCTGATCATTATGGATGTCATGCTGCCCGAAATAGATGGCATTGCGGTTACCGAAAATGTGCGTTTAAACAATAATGATACGCCCATATTAATGGTAAGCGCCAAAAGCAGCAGTGCGGAAAAAGTGCTGGGCTTAAAAAAAGGGGCGGATGACTATATTACCAAACCCTTTAACTTAGAAGAGCTTTTATTGCGTGTAAAAAATCTTATCAATAAAAACAAACGGTTACAGGATAAGGAAACAATAGGAGATCACTACCAGTTTGGAAAAAACACAATAGACTTTAAAGCGCAATCGGCCACCAATTACCGCGGTAAAGTTATTGAGCTGAGCCGTAAAGAGGCTATGCTGCTGAAGCTGTTGCTGGAAAACAAAAATGATGTGGTGCCGAGGGAAAAAATATTACAGGCCGTTTGGGGCTACAATGTATATCCTACCACCCGCACGGTAGACAATTTTATACTCAGCTTTAGAAAATATTTCGAGGAAGACAGCCGCAACCCGCGCTATTTTCATTCTATA
>CAYVEI010000160.1:2109-10460 GCA_964450515.1 uncultured Terrimonas sp. | reverse complement strand
GATCTGAGATTTGAAATTTAAGATTTTGCAACGCTGTACTAATTGCCTGGAGATTGACGCATATAAAAGAGATTACTGATATGGTATTACCAGCTTTACATACAACATACAGGAGGGCTTCAGGTGCCGCAGGCACTGGAGTAGAGGCTGCTGCCAGGAATAACCGTAAAAACAGAAAATGTTTCGTGTTCCTGTTGCTGTTGGGTATTGGTATATTAAATGGACTGCCTGCTTTTGTTGGTGCGCAGGACTTACACTTTTCCCAATTCTTTAATTCTCCTTTAACCACTAACCCGGCCAATACCGGTTTTTTGCCTGAGAACGATTACCGCCTCGGCGCTAATTACCGCCAGCAATGGGCAAGCCTCCCCGCGCAATTTAAAACCATGAGTATTTTTGGAGATGCGCAGGTATTCCGCGACAGGTTTGAATCGGGCTGGGTAGGCCTCGGTGGTGTAATACTACGCGATGTTGCCGGCAGCGGTAATCTCACTTCCACCAAAGTCTACGGTTCTGCCGCCTACCATCAAATGCTGGGCAGCACAGGATTGCTTTCTGTGGGCTTTAACCTGGGCTGGGCAAATAAAAGAGTAGATGTAACCAAGTTTACATTCGATAACCAGTGGAACGGAAAATTTTTTGATGCCGGCGCCCCGAGCGGAGAAAACTTTGCGGCAACCAATATCAACTACTTAGATGTGCAGGTGGGTTTGAATTATGCTTATTTCCCAACCGATAACATTTACCTCCATGCAGGTGTATCTGTGCACCATGTAAACGCACCAAAAGAATCGTTTTTCAACAGCGCCGCCGGGTACGATAACGCCATAGCCCGCAGGTACATTGCTTTTGCCGATGCGGTACTTAAAGTGAACGACAGGGTAATTGTAAGTCCGGGCGCCTATTTTACCACGCAGGCAAAGGCAAAAGAACTTACGTTAGGCCTTCACGCTAATTACAACTTATCGGGCGATGGTGAAAAACAGGTTATCGGAGGTTTGTATTACCGGGGAAGCGATGCCGTTATTCCAATGATCGGTTTTCAATGGAAATCAGTAAGGCTCATGTTCTCTTACGATGCTACCACCTCTTCCCTGAAAAACTACAACAATATGCGCGGAGCATCCGAGTTTGCCTTATTATATAACGGCTACTACAACCAGTACAATCAAAGCCTGCGGCAAATGCAATGCCCCGTGCCACGATTTTAGCAACTTACCACTTACTACTTACCACTTATATCAGCTCTCCCTCACCCTGCCCTGCCCTGTTAAACTGCATTTTAAAATCTTCCTTTCCTTCAAAATACTGTTCATATTTTTTCCTGTATTTTTTGGTAACTTTTTTGGATTGCTTTGCACCATTGATATACAGATCCCCATCTTTAATTTCTATGGAATACGGTTTTTCTTTTTCAATCAGTCCGTCTTTTTCAAGGTCATTCGTAAATGCTTTCAACTGCTGTAATGAGGCCCTCGCCTTCTGCAGGCCATGGGCAGCATTTTGCAGGTTTATTTTGAGGTGGTGATCAATATTGAACTGCATTTGTTTCAATTGCTCGTTGGCTGTTACCCTCGCATTGTTCAACTGTACCTTTAGCTGATCTAATTGAATATTATTGTCAAGCATTAGCCGTTTATTTACATCTGCTAAAGCACGTCTTGTATCTTTTTCTACCCGGCTCCGGTTTGTATTCCTGAGCTCTGCTTCCAGCTTTTTTAAACTGTATTCAACATTTCTCAAAGCCTTTCCGATAGCCTGGTCATTCAGTTCCTTATCCAAAACGGATCCATCATCCAGGGTGCTTCCCTCCGGTCTGGCTTTTTGGGGGATGCTGTCTTTGAAGACGGAGGATGCTGTCTGAACCTGGTGAAAGCTGCGAAAGGGGCCGCCCTCCTTTCCGCCGTAAGCAAATGAAAAAGATACTACTAACAGGCAAATGATCAAAAGACCAAAGCCATATTTACCGTGGATGGAAGTACGGGGTAACATAACTGCAATATTTAAAAGATGATCAATTACGATTAATTTCGTACAATATTACGATAAACTTCGTAATAACAAAAAAAGTAAGATTGTTTTTTTCTTTCAGCTCTGTTAAGAAAACAGGAACAATGCTGCCGCAAGCTTTTTACCGCAGTAGAAATTGTACCGTTTGTCCGGATTGTTGTTGCAGTACTATATTTTTCCCTTCAGTCATTTCTGCCACGGCTTTGGGGGTATAATGCCGGATGGTTAATAAGCTGAGTTGCTTTTCTACCTGCACGTCAAAAATTGCTGCGGCCGCCACAGCCAACTGGTTTACTTTATCTTCCCTGTCATCTGTGCAAACCATCAGTATTACCGCACCGGTTTGTATAAGGTTGGCCGTAATACTTTTTTCTGCCAGTAAATGGTAAAGCTGCGAGATAACGTCTCCTTCAATAAACGAAAAATCCTTAGAATGTAAATGAAGCAGGGCCTGGTTATCTTTCAATATGATTACCGGTGGCAGGTTTTTTATTGCTTTATGCTGTATAACCGTTCCGGGTAACGACGGGTCAGTGAAGCATTTTACATATAGCGGGATAGCTTTGTTTTCCAGGGGCTTAATGGTTTTAGGATGAACCACCTGCGCGCCGTAGTAAGCCATCTCAATAACTTCATCATAGTTCAGCTCATGCATTACAACAGCGGAAGGAAATGTTTTGGGATCGGCATTCATAATGCCAGGCACATCTTTCCAGATAGTAACCGCTTTGGCATCCAGCAGGTTGCCAAAAACTGCGGCGCTGTAATCGCTGCCTTCCCTTCCCAGCGTAGTGCTTTCATTTTCATCTGTGGCGCCAATAAAGCCCTGCGTAATAACCATTTCATATTCATCAAAAACAGGAAGTATTTTTTCCCTGATGTTTTTCGCAGTAACGGACCAGTCAATACCGGCATTCCTGAAATGATCATCCGTTCTGAAAACATCCCTTACATCTATCCATTTATTAGCTATCCCCTTTTCGTTAAGGTATGCACTGATAATAGCGGTGGAAAGCAGCTCGCCAACACATACGATCTGGTCGTAGTAATAATCAAAATCCCTGGCAGGCTCATCATGCAGGGTCCATTCCACTTCCGTAAAAAGCTGCGAAAGCCGGGCATCCGTTTCATTGGCGCTTGTAACGAGCAAATATTTGGCCGTATTTAAATGTTGCTTTTTAATATGCTCAAACAATTCAAGCGCTTCTTCCTTCCGGTTATTATAAAATGCTTCGGTAACTTTTTCCAGTGCATTGGTTGTTTTTCCTATAGCGGAAATAACCACTACTTTTTTATCGCCAGGGTATAAGTGTAGCAGCGTCGCAAGCGCTTTGATCCTGTCTGCACTATTTACGCTGGCGCCGCCGAATTTAAATACTTTCATTCCGTGCTGTTATTTGCTCATGAAATAGAATACGCAAAGATAGTTGTATGCCTTCCTCCCGCTGCCAGGTTTCAAAAGAAAATGCCTGCGGGCATTTCCATCGTGCGCTTGTGTTAAATAATTTGTCATAATCCTTAACTGTATTATCTTGCCGTTCATGGACAGAAAAGAAGTAATTACCGTAAAGAACCTGGTAAAAAACTATGGCCATTTTGAAGCGGTAAAAGGGATTAGCTTTAGTGTGAATGAAGGAGAGATATTTGGATTGCTTGGACCGAATGGCGCCGGCAAATCTTCCACGCTTGAAATTATGGAAACGCTCCGTAAAAAAACGAGCGGTGAAGTAATAATAGACGGCTACGATCTTGATAAACACGCGGATAAAATAAAAAGGATCATAGGGGTGCAGTTACAGGCTTCGGGGTTTTATCCCGGACTCAATCTTACCGAACTGATCGCCTTGTTCGGCGGCTTATATAATGAACCTGTTAACGCCACCCGGTTGCTTCAATTGGTTAATCTTGAAGATAAAGCGAAGAACAAATACAAAGAGCTCAGCGGAGGACAAAAGCAACGGTTTTCTATTGCCACTACCTTAATCAATAAGCCCAGGATTATTTTTTTAGACGAGCCTACAACAGGACTTGATCCGCATGCACGCAGGAACCTGTGGGATTTGATAAGGGATATCCGTTCAAAAGGTGCTACCATCATTATAACCACCCATTATATGGATGAGGCGGAAATACTTTGCGACCGGGTTGCCATTATGGACCAGGGAAAGATCATCGCCATGCATTCGCCCGATCAGTTGATTGACGATCTTGTGGCCTCGGGCTTTGAACGGCCCAAAGAAGTAAAAAAGGCCAACCTGGAAGATGTGTTCATTCATCTTACAGGACATGCTTTGCGAAATGAGTAAAATCTAAAAAATACAATTAAACAAATAACATGAGCAGCAGGATTTTAAAAAGTATTACTTACAGCACAGTTACCATTACACTGATCAGCTCAATGGCGGCATGTTCGTCCGTTAAAGAAATGGCTGCCGACACTTCGCATATCGTATTTGCTGAGGCCAAGCCGAAAGCTCCGGTATTATCCAGCGCATTAGACAGCTTGAGCTATGCATTGGGCATGATTGACGCTACCTTTTTTAAATCGCAGGGGGTAGATACCATTAATTATGCTTTAATGAACAAAGGATTTGATGAAGTATTAAAAGAGAAAAATACATTATTAACCAGTCAACAGGCAGATATGACAGTAAGAGAACAACTACAGGCATTCATGCGCAAAAAATCGCAGGGCGCTATTGATGAAGGTGAAAAATTCCTGGCCGAAAATAAAAAAAGAGAAGGCGTACAGGTTACTCCCAGCGGTCTTCAATATGAAGTGCTGCATTTGGGAACCGGCCCCAAACCATCGGATACCAGCACGGTAAAAGTACACTACGAAGGTTTTTTGATCAATGGTAAGAAGTTCGACAGTTCCCGCGACAGGGGCGAACCCATTTCCTTTGCATTGAACCAGGTAATTAAGGGCTGGACAGAAGGCGTACAATTAATGCCCGTAGGCTCCAGGTTTAAGTTTTACATTCCCTATACCTTAGGCTACGGTGAACAGGGGGCCGGGGGTACCATACCCGGCGGCGCAGCACTTATTTTTGATGTGGAGCTGATTGATATTGTAAATTAATGAGTGGTAAGTGGTGAGTAATAAGTGGTAAGGGTAGCCGGTATCGTTATAACTCCATATTATGGCAGCAGATAAACGTTATCCAATAGGACAATATATACCTGAGCCTTTTTCGGAACAAAGGAAAGAAGCCCGGATCGCCGATATCGGGCACCTGCCGCAATTGCTTGAAAACGCCCTGCTCAATTTAGATGAACAGCAATTGCAAACGCCCTACAGGGAAGGAGGATGGACCATACAGCAATTGGTACATCATATAGCCGACAGCCATATCAACGCTTATTGCCGGTTTAAGCTGGGTGCTACGGAAAGCAATCCGCAAATTAAACCTTATGATGAAAAATTGTGGGCCGAACTGCCTGATGTGCAGCACCTGCCGGTAAATATTTCTATTACACTCCTGCACGCGCTTCATGCCAGGTGGCATTACCTGTTAGAAAAGTTTACTATACGGGATTGGGAAAGGACAGTATTTCATCCCGAACAAAAAAGAACAATAACGCTTTGGGAATTGCTGGGCAGCTATGCCTGGCATGGTAAACATCATACGGCACATATAACCACGCTAAGAGAAGAAAAACATTGGTGATTCCTCCAACGACACATCTTATCCCCTACACCTTACACCCTATACCCTCCACCACCCTCCACCGGTTACCGGCCCGCCTTTGGCAATGGCTTCCTGGGCAATTTTTCATCCCGCATGGCAGCATTATATACAAAAGCGGCGATAATAGTGGCTGCCTGCTTCAGATCATCGGCCAGTAAATGATCATACGAATCCATATTGGTATGATGTGTTCGGGTACTGTATTCTATAGGATCCTGTATAAACTGGAAACCGGGAATACCCACAGCGTCAAAAGCCAGGTGATCGGTACCGCCGGTGTTGCTGATGGTTATGGCTGAGGCGTCCAGGTCTTTAAAAGGGGCAAACCATTGTGAAAAGATATTTCTGCATGCTTCATTTCCCTGCAGGTAAATACCTCTTATTTTACCGGTACCGTTATCGAAGTTAAAGTATGCCGAAACTTTAGCATGGCCGGGCTTTAGCGTCATAGTAGCCGGATCGGCAAGATGGTTTTTTACATAGTTCCTTGATCCGTGCAGCCCCTGCTCCTCGCCGCTCCACAAAGCGATGCGGATGGTGCGCCGGGGCTGAACACCCAGCGTTTTCAATATGCGTACAGCCTCCAGCATCACTGCTGAGCCTGCCGCATTATCTGTTGCACCCGTTGCGCCCTGCCAGGAGTCGAGATGCGCCCCCAGCATTACCACTTCATCCCCCAGCTTTCTATCCGTGCCTTTAATTTCTGCCAGCACATTATATCCCTTAGTGTCCTCTGCTATAAAGCGGGTTTGTATATCCGTTTCTATTTCAACCGGGATGTTAGCCTGCAACAACCGCACTATACTTTTATAATCTTCCACAGTTACCATAACATCGGTAAAATTTTCGGGATCATCTTTCTTATAGGAGCCGCCGCCCTGCACAAATAAAGTACCATCACGACCACGCATACTGTAAGTTAATATGGCCAGCGCACCTTCTTTTTTTGCCACTTCTTTCACATCATTCAGCAAAGCCACAGCACTTACGCCACTGCGGGACGGAGCTGCGGGGCGTGGATAAGCAGGCGTAGATGGTTTTCTGCCGGTCATTTCCTGCAGCTCTTCATCTGTATACCGGCGGGCATCCGGCTTAAACCCAGGCATTAAAATATCGTGCTGGCTCATGATGATGATCTTATCCTTAAGCTGTCCACTGTATTTCTGCACAACATCAGCGGAATCTGCTGCATCAACCAGTATAACCTGCGCTTTTTTTAATCCGCCGGTGCCGCTTGTCCATGCTTTTGGAAACCCGATCAGCGGCCGGTAGTAAGGTGCGGTTTGCGCTATATACATTTTCTGCAGCTCCCATCCTTTGCCAAACTCACCCCAGGGTTCAAGTACGGCATGCTCCAGTCCCCAGCCTGTTAACTGTTCTTTTGCCCAGTTAGCAGCCCTGGTAAAGCCGGGTGAAATGGTTAAGCGCGGGCCGCTTACATCCGTTAACTGAAAAGCAATGTCCATCACCTTTGAATGATTCAACCCTTCATCCCTTATCTTCTGCATCATAGACTGATCAATCTTTTCCTGCGCATTTGCCAGGTAAAAAATACAGGTCACTAAAAAGGAAAAGAAAATACTTTTTTTCATAAAACTAATTTTGGCAATTCAATATCTGCTATTTGTATTTATACGCCACGAATTCCAGTGGCCCGCAGGTAGGTTGATCTACGGATACAACTTAAACCAGCCACGAATGCACGAATATTTTAATGTATTTTGGTATATTCATTCGTGTATCAGTGGCATATCAAAACCATGCAGGCTTTTGTTGTACAGAATGCGCGAATTCGTATAATTTCACAGAAAGCCCATTAATAATTTGTGCTTTCATGGCATAAAACACTATTGGGTTTGGTGTTACTATTTCAAACGTCAAAAAGAGTATAATGCAGAGCGGAAGCATGCGGGGGAGCAATGCGCAATAAAGCTCATTCTTTCTGATAGCTGATAGCTGACCGCTGATACCCCACACCTACCTCAGCACCACAGAATCTTTCACTTCTCCGCAGGTGAGCATTTTACTTCCAAAGTAAGGATTTTTAATTTCAGTTGAGCTGCTCAGCCAATCGGCCCCGGTATCGTTAAACGCCATGGGGCAATGCAGGAGATATACTTTTTCTTTACTATACCTTACTGTTCTGGTAAGGTCAAACAAGTTGCCCGAAATCATCTGGAAAGCTTTGCGTTTACCTTCTATATTACGCTCGCCCAGCAGGCCTGTACTTTCACTGCTTATGCCACCGGTATAGGTTTGCGCTGTAGGGATGATTATATTATTGGTATCAATGCTTTTCAGTTCATCTAACTTCAGGTCATCAGCAGCCTGGATAAGGAATGCAGCAGCCTGGCTAGCTGCAGCGGTATCGCTGTCAACCAGCGCATCACGAAGTGCATAATACCGGTTAAGCACATTTTCAAACGAGGCATCAAAGGCTTCTGAATAAGAAGCAACTTTCACAACGGGTGCTTCAGTCGCATTTGTTTCCGTCTTTTTCTCATTGCTTTTACACGCAAATAAAAACAATATCGCTATGATGTACATTATCTTATTCATCGGATAATAATTTTTCACAAACCTACTGAAAAGATCGCTAAAAAGGTTGCCGTCCACACGGATCATCACTGATAGTAACTACTAATGATA
>CAYVEI010000160.1:0-2009 GCA_964450515.1 uncultured Terrimonas sp. | reverse complement strand
TACCTCACACCTTCTACCTCACACCTTCTACCCTCTAAAAGTTCTTTTCATTGCCCTGTACATGGTTGGAGCGCTCCAGTCGCCGGGAACGATCATACGGCGGATCGTATATAATGGTTCGGTTGAATCGCGCCGGGTTGATAACTGAAAAGCCGCTTTTACATTATTTTTTTTCAATTCAGGAATGGCTTCTTTATTCCATGCACCAAAAGGATAGGCAAAATATTGCACCGGTTTCCCGGTTATGGCTTCCAATTGCCTGGCGGGTTTAACGATCTGCATTTCCCAGTCGTCATCTTTATATTTTCTTACGTCGCGGTGATCCCAGGTATGAGAAGCAATTACATGTCCTTCATCCGATAATTCCTTTACCTGGTCTTTGCTCATATAAATAGAGCGGCCCAGCGAAACCGTCATAATAAAAAATACCCCTTTAAAGCCATGCTTTTTCATTTCCGGGGCGGCAATGGCATACTGATCATGGTCGCTGTCGTCGTAGGTGAGCATAACGGGTTTGGCCGGCAATGGTTTCCCTTCCGTTAAATAGGCATATAAATCATCCGGCAGAACAGTCTGGTATCCGCTGTCGGCCAATAGCTGTAACTGGCTTTTAAACGTAGCAGGAGGCACCACCACATCCTTTACTCCTCTTGATTCATTTCCCCGCCATTCCCTGATCTGGTGGTAACATAATACCGGCACTTCGGGGCGTGCCATTATGGTTGCCGCATCGGCTATCTTTGACAGCGTATCTTCATTTATGTTGGATGGGCCAGTTGTTTCGGGGAAATCCGGAAGCAATTTTTGGCTGGCAGTTGATCCGCAGGAAGCGGTCAGCACCAGGGCAGCTACCGTAAGGGGCAGGATTATTTTTTTCATGCTAATAATAACGGTGTTCACATTAAGAAAGTATAAAACCGGATGCAAAGATATTATTAGCTGTGTAATTAAAAATACAGGTTTGCGGGACTTAACTAATTTCGTGTTTAAAACGAAAAGATGAATATATCGCTTACCGGAATGAATGCCGTGATATGTGGCAGCACCCAGGGGATAGGATTAGCAGTGGCAGAAGCGCTATCTCTGCTGGGCGCCAGGTGTATTTTACTCGCACGCAACGAAAACCGGCTGCAACAAGCTATTTCCCAGCTCTCCGTTCCCGCGCAGGGAAAGCACGAATACCGCGTAGCCGATTTTTCCGGCAAGGGGCAGGTGCTTCAGGCAATTGAATCTGTTGTTAGCGAAAGCAACATACATATACTGGTAAATAACACCGGCGGACCTGCTGCCGGCCCCATTACAACCGCAGCCGCAAACGATTTTGAAAATGCATTCCGGCAGCATCTGATAAACAATCAATTGCTGGTACAAACGGTTTTACCTGGTATGAAAAAGGAAGCATACGGCAGGATTATCAACATTATTTCTACCTCGGTTAAAATCCCTATCGGTAATCTCGGCGTATCCAATACCATTCGCGCGGCAGTGGCCGCATGGGCTAAAAGCCTGTCTAACGAAGTGGGGCAATATAACATTACGGTAAACAATGTTTTGCCCGGGTCTACCCGAACCAGCCGGCTCAACAGCCTAATAGCAGAAACGGCGGAAAAGAAACAGCTCAGCAGGGAAACAATAGAAAAAGAAATGGAGGAAACAATACCTATGAAACGGTTTGGGCTACCCGAAGAAATAGCGCATGTTGCCGCTTTCCTTGCTTCCCCCGCCGCATCCTATGTTAATGGGGTAAGCATCCCGGTAGATGGCGGAAGAACAGGAAGCATATAAGGGTGGTGGTGAATAGCGCCTTACCCCTATACCCTACCCCTTAGCCCCTCCCGCCCCCCTACCCTACCCGGCTACAGATACCCGATAGCTCTCATTGTTAATAGTTTTTGTATCTTTCTGCTCCTGCTGGCTTAGTAAACCGGATAAAGCATTCTTTCATTTCAATTTATAACTCATGCCTTTACTGGTAATTGTACGACACGGACAATCGCAATGGAACCTGG
>CAYVEI010000159.1:9541-10778 GCA_964450515.1 uncultured Terrimonas sp. | reverse complement strand
AAAAAAATTATTTACGTAAAGAACCGGATGATCAACGTGGTAGTGTGAGTAGGGTTTAGGTTGCAAGGTTCAGGTTACAGGTTTCGGGGAAATTTGTCTTTGTAACCGGCGCCTCAAAAGGGTAAGGAATAAGGCGCGCGTGAATGGCAATGGTGAATTCTGCCCTCACCTCGTGAACGATAAACGATAGAAGATAAACTATTCACCTCTCACGTTTCACCTGGCGACAACTATTCACTTCTCACTATTCACAACTGACTACTCACCGCTCACTCTCCTTTACAAACCGTATCATCGCGCTGCTGCCTTCATTGCTTTCAAGCCGCGCTTCATAACGCTTCTCTCCAATATAGGCAACCATAAAAGAGGTATTGGGCGGAATGGAGCCGAGGTTTTCGGCTACCATCACCAGTTCATTGCTCTGCTGCAATTCGTTTACGGATAATTTAACAACAAATGGTTTATCGGTAAGATAAATATGTTGAAAAATGAGCCTGTCGTTTAAAAACAGGGTAATCGAATCGCCGTCTATTTCGGCATTGTCATAAAAATTCAGTTCAATTGAATCGCCGGCTACAGGTATTTCCAGTACCGGTATTTTTTGCCTTTGCGCAAATTTTTGTTCAATGGTAAGCGGCGCTGCTATGCTCACCGGCGGCGGCTTTGATTGCACGGTAACTACAGGCGGGCCTGCTTTTTCCTTGATAACAGGCGGTGTAAAAACAATGGGTTTTTCTGGTTCCACAGGAGATGGATGCCTTGCAATCAATCCAACACTGTCAATGATGTAGGGATCATTAGCACCGGCAGTAAAGTTTTCAATTACAAAATCCCATTCATCATAAAAGGAAGGGTGGTTAGTTTTATCCAACTGCACTTCACCCCTTGATCTGTTTTCGTCTTCTTTTAACGAGGCTTTGCCCTCCAGTTTCATAACACCGCCACCAGGACAATTAAAATCGGCCTGCGAAAGCAAAGCGTCTTTGCCCGGAGAGCCAATGGCCGTTCTTCCGCTTTTTTCTTCTAACAGCTCATCATCCCACCATACGGCAACATTGTTAGGTCCGTCAAAGAATCCTTTTATGCTGTAGCGCCGGTAATTACCCGGTGACTGGTAATAGTAGGATGTGCCAGTAAGGCTGTCTCCTTTTTGTATGATCTTTAGCTCTACTTTTTGCCGGTTTATTTTTCCACGCCATACGCCCGTGATCATTTGGGCAGCAGCCTGCTGCCCAAA
>CAYVEI010000159.1:0-9441 GCA_964450515.1 uncultured Terrimonas sp. | reverse complement strand
CCCAAAACCCTGTCGGGAAATATCATTCGCATTAAAGCCGGCGACAGCATCAATGTAAATGAATTGTTGTCGCAGTTTGTGGATTATGGCTTTGAAAGAACTGATTTTGTATACGAGCCCGGCCAGTTTGCCTTACGCGGGGGCATATTGGATATTTATTCTTTTGGTAATGAAAAGCCTTACCGTGTTGAATTGTTCGGCAATGACGTGGATTCTATACGGATATTTGACCCCGAAACGCAGTTGAGCGAAAGAAAGTTATTGCAGGTAACCATTATCCCCAATGTGGAAACGCAGTTTGATTCCGGCGAAAAAGTTTCCCTGCTGGAATTCCTTCCTGAAAATACCGTAATATGGGTGCAGGACTGGGATGTGGTAAAAGAAAAGCTGAATGTGCAGGAAGAAGACCTGGAAATATTTTTCAGGGTGCAGGAAACAGCAAAAAAACCACAGAACAACGACGATGATAATTTAGAAAAGAAAGATGTAAGCAGCGATGATTTTGTGCCCGTTGCCGCTATTGAAGAACAATTACAATCGCGGCATATCGTTGAATTTGGCCATACTCCTCATTTTGGCGGCATTGAAATAGCTTTTGACACTAAAGAGCAACCTTCCTTTAACCGCCAGTTCGAGTTCCTGATCAAAGACCTGAAAAACTGGGAGGAAAAAAAATATAACATTTACCTGTTTGCCGAGAACCCAAGGCAATTAGAAAGGGTGCACAGCATTCTGGCAGACATGAAAGCGGAAATACCGTTTACGCCTGTACCCATTTCCATTCATGGGGGATTTATTGCGCACGATCTTAAAGTGGTTTGCTATACCGATCACCAGATCTTTCAGCGCTATCACAAATACAGGATCAAGCAGGCCTATAACAAAAACAAAGCGCTTACGCTTCGTTCCCTCCGCGAGTTGCAGCCGGGCGACTATGTTACGCACATTGATCATGGTGTGGGCATTTACAGCGGACTGCAAAAAATTGAAGTGAATGGCAAGTTACAGGAAGCCGTCCGGATCATATATAAGGATACGGATATTCTGTATGTTAATATTAATTCGCTTCATAAAATAGCCAAGTATACGGGTAAAGAAGGCAGCGTACCCAGGGTGAATAAGTTAGGCAGCGATGTATGGAACCGGCTGAAAGAGAAAACAAAAGCGAAGGTCAAGGAAATCGCTTTCGATCTTATTCAATTATATGCACAACGTAAGGCGCAGGTGGGTTTTGCCCATAGCCCTGATAATTATATGCAAACCGAGCTGGAAGCTTCTTTTATTTATGAAGACACGCCCGACCAGAGCAAATCATCGGCAGATGTAAAAAAAGATATGGAAGTGCCGCATCCTATGGACAGGCTGGTTTGCGGTGATGTGGGCTTTGGTAAAACGGAAATAGCGGTTCGTGCGGCGTTTAAAACCTGTTGCGATAATAAGCAGGCTGCTGTGCTGGTGCCCACTACTATTCTTGCTTTCCAGCATTATAAAACATTTAAAGACCGGCTTAAGGATTTTCCGGTAACAGTAGATTATATCAATCGCTTTAAATCATCCAAAGAAAAAAAGGAAACCCTTCAAAAATTGCAGGAGGGTAAAATTGATATTATTATCGGCACGCATGCGCTGGTTGGGAAAGAAGTGAAGTTCAGGGACCTGGGATTGCTGGTGATAGATGAGGAACAAAAGTTTGGCGTTGGCCATAAAGAAAAGATCAAAACGCTTAAAACCAATGTAGACTGCCTGACACTAACGGCAACGCCTATTCCAAGAACACTGCAGTTCAGCCTGATGGGTGCACGTGATTTAAGCATCATTAATACACCCCCACCAAACCGTCAGCCCATACAAACAGAGGTGCAGGTGTTTAATGAAGATAATATCCGCGACGCCATATATTATGAAACGGAAAGAGGCGGACAGGTGTTTTTTATACACAACCGCGTGCTGGGGTTGAATGAAATGGCTAACATTATACAGGGCCTCTGCCCCGATTTGAGCATCGGCGTGGCACACGGGCAATTAGAAGGCCATATACTGGAGGAAAGGATACTGGATTTTATTGAACATAAATATGATGTGCTGGTATCTACCAATATCGTAGAAAGTGGTGTGGATATACCGAATGTAAATACCATTATTATTAACAATGCGCACCAGTTTGGCTTAAGCGATCTGCACCAGTTGCGCGGACGCGTGGGGCGGAGCAACAAAAAGGCTTTCTGTTACCTGCTGGCGCCACCGGTAAGCACATTGCCCGATGATTCGCGCAAACGCCTGCAAACCCTGGAACAGCACAGTGAACTGGGCAGCGGCTTCCAGATTGCCATGCGCGACCTTGATATTCGCGGCGCCGGTAATTTGCTGGGTGGCGAGCAAAGCGGGTTTATGGCCGAGATTGGCTTTGAAATGTACCAGAAAATATTAGATGAAGCCATCAGGGAATTAAAGCGCACTTCCTTCCGGGAAGTATTTAAGGAAGAAATTCAGAAACAGGAAGATTTTGTGCAGGATTGTACGATTGATACCGATCTTGAAATACTGATCCCTGACGCTTATGTGGAGAGCATCAATGAACGACTGTCATTATACACCCGGTTAGACAATTGTGATACGGAAGAAGAGCTGCAGCAGTTTCATACAGAGATGGGAGACCGTTTTGGACCGGTACCATCGCAGGTGGAAGATCTTTTTACTACCGTACGTTGCCGTCGGCTGGCGGTAGCGCTGGGGTTTGAAAAAATGGTGCTGAAAGGGGAAACCCTCAGATGTTACTTTATTAATAACCCCGACTCACCTTATTTTGAATCGGATACCTTCAATAAGATGCTGCAGTTTGTGCAAACCCTTACGCATAAGGCAAGGCTAAAACAAACGGGCAGAAACTTCCTGCTTGTTCATGAAGATATAGGCGGGATGGAACAGTTGCATCGTTTCCTGTTTAAAATGCATCAGTACACAAAAGAACAGGTTAACGCGGTGTAAAATAGCCGGCAGGCAGTTACTGGCAATACGTCACATACCTGCCAAGAAATGATCTATAGCTCTTCCAAAATTAGTTTGTACAGAATAAAAGTTGGTAAATTAGCGAAACAAAAATTGGAATTCAGGGAATGGTGCTCCGCACAAAATATGCCATATGCTTTTATAAAGTAAGATCCCAGCCTTCCCTGTATTCGCGTTTTACAAACTGGTTGGCCAGATCGTAATTGGTTACCTTCATATTGGGCGCATCCCATAACAGTTTTTTGCGGCCGTTATATTTGTCGGCAGTACGCCTGCCCGTGGGGTTATCCCTGAGCATCCAGCTACGGATAGCCACATTGCCAATCAATATGCTTTCGGTAAACGGACCGGCGTATTCGAACGGTGAACTGGTTTGCGCATTCCCGTACCCGGCAATACAGGCGTTTACCCATTGCAGGTAGTGATCTTCATCCGGAACCCTGGCAATAGTTTCGGGGATACTGAGCAATGCGTTTTCCTTAAGCGGCAGCAGCCTTGGGTTAGCGCCATAGCAGTCGCACAGCATCTTTCCTTTGCTGCCAATAAACATTACGCCGCCATCAGAATTGCCAAATGCTTCACCCGGCAACAGCTCTTCCGGAACTTCCGGCATTACGCCGCCATCGTACCAGCTTACTTTAATATCGCCCTTCCCGTCTTTACGGGGATAGTTTAAATGAATATTGGTGGAAAAAGGTGTCCAGTCGGGATTATGATCATTCTCTTTCAGAATAAAGGTCCAGGTGCCCGCTACGCTGCATTCCACCGAAGTAGGATAATCAATAGGTAATATACGGAAAACGGGGTCTAAAATATGGCAGGCCATATCGCCCAAAGCCCCCGTGCCATAGGGCCACCAGCCCCTCCAGTTCCAGGGTAAATAGTTGGGTTTGTAATCTACTTTAGGAGCGGTGCCCAGCCAGAGATCAAAATCAAGCTCTTTCGGCACTTTATAAGTGCCCGGGTCGGGTATAGCCTGCGGCCATACGGGACGGTTAGTCCAGGCCAGCACCTTATTTACGTGCCCGATGATGCCGGTATCGTATATCTCCTGCATCCTCCGCACGCCATTACCCGATCCGCCCTGGTTGCCCATCTGGGTAATCACTTTATATTTTTTTGCCGCCTGTGCCAGTATACGGGCCTCATAAATATCGTGCGTTAAGGGCTTTTGCGTGTATACATGCTTACCCAAATGCATAGCCGCCAAAGTGGCAACCGCATGGGTATGGTCAGGCGTGGAGATAGAACAGGCATCTATATTGTTCTTTTCCTTGCTCAGCATCTCCCTGAAGTCTTTATAATATTTGGCTTGGGGAAAGTTTTTTCTTGACTCCACCGCCTGCCGGTCATCCACATCTACCAGGGCAACAATATTTACATTGGGGCTTTTGGCAAACGCCAAAAGGTCGCTTTTTCCTTTGCCGCCTGCTCCTATGCCGGCTATGTTCAGCTTATCGCTCGGCGCTATATATCCTTTACCCAGCACATGACGGGGCACAATAAAAAAGCCCGCTGCGGCAAGGGAACTGTTCCTGATAAATTTTCTTCTCGAGGCATTGGTAAAGGGTGTACGTTTTCCGTTCATGATATTGCTTTACAGGATGTAAAAATAAAAACTGCTAACGCCGTTTGTGTAAACGCTGGAAAAGAGCATATAAAGCAGGTATCATACTCAATGCAACCCAACTATTGCTATACCCGGAATATGCTTACCCATATATTTAATGCCAGGATAAAGGCCGCCATTAGCCAGTGCAGCATTGCCGGCAGCCATTTTTTAGGGGCGTAAAAAAAAGTATAGCCGTGAAAAGCGGCAAAAGGGAGAGCGCATAATATCCAGTATTCAAATGCAGCAGTAAAATTAACGAACGGGATAAGGATGGTAATAAGGAGGTAGAAAAGCATCAGGCTCCAGCTTTTGCGTACCTGTATCAGCATGCGTAAAATATTGCCCTGTATATAAAAGCCGCTGATCAAAAAAGGAATAATAAGCAGCATGATGGCGCCTAAGGCCCACGCGTCCTGCTGAAATTTTGGAAGGCTTACAGAAACGGAGGGGAGGTAGGTAAGCGGGTTCCATGTATTACCCAGGAAAAGAAACGCGAACAAAAAATAATAGGGAGTCAGCAGTCCGAGCATTGCCACCAGCCATTCGCTCAAATGAAAAGGTCTTAATGTAATTAAAGCAAAAAAAATAAGCAGGGAAAAGCCGATAGCCGGAAAATACAGGAAAGAAGCCAGCCCCACCACCAGGCCGGCATTAAACACCTGGGTTTTGGGCCGGGGGTGATTAAATAGCCTGCTCAGCATAGCCCATACCCACACCAGTAAGCTGTTAATAATAAGCGCAGATGATAGCTGCCACCATTCCGGGAAAAGGGAAGTAATAAGCATATACGCCATTGCCGGGAGGTAATTGGGCTTAGGCAGCAGCTTTTCATTATTGATAAGATTATTAAAAGTAATGGCCTGTGTTAAGGTAAGCACCAGCACAATAAAAGGATATATAACAGGCAGTGACTGCCCGGCAGGCGAAAGAAAATTCAGGAATTTAAGATATAAAAAACCGTCTGTTGCCTGTGGCAGCGGGATATGCGGATATACAAAAGCATGCCACTTCAGTACAAAAGCATATAACAGCAATAAAACAATATTAACCGGGTTGTTGGTTTTAAAAGCGCCTGTCACAGGAATGTTTATTTAAAAATCAATTTTTGCAAAGCAAATATAATTCCTGTACATACAGGGCATCACTACCTGCCTGGCGCCTACCTGCTTGCCATATTTGGGCAAAAATTCAAAATCTTTGCTCAGGTTTTTCAGTGTTGGTGAACGTTTCACAGCGCCATTAGGCGTTACACTTTGCTCCGCCAGTAACCTTACCCGGCGTTCGAGCTGGTTATATAAAAAACTGATCTCGCTGCCGGTATTGTATACCATGTACGACAACGCATCGGAGGAGTTATCATTAAACTGGCTTTTATGCAATATATTGCTCCATTCCATGCTGGCATTGGGGTCAAAAGAAAACAACGCAATATTTTCACTGTAGTACCGTGTGCTGGAACCATAATTCCACCTGTTCCAGGGGTTGCCGTACAGTCCGTAAGGACTCCAGTAGCTGTTATATGACGAATACGGATACATGCTGTAAGGGCTGTACAGGTAATCGTAGCGGTTCCAGTTATTGCCGCGGGAAGAAGTGAAGAATAACTCGGCTGCAATCAAAAAGCCTCCGTCTTTTTTGGGCAAAACCTGCCTTATGAAATAATCGTTAAAAGCCGTTTTGGCTGAGGTGTTCTCCGACTTCGCATCTTCCTTTAATTCATCGCTGAATATATTATAATTTTCAGCATTTACCTTGTCTTCTGTTTTATCCCATACGGCTATGTATATGCCCTCCACATTCCCTCTTCGCTGTTTGTAATACAGAGAACTGATCAAATAATTTTTGTTGATATTGTCTGCTTTTATTTTAACCTCATCTAAGAAATTATTGGTAAGCGGTATATTATTGATGCGAAAGCTATCCGACATCGCCGGTTTTATCATCAGATCCATTTGCGAAATATTATCCCTGCTGCCATTCCTGCTGCAGCGGGTAAAAACAAAATCGCCTTCATTGTCTACTATAAAATCGCTGAACACGGCATCTTTCCTGGGCATGGTTACAGGTAACCTGCTTTTTTTCCTGAACTCCATCTTATCATTGTAAAGGAGCGTGGTAAAAAAATAGTTTCTTTCGTTGCGCTTATTGATCTTGAACACCATAATATGCTGCTTGTCTTCGCTGAATATGGTGGAATAGATCTTGTTGTCGCTTGTGCCGCCAATCTGGGTAGTATCAATTTCTACGGGACCAATCAACTTTTGTCCGGCAGCATCCATTTTTACCACATTACAATACACGATATTTCTTTTCTGGTACTGATATATCATGTAAAAAAAATCGGGATAGGGAACGAAGTCTACATTAATAAGCTTATCCGGCAAAAAATCAAGGTTTATTTTATCCTTCAGCTTCATTTCAGCGTCAAATATAGACAGGTCGTTTTTTGATCTGTAATTTTTATAGATCACTATGTTATTGCTTACTTTGCCAATGATCTCGAAGTTTACCTGGCGGTAATCATCCCGTCCCGGGTCGGAATAATATATACGCTGGGCCAAAGCCCAGACGGGCAGGGCCAGCATAACAAAAGCTAACAGGATTATTTTGTTGCGCCCCATTTTATATCAGTTTTGTTCTTAAATATACGCATCCGGTTGCAAATTAGATGGTTTTTGGCGATTGCATGCTACCTGCCCGTTTTTTTAACCAAACATATAAGAATATTATTTTCCGGCAGCATGGTATTGTCTGCCTGAAATGGCGTTTAACTTTCTGTTTGCGATTGTAATTTAGCCTATACCTTTGACGTTTGTTTTTGAAGATTAAAATAACTTAACCCGTATTTCAGCCGTGGGCAAACATACCAATAAAGCTACCGTTGCCGGTCTGGTTATTGCACTGGGAATTATTTATGGCGATATCGGAACCTCTCCCCTGTATGTGTTCAATGCCATTATCAGTGGCAGAGCCATTACGGAAGACCTCATCATTGGCAGCCTTTCCTGTATCATCTGGACGATTACATTGCAAACCACCATCAAGTACGTAATACTGGTATTGCAGGCAGATAACAAAGGTGAAGGCGGAATATTTGCCCTGTACGCGCTGGTACGCCGGCGAAAAAAATGGCTGGTGCTGCCTGCCATGATTGGCGGGGCCGCCCTGCTGGCAGATGGCATGATCACCCCTCCTATTACCATCACCTCTGCCATTGAAGGATTACAAAAAGTTCCGGCCTTTCATGATGTCAGTCAGTATATTATCTACATCGTTATATTTATTTTATCGGCTTTCTTTTTTATGCAGCAATTCGGTACTGCATCCATAGGTAAATTTTTTGGGCCGGTAATGGGCGTATGGTTTACCATGCTGGCTGTGCTCGGGCTGTGGCACCTTTTTGATGATCTTACTATTTTAAAAGCGTTCAACCCCTGGTATGCCGTTAAGCTCTTAAGCTCTAACCCGGGCGCATTGTGGATTTTAGGCGCCGTTTTTTTATGTACCACCGGCGCAGAAGCCTTATACAGCGACCTGGGTCATTGCGGGAGGGAAAACATACGCATCTCGTGGATTTTCGTTAAAAGCTGCCTGCTGCTCAACTATCTTGGGCAGGGAGCCAGCTTATTAAAGAACCACCCGGATGTTCCGGCAGCTATTCATTCTTCTATTAATCCCTTTTTTGACCTGATGCCCGACTGGTTTATCATTCCCGGGGTTATTATAGCAACCGTTGCGGCTATCATAGCCAGCCAGGCCATGATATCGGGTTCGTTTACCCTTATAGGTGAGGCTATACGTCTTAATTTATGGCCCCGGTTAAAAATCCGCTACCCGTCTGAAGAAAAGGGGCAGTTATTTATTCCATGGCTCAATGCCATGATGTTTATTGGCTGTACGGGAGTGGTGCTGTATTTTCAAACTTCTTCACGTATGGAAGCGGCATATGGTTTGGCCATTATTATTACCATGCTTATGACCACCCTGTTGTTCGCGAACTACTTAGTGAGCCACCGGGTAAAATCTGCATGGATATGGCTGTTCCTGATAGGGTATGCCATTATTGAAGGAGGTTATTTATTTGCCCTTTTACAAAAATTTACCCACGGAGGTTATATTACAGTGGTTATTGGCGGACTCATGTTTTTGATCATGTATATATGGTTCAGGAGCCGTAAGATCAAGAACCGTTATGTGGAATTTGTACGCTTAGAAGACTATATACCCATGCTGCAGGAGCTCAGCAACGACACTTCTGTTACCAAATACGCCACACACCTGGTATATCTTACCAGCGCCAACAATCCTAAGGAAATAGAACATAAGATCATTTACTCCATTTTGAACAGGAAGCCCAAGCGGGCCGACATTTACTGGTTCGTGCATGTAGATACGTTAGACAATCCCTATACCTGTGAATATGAAGTGCAGACGATTATACCCAACGAGGTGATCCGTGTTGAGTTCCGGCTGGGCTTTCGTGTTGAACCCCGCATTAATCTCATGTTCAGGAAAGTAGTGGAAGACATGGTGGCCAACAAGGAAGTAAATATAACCAGCCGCTATGAAAGCCTGCAACGCAATAATGTGGTAGGTGATTTCCAGTTTATTGTAATGGAAAAATTCCTGAGCATGGACAATGAGCTGCCCTTCTGGGAAACGCTCATTATGCGGGGATATTTTTGGATAAAAGAAGTAAGCCTGTCGGAAGAAAGGGGGTTCGGATTAGACGCCAGCTATGTAACCGTAGAAAAGTTCCCGCTTATCGTAGCGCCCTTAACCAACCTGAACTTAATAAGGATACACAGCGACTGAGTTGCGGG
>CAYVEI010000158.1:0-10955 GCA_964450515.1 uncultured Terrimonas sp. | reverse complement strand
ATATGTCTGTTGTCCCACAAGGCCGTAAATACGTCATGTACAATATCTTCGGCAGCCTCTATTTCTTTTAACCTGTTGTAGGCGATGGCAAATAACCGTTTCCAGTATCTGTGATAGATTTGGGTAAAGGCTGATGAACTATCCTGTTTTAATAAAGCAAGGAGTTCTTTGGATCCGTATTGTGATAAATTTTCCAAGTTGAACGGCAAGGGATTGGAAAGGTAGGAAAAAAAGTTTATTTCCAAAGTCAGATGTTTATGGCATTTGCATGGAATTCCAGAAATTATTTGGTTGGCCGCGTTCCGGAATCAAGCTGGTGCAACGAAGATTAAGATCAATCCTAAAGAAAATCCGCATGAAAGTTGTTTTTAACTTCGTGTACCTCCCTGAATATATATCCGGCGATGCACCTGTTGCTCAAATACCTGCCATATTATTACCTGCACCTATCAGGATAACGGAAAGGATTAACGCGATGATGCCTAACCACAGGTAAAACAGTGTTTTTTTTCCCACACCCTTCCATTCTTTCAATGCTACTCCCCATAGATTGCTGAAGATGATAATGGAAGCCATATGAATACTCCAACTTGCAAAATCATATTGTCCCATTTTTGTAACGCCCATCCCATAAAAGAAGAATTGTCCGTACCACATAAGTCCGCTTATAAAAGCAAGGAAGTAATTGCGGACAAGTGTCTTTGGAGGTTTTATGCTGTAATCACCCAGTGTTTTGTTTTTAAAGCTGGTGGTAAGATTATAAATAAGATTGGAGGTAAACCCCCCGGAAAGTGCCAAAACGAAAATGGGAATATTAACAAATACCGGGTCAGTGCCCGCTCTCGCAGCCTGTTCTGAAATAGGAGCTCCGGCCATAATAGCAAAAGCCATGCAGGCGCTTAATACACCGCCCATGAGCGCCATTATGACTCCTTTGAGTGCGGAAAACTCTTTTACAGATGCTCTTTTATCGGCGTCGGAAAGCATGCGATCCTTCAGTATGCCGGCATATCCGCAACACGCTACACCTGCTACACAAACGCTAAATCCGGTTAATATCACTACTCCTGAGGTGGTGGTAAAAAGCAATGCAATTTTATCTTCCATCACTGCCGGTACGATAGTACCTACAATAGCAGAAACACCCAGGCAAATGGATTGACCCAGCGCAAGACCAAGATATCGTAAGCCCAGCCCGGCCAACAATCCGCCAAACCCCCACAGGAAACCATATATATAGGTCCAGCTTTTAGCGCTGGAAGAGCTAGCTGAAAGTATTTCCCATAGGGACGGTGAGGTAATGAGTCCCCCGATGGTGGGCATGATCATCCATGCCACAAATCCCAATACGATCCAGTAGGTGCCCCACGACCATTTACGCACGCCGTTATAGGGAACATAAAAGCTTGCAGAAGAAAATCCGCCTATCGAATGATAAATGATGCCTATTATTTGCTCCATAAAATAAAATAGATATTACTACAACCGGTTCTGTTAAAAGACCACCTCATCAATTGCAATACTATATCAGCCGGTAGCTGGTCTCCACTTCCACTGATAAAGTGGCTCCCGGTGTTATTATATCCGGGCATCCTCCCACAGCTTCGATCTCCATAAAGCCGGTGCTGTCGTTATAGATGCTGAACCGGACACCACGGGTAGCCGGCTGGCAGGAAGGATCCGCGTCACGTATATCAATGTAAGATTGTGCAGGATCAATTTTCTGTGCAGTCCGTTTAACGATTAACCCCTGCTGAATATCGTGAAATGCTATCCAGGGAACGGATGGCGACAAGCCTACCTGGAATCTTTTCTTTCCGTCGGCCGGAATTTCGATTGTATCGCCATGAAGAATACATTGGGGAACGATGGTATCATCATACAAGTCCCAAATGCAGTCTTCACTTTGAAAAGGAAAGATTACTTTATTGCCATAATCAGTATCAAACTGACACAGTGTCCAGGGCGCTATCCTGGCTTGAGAGGAAGACAAAGTTTTTTTACCGATATAGGTGATGGATTCTCGTACATTTACTTTCACTATGTCATCTACTTCTGTAACGTGTATATCTCTTGTAAATAACGTAGGTAAACCTATACCACTATTGTTCACCAGGTCAATTTCTGCTTCAATAACAGCTCTGCCTTCTTCGCTTTGTTTCATCTTGTAACGGGCAAACCGGATACCGGGAGCCACTCTCCATTTACCCGAAGGATACTGATATCCCATGAGGGTCCCTTCCGGCGCCGGCCATAACACATCGCCCCCGGGGTTGTGGTAGGTATTTTGATCGCTGTGAAAAAAAATGGCATCAGGGTTTACCCGGTTGATCACCTCTCCGTTCCAAATAGTAAAAATCCGCCCTTCCATATCCAGTGCAACAAGCGCGCCTGCCTTATAGTCACCAATAAGATGTGCACTCCTGCCTGCTTTGTCAAAAGCAGATAGCATATCAGTTATATACATTGCTCAATTATTCTAAGTGAAAAATCTCCGTCAACATTTCTTCTTTAGCTTTTGGGCTGTTTTCATCTTCACATTCTAAAAGCAAAGTCATCAATATCCACCATCTCCGGCACACTTCCTGCTCAGCGAGCTTTTTAAAAAGCGCTTCATGTTCCACCTCCAAATAGCCGAAGAATTGCTGAGAACCCTCCCTGTAAAAAATGGAATAGTTGGTAACCCCATGCAGTTGAAGTTGTTCCTTCAGCTCCGGCCATATGGGATTATGATGGTGGATATACTCTTCTATCTTCCCCTTTTTTGCATGGATTACAAAAGCTTTTCTGGTCATGTGTTCATCTTGTTTTCTTTGAATTCCCGTGCCAACTGGCCCGCTGTTATAAAACGCCCCCCACGATCAAGCAATAAACTACACAGGGCATCAAACTCGATAATGGCTTTGGGGCCACAGTTTTCCACTATAAAGGGTAAGGGGGTTACCATACATTCTCCAAAATCCATCGCTCCCTGAGGCATAGGATAAAACTCCCAGGGGTGGAAATAAAAGCAGAGCACAGGCTTTTCTCCTTTACCGGATACATAGCGTAAAAAGCTTTCCGCTTTTCCCATCACGGCTTTTGCCGAACGTTTTCTGAATAAAGGCCACTGGTCGCGGTCGCGGCGGTAGGGATCATTGCTTTTCATTTCCAGGTCGCAGAAGTTGGGGATCTCTACAATGTTCATCGTTCCTTTTTTTGTCCAGTCCTTTGCTGAAGGATGGTAAGGAAAAACAGGCTCGCCGTAATAATAAAGCGGTAAAGAAGCATCTGAAATATAACCCAGCGACTCCAGCACATTCACCACCTGTGTGCTGCCCCATAATCTGGGACAACGGAAACTCACAGGTTGTTCAGCAATTATCTTTTCGATAATGCGGGTAGCATCTTTTAGCCTTCCCTCTACTTCATAAGGAAGGATCGGCCAGTTATTAGGCAAAGGAAAGATGGGATCTCCAAGTGTCTCGTGGAGCAACCCGTGGCAGCCTGTTTCATGCCCGGCTTCCTTTACTTTCTTTACCCATTCAGGATTATGCATAGCAGCATGACCTGTCCAGTAAAAAGTTGCGGGAATATTGTGCTTTTTCAAAATACCCAATACAGGATCTGTTCCCTTCCGAACACCGTCATAGTAAGTCGTATAAGATCCAATATCCGTTTCCATATCGAAACCAAGCACCACATCAAATGATGCAGTATTTGCGCCTTGCAATTGATTCATAGTCCTCTTTTAATGATTCAGAAAATAAGCATCCATCCGGGGGCTTAAAGGGATAACACCATTATCTGTAACTTCATAACCGGTTTCTATTCGTAACCCATGAAACTCGGGGTGCCCGAAAAAGCTGATGTCAACACATATCATCATCCCCGGTTCTAATACATCGTTGCTGTGAGGTCCGAAAAAAGGCGATTCGGCTTCGTGCAATCCTATGGTGTGTACAAACGGGCAAACCAGGTATTGCGATAGTTGCTGCTCTTCGAAATAAGCGCGTGCGGGAGCGTCCAGTTCTTTTCCGGTTCTTCCTGCTTTCAAACCTTCTCTTGTTCTTTTAAATGCTTCCTTCAGAGAATTGATACCAATCTGTTGCCGCTCCGTATACTTTCCGGATACAGCAAATACATCTCCCACCACACCTGCATATCCATTTACTTTAGGCGATATCCCCACCATGACCAGTTCTCCGTCGTGCAATATTTTCGAACTGGCTGTAGGAACCACGGCATTAGAGCGGGCGCCACTGCCAACAATGGTTCCGAATCCAAACCCGCTGGCTCCCCGACTTCTTACCGCATATTCGCCGGCTGCAGCCACTTCGATTTCGGATACGCCTTTTGCTGTTTTTGCTTTCATGGCATCATAGGCTTCATCGGCGAGCTTAAATGCAGCCCGGATTTGCGCTCTTTCCCATTCCGACTTTATATAACGCAGTTGCACAAACGCATCCGTGATATCTACCAGCTCAACCCCGCTAAAGCCTCCCTCTATTTGCCGGTAACCTGCGGCAGGCATTCGTCCTGCACCTACAAGTCCAACGCGTTTGATATTACCCAGCCTGGCGGTGAGTTCTTCAAATAACTTTTGAAAATCAATGATCGTGGCATTAGGATACTCTTCATCCGGTACCATAAAAACGGTAAAGTTCCTGGTCTCGGTAATCATGCTGTCCAGCCTGGCAAAAGGCTCGCTTTCCGGTCCTCCCAGTATCATAGGCTCCCCCAGCCTCGGCACCAGCACCGTGCCGCTTTCGAACTGAGGACACCATCCGGTCAGATACCAGCCATTACCGATATTGAATTCATCATAATACACCAGTGCGATATCCAAATTTTTTGCGGCTAATATCTCCTGCACTTTGCGGATCCTGCGTTCTGATTCTGCTTTAATTAGATAGGCCATGATTTTTTATTTAAGGGATTATTTATTGTTTAAAAAATGCCTGTGCCCGTTACCGTTACCCTGGTCTCGCGTGCAGGCACTGAGGTACCGAAGTGTGTTTTTTCCTTTCTGCATTACAGGTTTATCTCCCACTGCCACGATATTTTTTAAAAAGCTGCTTTGGAATAATAGAGTCCGTAATCCTGCGTATTGTCACATTCCGGATACATGCCCGATTAAAGTGTAACCGGAACTCTGCCTTCTTTTCATCAACTGTCACAACAGGATTTCTCAAGCATTGGCAATGTCAATCTTATTGAATTGCTTCTCAAAACCGGCTAAAGGCTTTGTACCAAATAATACATGGATTGAAATTCTTTCCCAATCTCAAAACTAAAAACCCCATCCTTATACGTTGATGGAATATAGCCGGTTATGAATCCTTGTGGATTAATAGACATCACGCGCAGATTTTTTTTATCTGTTTTGATCTGGATTGTTGCTTCAATAATATCTATCTGAATAGGTCCATGCCCGGGATCCAGTTGCTTTGTTCGATTATCGTTATACAGGCTGCCTGTATTTTCTGCCCTGCCAATCGCAGTCAGCAGCATGTTTGTTGATTGTTTAATAGGTTCGTTGGTCAGTGAGCTAATGGCGATCGTAGCAAAATCGGTTTTTGAATCAACTTTAAAATCAGTCAGAGACAATGTTCCATTTTCACCTACAAATCCATAAACTACTTTGCTATTAGGACAATCTATCCAGCCAATCCTTTTTTTTAAGTTCCGGTAAAGTTCATATGTGTCTGAAAGCACTTCGCCGCTCTCTACATTAACAGCTGTTGCATCAGCTGTTATTAGTTTATCACCACCGGAGGGCATTCCCGGAAGAATGCTCTCTACTCTGTGCTTTTCTGTAGTAAGCAGGAGGGCTTTCCCTTCAGCAGCAAAAGGATTGTCCCATTTGATATTTACAGTTTTTTCTGCAGGCCTTACATCCCCCCTTCTCATGATAAGTGCCGCATGGTAGAACAGTCCAAATTTAGCGGGGTCATTAAAGGTGTCGAATACTCCCCCCCTGTAATATATTCCACCAATAGAACCGCTGGTTATCGGTTTGCCAATCATGTCTACATTTTCGTCTGCAGAATATCTGTACGTATGAATGGCAAAACCACCCCATTCCTGGAAAGATCCTATGGCTGCCAGAAAAACGGAGCTTTCCGATCTCCATTCATTGGGCCACGGGTTGTCCCATTCAGATATAAAGAAAGGTTTACCCTGCGCCCTGTAAAATGCCAATGGCGGTAATAAATTATTGGTTGAGCCGATATTTGGCTTATTTCCGAATGCTCCATCTCTGTCACGCCATCCGGCACCACCTGCTGTATATGTATGGCTGTCCACAAAATCACCTTCTAATTGGGCAGACAAATGAGCTGCATTCCTTGTCCAGTTAGTTCCTGCAATAGGTATTTTTACACCTATCTCCCGCATATGCCGGATCATTTCATTGTAATACGCTTTGGTAATGTCCACGAAAAAATTAGTGATATTAATATCCTTATGGTGGTTGTTAAATTGCAATTTGTCTTTATCTATCTTAATCTTTTTTTTAGCTGCCCAGTCCCTGTATAGTTTTTCTAATTCACTTCTGTAAGGTTCGAGCGTCACTGGTTGTGTCCACAGATCATTTTCGTTAGTAACTTCCGTAAGCACTATTGCCGGATCATCTTTATAGGCCAGTTTTGTATAAGGATTTATATGCGTCCACAGGTCGTGGTTAAATTTTTTTTGTAATTCAATTAACTTTCTGTTATACGTGGAATAGGGCTTTGCCGCATCACCCAGTTGATCAGCAGATTCAACACCATCACCTGTTTTAAACCGCCTGTAAGTCAGCAAATCCATATAAATATAGATTCCTTCCTGTTTCAGGCAATAGATCAGGTAGTCAAGGCGGTCTACACTTTCAGGATCAAAACTTTGAGTGTTGGGTTTGTTTTCTCCTTTGTTAAACTGAAAAATATTCGGGGTAGACCATTCCGCATCCATCTGGTGTAACCGAACAATATTGATTCCTACCTTTGCCAGGCGTTTTGCTACTTTATTACTGTGTTCGTGTGACGGAAATATCTGGGCACTGTTAAAATTCGTCCCCCAAAACCTTGCTTCTGTACCATCTTCAAAAACGAACTTATCAGTTTTTACTTTTAAATAACCGTGTTTTCCCGCAGGTTTTTCACTCTTATAAATAAAAGATAAGTCAATAGGCATATCGTCCCAGGGCAGGGTATAAGGAATTGTTTTTCTTTCCCGGCTATGTGCATTTTTGTTAGCATTTACCGAATCTCCCTGTCCTCGTACATGAAAAGCCATCATCAGGAAAAAGGCAAAGATGTAAGCCGCTGCGGCATACATTTTTTTACAAACATTAGGTCTTGTCATTTTGTTGTATATAATATTTATATTCATATCCGCATATTTCAAATTGTTATCGAATTTCATTTGCAGATCGGTTAGTTGCCGTAAATGGCCCATGGATCATTTATATTTTTTATTTTATCAAAAACCTGCTTTTTAAATTGATTAACCAGCACAGGCTGTTCACCAGCTATATTCTTCAGTTGAAAAGGATCGGATTTGTTATCGAATAGTAAGGTTCCTGTTTCTTTGCCTTCATTGTTCCGTTGCATTACAAATGTGTAACGATCATTCCTTAACCCCCGCATTCCCCCCAGTGCATCCCATGGGTTGCAAAGCAGGTAAAGCGTAAACTCAGGGGCGCCCGTCTTTTTGCCGGAGAAGTATCCCGACAGATCCTGTCCTTCAACGCCGGATGGTATTTGGTGCCCAAGTCCTATAAGCGAAAGAAGGGAAGGCATCATATCCGGCACACTGATATGCAGGTCGTTTGTTCCCGGTTTTAATTTTCCGGGCCAACGGATCACTAAAGGAATACGGAATGATTCTTCGTAAGGAACTACTTTCGCCATAAGCCCGTGACTTCCCATCATTTCCCCATGATCTGAGGTGAACACCACTATTGTATTTTCAGCCTGCCCGCTGGCTTCCAATGCTTTCAATATCCGCCCGATCTGTTCGTCTACACCTGTTACACAGGCAAAATAATCGGCGACACTTTGCCTGGCAATCTCTCCCTGTTCTCCCCCGGGGACATTAGGCCTGTTTAATAGTTTTTTAACGGGGATGTTTTTGTATATTTTTTTGTATTTCTCCGGAACTTTCTCGTACGGACTGTGCGGTGGATTCATCGAAATGAATAAAGCCCAGGGCTTATCTGCATTAGACCCGATAAAGTCAATTGCCACATCCGCTTCGTGCTCCGGTGACCATTTCTTTGGGAACAAAGTGTCTTCAACAGGTGACTCATTTACCCAATAATATGGATTAAGGTGTTCGTTGTAACATCCGTAAGCGTGCCAGAAATCAAAGCCATGCCTTTTTTCCCCCGGCGGTGTGTAGGCGTCCCATATACTATTGTTCCAATCGTCAGCATCTGGTCCTTTCGGAGCATCAAGGTGCCATTTTCCTATGTAACCGCAATAATATCCATTAGCCTTCAAAACATCCGGAAAACAGGTTTCATCTTCCTGTAAAAAATTTTGAAACTTACGGGTGCTCGTATTACAGTTTGTCAAAACATTATTTGAAAAGCAATACTTCCCGGTCATCAGCATTCCCCTGTAGGGAGAGCATATCGGACGGTTGCTGACCGCGTTGATAAACACAACACCCTGTTCGGCCAGTTTGTCGATATGAGGGGTCTTTACAGGGTCCGCTCTCATAAAACCCATTGCCTGGGCACGAAATTGATCAGGGAAGATAAAAAGCAGGTTAGGCTGTTTTACCGGCTCTTTTGGAGCATTGCCAAAAGAGAGTGCGGAAAGGACTCCCATCAACAAAAGAAAATAATTCATCGGGAGCAACATATTCATTGTTCTGTTTTTTTTGTTTTAGTATTGAAAAGCGTTTTGCAGTTTTAATACCGGCAAATGACCCGCACTCTGTGGAACAGAAACGGTAAGTTTTCCTGAAGGGACGACTTCTCCGAATAATATGCGGGCAACAGCATTGCCCCCTTCTTCTCCCGGATACCATACGTCAAGAATAGCCGGAATGTGTTCTTTGTCCCAGGGGATACTATACGGCCGGCTATGAACCATCACCAGTATAATAGGCCAAAAGATCTTTCGAATAAATTGATGTATTCCCATTGCTGATGAAATAAATTATATAAGAAATTACTTTTCGATACTAAAAACGATTCATACTTAATGAATTTGAGTCACCGGAACAGGATGGTCAACCCGGCCACATGACCTGACATTGCTGCCCGGTTTATTCAAATCGCCCAAATCACATCTTGCTTTCTCCACATATTCCATTAATTTTTTTACAATGAGTGGATTGTCTTTAGCTACATTCCGTTCTGAAGAAATATCCTCCACTACATTGTAAAGTAAAAATTCTGGTGCCTGCCCCTTCACAAAATGTGGATGGGTTTGAAAAGAATCCAAAGGAACAAACAACTTCCATGCGCCGCTCCTTACAGCCTGCAGCTGGGTTTGTTCATAATAATAAAAAGCCTCATAGGGGGATTTCGATCCGGGTAATCCTGCTATAAGAGGCCAGATATTATACCCGTCAAGAATACGGTTGTCAGGAATATTTATTCCGGCGAGATAAGAAAAAGTGGGTAATATATCCATAGTCGTAGCCAATTCACTGCAGGTCGATGCTTTCGAAATAGTACCTGGCCACCACATCAATAAGGGGATACGAAATCCTCCCTCTGCAGTAGTATATCCTCGTCCGAATAACGGCCGGTTGGTTCCTCTTTCTGTACTATTCATATTACTACCCATGGGCGCTCCATTATCTGAAGTAAATATCAATAGTGTATTTTCGGCAATTCCCAATGCTTTCAGCTTCTCCATGATCTGCCCCACCGACCAGTCGAGCTCCTCAATACTGTCGCCCCAGGGCCCGCTCTTACTCTTCCCTCTGAATGCCTCACTTGAAAAAGGTTTCGTAGTACTTCCCGGCATCGCTTGTGCCAGATATAAAAAGAAATGTTCCTTGTGGTGTTGTTGAATAAAATCCAGTGCTTTTTCGGTATAGTCCTTCGTCAAATTATTCCTATCTACCCCTTCTATTAATACTTTCTCATTCCACATCAGGGGAAGGTCCGGCCATTCGGTATCGCCGTATCTCTTCCCGGTCTGTTTTCCCAATTCCTTAGTCATATCATCACTATAAGGGATTCCATAGAAATAATCGAATCCCTGTCTTGTGGGCAGAAAGGGGAGTTGATCTCCTAAGTGCCACTTCCCGATAATTCCGGTGGCATATCCTGCATCTTTCAAAATTTCAGCCACTGTAATCTCACCGGGATTTAAGCCGTAAGGAGAGACTGGTCTTAATACCTGCCCATCTCTCTCATTCCAGGCCAAGCCAATCCTTTGTGCATAACAGCCCGTCATTAAAGAAGCACGGGATGGAGTACATACACCGGAAGTGGAGTAAAAGTGTGTGAACTTCCTTCCCTCCCTGGCCATTTTATCTAAATTGGGAGTTCGGTTTATTTTTGATCCAAACGGGCCAATATCACCATATCCAAGATTATCACAGGAGATTAGTATAACGTTTGGAGTGAAAGAATTTTTTTTCTGTCCTGTGGCGAGCTGGAATAACGCCATTAAAAAAATTGACAGGTAAAAGGATTTATTCAAAATAAAATAATAGTGCCTGGTTACCATATTGTTTCATTATTGTCCGGCTAAAGCCGGGTTAAAAATCCAATACTGCTTTGTTAACAAATAATCAGAATTATAAATAATCAAGAATTTCCACCAGCAAAAAAAATAGTTCACCGGGAAGAAGATATTCATTGTTCGATATTTTTTTCTTTTTAGAACTGGTAAAGTTTTATACCTTTTTTCACAGTCCTGACAACTTTCCGGAATGGTCTAAGTATTAGTTAGTAATATTGATTGTATCTTTTAGCCTGATGTCCTCCGCCGACGCCCCGATCATAATCTCAAACTCAC
>CAYVEI010000157.1:0-10961 GCA_964450515.1 uncultured Terrimonas sp. | reverse complement strand
TGAATATAGTAATGTTGCCAATAAAGCATAAATGTAAATGAATTTGTGTTGTGTGCCATATAGGGTAAATTTTCCGGCAGTCAAATATCAGATAAGTGTGTGTACGTGCGGATTGTTTCCCGCAAAGGGTGCGGAGGGGCAAAGCGCACATAGGTTTGTAATTGTATTGGCTATCAGATAAGTAAACTAACGATAGTACCCGTACTCCTTCTTATACTTTTCTCTTTTCACCTCTCTTTTAGTTGCATTTGCCTTTCGAAATTTAAACTTCGGATTTGTAAAAATTTATTGTTCATTCAGTTTGCTTACTATCCAACTGTTCATTTTCTCACCCTGCTCCGGGAAAGTTCAATGCCGGTTTCCGGAACTATGAATAATTCTTTGTTGACAAAGTAGGTTAGCGTACATATCCTTTCTGTGTGTATCTCTGTGCCATAGTGCTTTGTTGGTTCAAACATTTCACGCGGAGAACGCCGTTCGGCTTTCTGTAAATCCAGGCCAAACTGCTGCAGCTTTTCTGATTTGGGAATCGCACCAAAAACTCAATTGAGGATATATATCCATAGCTTAAGATAGTTATTTGCTGATTTTACAGTTATTAGAAACAGGTTTTACAGGGTGCAGGTTTTTTATGACGTAAAATATCCATCCTGTTTAATATTTTATCCCGGATGACGTATTCATTTTTTTATATCTTTATCCAATAATTATATATGGCAACCACTACTTTAAAAATACTAAGAGAAGTAAAAGGCTATAAGCAGGAAGAAATTGCCGATGTGCTGGGCATAAGTCAAAATACCTATAGCCGCCTGGAGCGTGACCCCAAAAGTCTTACTGCAGAGCAGGCACAGAAGCTGGCAGAATTTTATAATGTTGGTATTGGTGATCTGCTCTCTGAGGCCATACCCGTTATTACCTTTCACCAGCCTAAATTCGACAATTCTAATATTGCCTATTTTAACCAGGTTGAAAATGATTACCGGCAGCCCGCGAATATTTCCGAAATTAATTCACTTAAGGAAGAGATTGAATACCTGCGCCAGCAGAATAAGGAATTGATTAAAGCTTTGGGAAGGAAATAATGATATCAGCCGCTCTTAGTGTAAATAATTATTCAAATAGCTTTGGCAAAATATATCGCTTATTTTTTCCCCAATAAATGAACCAATAACTGATTGTTCTGATCCTGAAGCCGCTTAATCTCTTTTTTCAATAACCTGATTTCTTCCTCTTTGGCAGCCGTTAGCATTTCAATTACCCGGGTGTCATTCTGGTACAGGTTATGCACATAGGCATTGCTGCTGTTAAACGTGGTATTCGTGTACTCAAAATTAAGCTGAGAAAAAGGATTGGCAGGTAAAAACAAAACTGTAGGTGCATTATATAATTGAGAAAGCTTCTGTGCTATGGTATGATCTACATTTTCTGCTCCGGCTTCAATTGCTTCATATTCACCAGGAGATATTTCCAGTTTACCGGCTACATCCTCCTGAGTCAAGTTACGGTGAGTCCGGAATATATATAATATGGTGCGCACATTTCCAGCCATAATTAACGCTTCGTGCCAATAGGCCTTACAGCCGTTCTACTTTTTTGAGGAAATCTGACAAAGAAATTTTGAAATACTTACATATAGCAGATAGTGTACTCACACTCAGGTTTGCCTTTGCCGTTTCAATCCGGCCAATATGAATATTGATATCGTTATACACGGCTTCCTGGGTAAGTCCTTCGTTTTCACGGAGCTCTTTTATTATAATTGCAATCTTCCTGAGTAATATTTTATCTCTAAGCTGTGCCATTGATGTATGAAGGTGGGAAGTAGGCAACGCTTTAGCAATGACGTATTTGTCATTATTTATTATCTTTTGGATGAGTTGCTATGGGCAGGAGAATTGTAAATACCATTCTATCTTCGGAGAGGGATATGGATCTTTTAAAAACGTTCTTTAAGATTAACGTTGACTGTTGATGAAATTAAAGCATTATCGTTCCGCCGGGTTGCGCTTTGCCGGGTGGATAAGGAGCGTGAGATGCAACCCGGGCAAATAGTAATATAATAGTAAAAAAAATCCGGATCCCTGCCGCAGGGATCCGGATTCCGGTAGCTGAAATATCATCAGTCCCAGCCAAATATTTGTTTCAGGTTAGGATTAAGAGACGTTTGCATTTGCGGTACAGGACGATAGTAATATTTAGGCGTTACAAAATTCCCTGTATTTTCTATTATCTGAATATATCCCGACGTGGGCCCGCTCAGGAAAATGGAAGCATCTGTTTGTCCGAAGCTTCCCACCCTGTAATATACCAACTGCTTGCCGAGGCTATTTTCTTCCCTGTCATTGGGTATGGCTTCCGAATAAGGTATGAGTTTTATGTCTGGTATACCATCGCCGTTCAGGTCATGATTGCCCAATGATCCGAAGTAAATGCCTGTGGGTTCGTTTTCGAAGAACTTTCCGGTTTCCCAGCGCATCAGGTCGTCATAACGAAAGCCTTCAAACGCCAGCTCAACCCTCCTTTCTCTGCGTATCTCAAAAATTTCTCCGCGCATAGCTCCTGTTACATTAGGGAACTTGGCCTCCTCCACGGGATCAATAGCCGGGCTCATCGCAAGGTGCGGCATGCCTGCGCGGTCTCTCAGGAGGTTGATGGTTATGTTAAGGTCTCCCTGGGTTAACTGCCCAAGTTCTGCTTTTGCTTCTGCATAAATCAGTAATATTTCGGCGTACCGGTATAAAGGCACATCTACATCATTCCTTACATCCTGGTCAGTAGCATTATAATATCCCTTTATCTGGTGGTATCCCGAAAAGTTCTTCTGTAATTGCTGTACATAAATTCCTCCACCCTGCGCGTAGGTAGTTGTACGAATTAATTCCCAGCCCGGATAGGCATAGGTTTGGTATAGCCGCGGATCCCTGTCTGTAAATTCTGCTACAAATTCCTTTTGCTGGTAATTGGGCTGGCTGCTGTAAAATGATCCATCCTTCATCAGGTAGGCCTGTACGAGATTCTTGGAAGGAGAATTTTCATAATTACCGAACATGCCGTCTCCACTATCTCCGTTTAAAAGGTTGGCCTCGTATCTCCTGGCAAAAATGATCTCAGGATTGGTTGCCAGGTTGGCACTGTAAAAAAGGGTCGCGTAGTCTTCTCCGGGGTTTCCGGTGGTATAAAGATTAAAGGAACCGTTGTCCATGATGTCTTTTGCGATATCAGCCGCTTTTTGCAATAAAGCTGCGGCAGAAGACTCAAGGCTCAATTCGGAATGGTATTTTCTGTATGTACCCTCAAACAAAAGAAACCGGGCGAACTCAGCCTTGGCCAGCCACCGGTTAATGGCGCCCGCCGGAGCAGAAACATCTATATTATTGGCCGCAAATTCGTAGTCTTCGATGATTTTACCAACCACCATTTCACGGGTATCCCTGGGCGCCATCAATATTTCTTCATCTGCTGTTCCTACTACCTGATCCACCCAGGGAACATCTGAATACCGTTTTACTTTTACAACATAAAACCTCGCCCTGAAAAAGCGTCCCACACCTTCGAAATGGTTCAGGCGTTCCTGTGAGATATTAGCACGGTTAAAGTTGGCTAAAAACAGGTTAACTCTTCTCAATCCTCCCCAGTCCCATCCGCTGGTAACAGTAGCTGAATTAGGAGTGGTAGTCATCAGTGTTTTGAGTTCTATATTACCCGTACTCCAGGCATTGTCTGTAAGCGTATATCCTTCATTGGTATAAAGATTGGAAGCGGGAAAATCGTACAAACCATAGGCATACAGGTTGAGATCTTCTTCTGTATTGAAGAAACTCCCTTCTCCTATCTGTGTTTCAGGATATTTTTCCAAAAACTTATCATTACATGAAAATAGGGATAAAGACAAGATCAAAACAATCAAACTGTATCCTGCCGTACGCGTTAAATATATTTTTATTGACATAGTCTTCTGGTTTTAAAATATTACATTGATACCCGCTGAATAACTACGTTGGAATGGATAGGTCATGCCATGCCCCGTACGGCCTACATCACGTCCGGGGTTAAAGTTGATATTGGCATTGGTACTTTCCGGGTCAAAATAGTCCCTTAAAGCTGACCATTCATGTACGTTTTCGCCTGCTACATACACTCTTAGTCTGTCAATACCAATTTTCCTGGTGAGGGATACCGGTAATGTATAACCCACTGTTACATTCTTAATGCGGAGATAGGCTGCATTCAGCATGTACCCGGTTTGGGGGATAACCAGCCCCATGGCCTGATCTATCCTGGTACCAAGGTTAGCATCCGCCAGCCAGTTTTGAAGTATAGGGAATTTGGCATTATGATTGGCCCGGGCTAACCCCAGGTCAATAAAGGATTGGGAGTGTTTAGCCATCAATGTGGCATTATCATCCTCCGGCCTGTAAAAATCCAGCAGGTGCTCATAGGTGTTGCCGTAAGGTTGCTGATAAAACCCAAAATAGAGGTAATCCAGCGGATAGTAGTCTCTTTTGCCTACGCCCTGCAGGAATACGCGTACATCAATATTCTTCCAGTTCCCGCTCAGATCCAGGCCATACTCGTAACGCGGGGTTGTATTGCCTATGATTTTAATGTCCTTTGTATCACCCAGCGTATACCCTTTTTCAATTATCCCGTTACCATCCTGGTCAATGAACTTAGGCCAGCCTGGTACAATGGATAAGGCCCCCCAGGGAATGATGGAGGTTTGATCCAGTTTGGAAATTTCATCTGTACTTTGAAATAACCCATCGCTTTCCAGTCCCCATATCTCTCCCAGGTCCATTCCTGCATAGTATTGCAGTATGCTTCCATTAGGGTTATCAAACCGGGTAATTTTGCTCCTGGAATCCGCTAATATAAAACGGGCGTTAAAAGACAGGGGACTGCCGCCAATATTAAACCTGTCCTGGTATCCCAGTGTTAGTTCCCAGCCTTTGGTTCGCAGATCTGCCGCATTCTCCCTGGGCTCACTTGCTCCTAATATGGAAGGTAATTGCTTACCCAATGTGAGCATATCGAGGGTGTTTCGGGTATAATAATCAAACACGGCTGTTATCCTGTCGTTAAAAAAGCCAAGGTCTACTCCAAAATTAGTGGTATTCACTTTCTCCCAGGTATAGTTACTGGAAACCAGGACCGGCGGGTTAATGATCAATGGTCTTCCATCTCCTACCAAATACCCGGATTGGGCAGTTCCCATAGATGGAATATAGCCATAATCGTTTACGAGCTGGTTACCGAGAGAACCGTAAGAAGCCCGCAGTTTGAATGTATTTACAACGTGGTTAATGGGGCTCATAAAGTTCTCCTGGTCTATCCGCCAGGCAACAGATGCCGATGGGAAAAACCCAAACCTTTTATCTTGCGGAAAACGGGAGGAGCCGTCATAGCGTCCGTTGAATTCTACAATATAACGGTCGTTAAAAATATAGTTCAACCTGCCAAAAACACCCCTGATGGCATAGCTGCTGATGGACTCACCTGCATTTAAAATTCCGGTTGCCAAAGCTATGGTAGGAAAGGAGGAGGAGATCAGTTCCTGCCTGCTCACCTGAAAATTTTCAAAGCGCAGCGCCTCCTGGTTGTATCCCAAAACCGCTGTGAAAGCATGCTTTGAAAAGCTTTTATTCAATGTTCCATACACATTGAATATTTGGTAATTTTCAAATATTCCGCGATGGGCAGCACTGCTTGATCCTTCTTCTCTTACATCTTCCGGTCCATAGCCGATTTTATATTTCTTATAATGCCAGTTGTCGTTATTTGCCGTATTCCTGAATGTATAGTCTGTATTTATTGTGAGCAAACGATCCCACAATGACAGTTCGCCGGAAAAAGTGGACTGCATCATATTTTGCTTGGAGGCATAAGTGCCGCCGTCAACAATTTGTGCTGCTGCATACCCCACACTGGTGTTAGCCCAGGTGCCATCGGGGTTTTTGTCATAAGCAGTAGGAAAATGATTGTAAATATCCCAGGGATTAAAATAACTGGGGGTTTCCCGTAAAGAATTGGTGTAAAACGTGTTATTACCAAACTTCAGCCATTTGTTAATGTTATAGTCAACTTTAGCCCTCAGGCTGTACCTGTCAAATACGTCTTTAGCCAGGGCAAGCGGACTGTTTTGCCTGTTATAACCGCCGGACAAATAATAATGAACTTTATTGTTTTCACTCACACCATTAATGGAAAGATCGTGGTTCTGGTTAAAATTGTACTTGTCCATAAAATACCTGCTCCAGTCACGGTTACCCATATACTCCCAGGAACCCGGTTGGGTAGGGTTTTCCCTTACGCCGGGAATGGATGGATTTTCTGATCTTTCCTTAGCATAAGCATAATGCTGATCGTCGTAGTTTATATTATTCCAGGGTGTATTATCTGTAGACAAATGAATTAAACGGGAGAAAACATAGGGATCCGTTACCATTTTAGGCATCACTGTAGGGCGGTTCATACTAAAATTATTGGAATAGCTTACTTTAACGCCCGCGGCGCCGCCGCTTTTAGTAGTGATAAGGATAACGCCGAAGGCAGCCCTTGCTCCATATATGGCAGCGGCCGATGCATCTTTAATAACAGAAATAGACTCAATATCCTGTGCGGCCAGCAAATTCAGCTCAGTTGCTGATGTTTGTACCCCATCCACCAGTATCAGCGGTCCGCCGCCATTGATGGAAGTAATGCCCCTGATATTAACATCAGGCGCTGCTCCCGGCGCTCCGGAGCCAAACCGGATGCTTAGGTTTGGGATCATACCCTGTAAACCCTGGGAAACATTGGCGATAGGCCGGTTTTGCAGGTCTTTTGCCTTTACCTGGTCCACCGCTCCGGAAAGATTAACCTTCTTTTGAGTGCCATATCCAATTACAACAACATCTTCCAATGTTGAGTTTTCAAGCTCCAGTACAATATCCACCGAAGCCTGTTTGCCCACAACCACTTCCTGTGATTTGTAGCCTACAATTGAAAATTCAAGGATGCTTTGAGTAGATTTTACGGTAATCTGGTATTTACCTTCCTCGTCTGTAAACGTACCGTTACTCGTATTTTTTTCACGAACCGATACCGATGGCACAGAAGCCCCGTTGACATCAAAAATGCTACCACGGACTACCTGTTGCTGGGCCTGTATGACCAAAAAATTAAAGAAAACAAAATAGAGAAGCAGTTGAGTTCTTTTCATAAACAGAAGAATTAATGTATAAAAGTCAAATCATAAACTGAAAAGCTATAGGAAAAGTGATCAATGAATACAACTTAAAGAGCAGGCAGTATCTTCCGGTTATGCAGATCGGTGGGTTCACAGAAAAAACTAAATGATTCGGATTTCTACGTTTTGGTTATTTATGTACAGGCGCTTGCCGATTACAGTACAAATTATACAGGAAAAATATAAAGGGATTACTAAATATTACCAAACTAATATTCCTGAAATGCTGAATATTATCTTAGCCTAACGGAAGCAGCAGCACCCGCATAGGCCACATTGCAGCGATGCATAACGCTGCCAGCCTCTGCCGGAAAACAGGTGATATGCTCTTTAAATAAAAAAGGGGCAGCATAAAAATGCACCCCGTTTCTAAATCCAATATCCTATGAAAAACCTATGCAAATATAGGGTTCCATTTAGTTGGTATAAGTATTTGCACCCTGCAATTCGCTAAGTTGCCTGTTTGCTTCGATGAACTGCTTCAACCGCATGCAAATGGAGGAGGGAACTGTTAATTTTCAACCGCATCTCCGTTATTTATTGTATCTTTGCTGCTCTTAATGTTATTGCTTTCCTCTTTGTGTAGTAGTTCATCCTCCTCCATTATAGTGACCGCTTAACCTAAGGCAGATAATGTATCAATCTTTTTTTGATAGCCTTATCACTCTTTTATTACTAAAAAATTACAAGTGTCATTTAACAATTTACAGCTTATAGAACCTGTATTACAGGCCCTGAGCAAAGAAGGGTATACCCACCCCACCCCCATCCAGGAAAAATCAATTCCTCCTGTTTTACAAAGAAGAGACCTGCTGGGCTGCGCCCAAACGGGTACCGGAAAAACCGCAGCCTTTACCATTCCTGTTTTGCAACTGATCCATGAGCAGAAAAAAGCAACCCGGTTTTTACAGCACCCGCAGGCTTTAATACTTACACCTACCCGTGAACTTGCCATACAGATTGGAGAAAGCATTGAGGCTTACGGCAGGTTTTTAAACATAAAGCACGCTGTGATTTTTGGCGGAGTTCCGCAACACAGCCAGGTACAGGCAATTCGCAGGGGAGCAGACGTGATAGTGGCTACCCCAGGCCGTTTGCTGGACCTGATGCAACAGAAAGTGGTATCCCTTAGCCATATTCAGTATTTTGTACTGGATGAGGCCGACCGTATGCTGGACATGGGATTTATACACGATGTTAAACGCATTATTGCTCAATTGCCCACCCGGCGTCAAACACTTTTTTTCTCTGCAACCATGCCCCCGGCCATTAGTAAGCTGGCCTCTGTACTATTGAAAGATCCGGTAAAGGTTGAAGTTACTCCTGTTTCTTCTGTAGTAGAAATCATACAGCAATCCGTTTATTTTGCAGAGAAGAAAAATAAGCAATCTTTATTAATCCACCTTTTGCAGGACAAATCTATTGAAACCGTATTGGTTTTTACCCAAATGAAACATGCCGCGGATAAGCTGGCATATAAGCTGAATGCTGCCGGCATCCGCACCGAGGCTATTCACGGCGACAAATCGCAGCATTCGCGTCAACGGGCGCTTGAAAATTTTAAAAGCAGGAAAACCCGTGTACTGGTAGCAACAGATATTGCAGCACGTGGTATAGACATTGAGGAACTCACTCATGTTATTAACTTTGATCTGCCGAATGTGCCTGAAACCTACGTACACCGTATAGGGAGAACGGGAAGGGCGGGTGCGGAAGGTGTTGCTATTTCTTTTTGCGATCAAAGCGAAAAGCCTTTATTGAATGATATTCAAAAACTTAACCGCAGAACTATTCCTGTGGTTAAAGATCATCCTTTTGAGATAGATGCTGTTGTTCATAGTAATATCAATAAGCTGCCTTCAGCAAGCCATGCCGGCAACTTCAAAAATGCCGCAACGGGCGGCAGAAGCAGAAAGCTTTTCAGGCAAAGAACGCATTGATAAAATGTGTTTTGCTGATCTTTGCCTTAGGCTTTAAAGAAAAGCAAACAACAATGAATTAAATAACAATGCTATGTTCAGTGATTATGCGTTTACGGTAACGGGCAGGTTTATGCGCTATGTTCAAACCGATACCCGGTCCGATCCTCAATCAGCATCATTTCCTTCAACCGAAAAGCAGAAGAACCTTTCGCGCCTGCTTGTAAAAGAATTGCAGGAGATGGGTATTACGGATGCAGAGCTGGATGTGCACGGGTATGTATATGCCACGCTTGCTTCCAATACCGGGAAGGAAACACCGGTTATTTGCTTCTGCTCGCATGTAGATACTTCACCCGATTGCAGTGGTGAAGGCGTAAAACCGCTTTTACACCGGAATTACAACGGGAAAGATATTGTTTTGCCGGATGATGCTGCACAGGTTATACGCGTGGCCGACCATCCTTACCTTCAGCAAAAGAAAGGTGAAGATGTTATTACCGCCTCCGGAACCACTTTACTGGGAGCCGATGATAAAGCAGGAGTGGCGGTGATCATGGATATGCTGCATTTTTTTACTACACATCCTCAGGTAAAGCATGGCACTGTTAAAATATTATTTACGCCCGATGAGGAAATCGGAAGGGGAGTAGATAAAGTGGATTTAAAAAAATTAGGCGCAGATTTCGGCTATACATTAGATGCAGGCGAACGTGGTGTATTTGAAGACGAAACCTTTTCGGCCGATAGTGTTACCGTTACCTTTAATGGTGTAAGCGCACACCCCGGCTATGCCAAAGGCAAAATGGTAAACGCTGTAAAAGCGGCTTCCGCTTTCGTAGCATCCTTACCCCAGGACCGGCTTTCTCCCGAAACCACAGGAGGCAGGGAAGGCTTCATTCATCCCGTTCACATTAACGGCATTGCAGAAAAAGTAAGCATTGAGTTTATTCTGCGCGATTTTATTACAGCAAAATTGGAGGAATACGCATCTTTCTTACGGCAAAAGACAGATGAAACGCTTAAGCATTTTACCGGGGTAACGGCAACGCTTGAAATAAAAGAGCAGTACCGTAATATGAAAGAAATACTGAACAGGCATCCGAAAGTAAGTGAGTACGCCATAGAGGCAATACAAAGAGCGGGAATAGCACCTGTACTGAGCAGCGCAAGAGGCGGAACAGACGGCTCCCGTTTATCGTTCATGGGCTTACCCTGCCCTAACCTTTTTACCGGCGAAATGGCCTTTCATGGTAAGCACGAATATGTGAGTGTGCAGGACATGCAAAAAAGTGTTGAAACCATTGTGCACCTGGCAATGATCTGGGAGGAAAAGGGGTAAGATGAAATTCATTATTGACCCCTGACTATTGACCTTTTCACAAAATGATACGTCATATTATGGTTAACCCAACACTACGTGTTGTATCTCATCTCTCAACCTTTTTCCGCTTCCATATAACTTTCAACAGGCTCACAGGTGCAAACCAGGTTTCTGTCGCCGTACGTATTGTTTATCCGTGAAACACTGGGCCAAAATTTATTGCTGGTGATATACGAAAGGGGGAAAGCGGCTTCCTGCCTGCTGTAAGCATGCTTCCATTCGCCGGCGCATACAGTATGCATGGTATGCGGCGCATTTTTAAGCGGGTTATCTGTTTTACTGATCTCTCCCGATTCAATGGCTTTAATTTCGTGATAAATACTGATCAGGGCTTCGCAGAACCGGTCTAACTCTGCTTTGTCTTCGCTTTCGGTAGGTTCAATCATAATGGTTCCGGCAACGGGAAAGCTCATGGTGGGTGCATGAA
>CAYVEI010000156.1:0-10991 GCA_964450515.1 uncultured Terrimonas sp. | reverse complement strand
GTCGGGCAGGCATTTATCACATTTTTCACATTTGTACCGCGGTCTGACGCTCCTTCGTTGCGTGCCGACCGCTCCTTTTCAAATTTCCACACTTTCACATTTTCACATTACTATTCGCTTCGTAATGCTTTCACCGGGTTCGCCACTGCTGCTTTTATGGCCTGGAAGCTGATGGTAAACAATGCAATGAATAACGCTGCAGATCCTGCAAGTATAAATACCCACCAGTTGATATTTATTCTGTATGCAAAATCCTGCAGCCATGTATGCATTGCCCAGTACGATAATGGAAAGGCAATAATGCAGGCGATCAGTACCAGCTTTAAAAATTCTTTTGACAGCATGCCGGTGACCTGCGTTACACTGGCGCCCAGTACTTTCCTAATGCCAATTTCTTTGGAACGCTGCTCTGCGGTATAGGTTGCCAATCCAAATAAACCCATACAGGCCACCAATATAGTTAACACGGCAAAAATGTTTAGTATCCGCCCGGTTTTTTGTTCTGCCGCATAGGTTTTATTATACAATTCATCCATGAAATCGTATGTAAAGGGCTCTTCCGGACCAAACTTTGCCCATTCCCGTTTCATGGTAGCCAGCAGACCTGCCATGTCTTTTGTTTTTACTTTTATGATCAAACCTGATTCAGGATTCAAAACCATCAATAAAGGCGTAATGGCTTCGTGCAGCGACCTGAAATGAAAATCTTTTACAACGCCAATTACAGTAAAGGTTACGTTGTTTCCCCTTATACTGTTTTGCCTTATTATTTTTTGTCCTATGGCATTGCCATCCCAACCAAAAGCCTTTGCCGCGGTTTCGTTGATGATCATACCCAAAGAATCTGTAAGCATAGATGGTGAAAAATTCCTCCCCGCAGCCATTTCAATACCAAGCGTTGGGATATACCTTTCATCTATCCCATATTCCAATGTTTTCATTACCTGGTTTTCGTTGCCTTTGGGGTAGGCCAGCGCATTATTACTGTAGCTTGGCCCTGCGGGTTTATAACCGGAAATGGTTGCATTCACAACACGTGGGTCATTCAGTAATTGTTCTTTAAAAACTTTTTCATTCTTTCCCAATGCCCATGAATTGGGCAATACGATCAATTGATCTTTATCATAACCTAATTTTGTTTCCCTGATAAATTTCATTTGCTGGTACACTACAACAGTAGCCGTAATCAAACTAACGGAAATAAAAAACTGGAAAACAACGAGGCCGCTGCGTAACCCGAAGCTTTTGATGCCTGCATTCATTTTACCTTTCAGCGTTGCAATGGGCTTGAAGGAAGAAAGAAAGAATGCGGGGTAAATTCCTGCGAGCAGACTAACCAAAAGAACGATTACCAAAAACATTGCTGCCTGGTTGATAGCAAAGCCAAGTCTTAAATTTTTTCCCGACAAATCATTAAATACAGGCAACGACAACTTAACGAATACAATGGATATCAACAAGGCTATAAAAGTAATCAGCACAGATTCAAGCAGGAATTGTTTTACCAGTTCTATTGTTGCAGAGCCCATTACTTTGCGGATGCCCACTTCTTTTGCACGCTTGGATGCGCCTGCTGTAGAAAGATTGATAAAGTTGATGCAGGCAATCAGCAACATAAAAATGGCGATGGCGCTAAAGATGTATATGTAACGGATATCACCGCCGGCCTCAAATTCATAATTGCTGTTTGAATGGAGATGAATATCTGTTAACGGCTGCAAAAGAAAGCCAAGCTGATTTCCTTTGGTACGAAATTGTTCTAAACTCATTCCCATTGCCTGCTGTATCTGCGGGCCCATATATTTCTCTACCATTCCCGGAAATTTCGCTTCCAGCTTTTTATAATCGCTTCCTTTTTTCAATACGATGTAAGTAAAAAAGCCGGAAGCCATCCAGGTTTGATCCTTTGCATAAGGAAGACTTTCCAGGGAACCAAACATATCAAAATGAAAATGAGCATTTGCCGGTATTTTATCAATAACACCGGTTACTTTGCATAGGGTAGTATTGTTATTAACAGAGAGCAATTTTCCCAAAGGTTCCTCCTTTCCAAAATATTTGTCTGCAAATTCTTTTGTAAGCACAATAGTATTGGGCTCTGTCAATGCAGTTTTGGGATCGCCTTTTATAAAAGGTAAAGTGAATACATCAAAAAAATCAGGATCAACCCACGCTAAGCTCCCTTCTTTAAAAGTCTTGTTCCTGTAAGTAACTTTGGGCCGCCCACCTTCATTGATCCTTGTTGCTTCTTCTACCTCAGGATAATCTTTCTTTAGCGTGGCAGCTACCGGTGGCATTACATTGGCTTCTAAAATTTTACCTCCGTTAATGCTGGCCTTAAAAGCAATGCGATACGTTCTGTTTGCTTTTACATTGAACGTATCATAGCTCAGCTCATCCTGTACGAAGAGCATAATGATAAAACAAATGGCTATGCCGATTGATAATCCCAGTATATTAATAAAGGAAAAAGCCTTGTTCTTCAGCATATTTCTCCAGGCAATCTTTACGTAATTTTTAAACATACAGTGCTATTTATGATGTCTGATCCGCCCCGGCGGACAAGTTTATTGATTGCTGATCTATGATTTGGTGATTTCTGATTTTCACATTCGTCACATTGCCACATTTTCAGCCTCACCCTCTTATCCCTCTCCTCAAAGAGAGGGACGGTACAATAGAACAAAGCCAAATTCTATCACTAACCACATCATCTATTAAATAAAGCCATGCCAAGCGTTTCACATTCTCTCATTTCTTCCATTTTCATATTTCCAAATTAATACTATTCTGTTCTCAAACTATTCACAGGGTTTGCTTTTGCCGCCGAAATAGATTTAAAGCTGATACTTATAAATGCAATTAAAAAAGCAACCGCGCCTGCAATTAAAAATATCCACCAGTATAAAGTTGTACGATTCGCATATCCTTCCAGCCATTTCGTCATAGCCATATATGCCAGTGGGGTGGCTATAATGAACGAGATAATGATCAGCCACAGGAAATCTTTGCCTATCAATAAAATAATGCCGCTTACCGAGGCGCCTAATACCTTCCGTATACCTATTTCTTTTGTACGCTTGCGCACCATCAACGAAACAAGGCTGAACAATCCCATGCAAGACAGGGCTATGGCGAGAAAAGAAAAAATGTTGCTGAGTTTGGTAAGCCTTATTTCCGTATCGTATAAATGTGCAACACGATCATCAATAAAGCTGAAATCGAATTTTTCGCGGGGAAAGAATTGCTTGTATGTCTTCGCAAGATAAGCAATGCTTGCAGCGGTATTTGTAGCATTGATACGTGCATATACATACCGCAGGTTTTTTCCATCAGGCTTGCATCGTATGGCAAGCACCGGCGCTTCCTCTTTCAGCGACATTGCACTGAAATTTTTAAACACGCCAACAATAGTTCCTTTAAGAAAAAAATCTTTGTCGGTAACAGCTCCTATCGGGCCTTTTATATCAAGCCGCTTTACCAGCGATTCGGAAACAATTAAGGGTCGTCCCGGGTCTGCGCCTGTCCAGCCGGCAATACTGTCATAATTTGTCATGTCTGAAGGAAAATCTCGGGAAAAATCTCTACCCTCCATTATAGGGATCTGCATCGTGTTCATAAAATCTATGTCCACATCAATAATAGCTACTTTAATCAGGTTCGTAGAATCGTGCCCCGCTACCGGGTCGCTCATACTGGAATACATGGAATATGTTTTGCCCATATCCAACCCGGCAAATGACAACGCGCTGATAGCGGGATGGTGCAGCACTTCATTCTTAAAGGCCTGTGGCGGTTCATCAAGGTAAGGTAACTGGAACCGGATGAGATTATCTTTATTAAAACCAAGTGGCCTGTTGTTAAGATAATGTAATTGTGAATGTACAGTAAAGGTTGCCACAACCAGCATAATGGATATGGAGAATTGTATTACGATCAGTACTTTTCGCAAGCCAAAATTCAATTTCATTTGCTGGTAGCCGCTTTTTAAAGTATGCACAGGCTGCAAACCAGACAGAAACAGGGCCGGATAAATACCCGAGATCACACAGGAAAAAATACAAATGCATGTAATAATAAGCAGGGTATCTGTATTGAGCAGAAAGGAAGTGTCCGCCACAATGTTGCTGAGATCGGTAAAGCCTTTCCATGCAATAACCGCAAGTATAATGGCTACTAAAAAAGCCGCTGCGAAATATACCACCGATTCTCCCAGGAACTGCAAGATCAGTTGTTTTCTTTGTGCGCCCAGCACCTTGCGTACGCCTACTTCTTTGGTGCGTTCCATACTGCGTGCAATAGCAAGATTGATAAAGTTAATGGAACCAATGATCAGTATCAACAGCGCTATGCCGGCATATATGTATACATACCTTATGTCGCCGATATTGTGCCTGGCAAGCTCATCCTTAATTTCAGATGAATGCAAATGGATTTGCGATACCGGCTGTAATGTTATTTTATAATCGTTCATTTTATACCGGTTACAAAACTGTTGTATTTTGCTTTCGGCATCCGCAACAGATGTATTTTCATCTAACAGAATGAACGCATTACCTCCGTTATACCCTCCCGAAACATCCAGCACCGAACTTTTCTTGGATAAGGGATTAAAACAGAAGGCGTCTGTTTGCAGGAAACTGTTTTGTGGCAAATCCTGAAGCACAGCGCTGATCATAAAAACTTTATCTCTATTCTCCAGTGTTTTACCTACTATGTCGGTTGTGCCATATAATTTTTTTGCCGCCGAAGCAGTAAGCACAATATTATCAGCGCTTTTGATGGCAGTGGCGGCATTTCCGTGAATGAACGCGAAATTAAAAATGGAGAAGAAACTGCTATCTACATTTGTCAGTTCTAAATCGGTATATTGATTTTTGATAAGCACCTGCGTTGTGTATGTACTGATGCGTGTTTGCCCTGCAAACCCGGGCACTTCTCTTATAAGTGTTGGCGCAAATGCCACCGGTACATTTTCTGTAGGCCCCGAATTATTTTTTTGATAAGTGCTGATAAGACGGTAAATACGGCTGGAATTACGATAGCTTTTGTCGAAAGAGGTTTCATACCGGATATAACCGGCAATAAGCATAACACAGGTAAGCCCTATAACCAGCCCGGAAAGACTGATCAGCGTATTAACCCTGTCTTTTTGAAAACTACGGATAGCTATTTTTATATAATTTTTAAACATATAGTTGTGGTTATATTTTAATTAATAGTGAGCTGTTTTGAGCTTTAAGCTGTCAGCGATCAGCTTTCAGCCTCACCCCTGCTGCCGGCAGGCAGGCTCCTTTTCCCTCTCCTTTTCCCGAAGTTTCGGCTACAAAATAATTACAAGCTTTTAGTTCTTCCACATCAACAACAAAATATATATATAGGCAAAACGTTTCCCAATTCACACATTTTCACATTCTCTAAACATTCTCAGCCTCCCCTGCTTCGCATTTTATCAGCATCTTCTGAATTTAGGCACCCCTCTTCCCTTTTTCTTCCCGACGGGGTCTTCACAGCAGGGCAACTATGGGGAGGGCGAGACCCCGGCGGATTGTTCAGCATCAGGATTTCATAACTAGCCCACCACGGCTGTGATGAAAATCCCGGCGCGAATTAAGATTTATAGTTATAACTGCTGTTACTGATACAAAAAGTTAAAGCACTATACTCCTTCGTTGCGTACCGACCGCTCATTTTCAAATTTTCACATTTCCACATTTGTATTACTCCGTTCTCAAACTTTTTACCGGGTTTGCTATTGCCGCCTTAATTGCCTGGAAACTCACTGTAGCCAGTGTTATTAGCAATGCCCCAACACCCGCCACCGCAAAGATCCACCACGATATGGTTGTGCGATAGTCATAATTTTGTAACCAGTTATGCATAAAATAATAAGCCAGCGGGAACGCAATGAAAAACGAAAGTGTAACAAGTGTTACAAAATCTTTCGACAACAAATTCCATACGTTGAATACTGAAGCGCCCAGCACTTTGCGAACGCCGATTTCCTTGGTACGCTGTGCGGCAACGAATGAAGCCAGTCCGAAAAGCCCAAGACATGAAACAAGAATGGCAAGGGCGGCAAAGAATCCAGCGAGCTTGCCGATCCTTAGTTCGTTTGAAAATTTAGCTGCATACTCTTCATCTACAAACTTATACTCAAACGGTGCTGCGGGGTTGTGCTTTTTAAAAATCGTTTCAATTTTAGCCAGTGCATTGCTCATAGACACTTGTGGCGCTATACGAATGTTTATAATATTGGTAGAACCCGGGTCAATGGTGAACAGCGATGGATTTACCTTTGTAAAGGGAGAGAACTTTATCATATCACTCACCACGCCGATCACCTGGTAATCAGCGTTGCCAAGCCTGACGGTTTCATTCAGCGGATCGCTGAACCCCATTAGCTGAACGGCAGACCGGTTCAAAATGACAGCCGCAGTATCCGTAGAGAAGCTCCTGGAAAAACTTCTTCCCGCTAACACATTCCATCCGACTGTTTCGCCGTAATCATGCGTCACCCTGTTGGAGATCAGCATGGGCTGTGTTCCATGCGCTTTCCCTTTCCAGTTTACAGCAGTAGTGCCGCCATAGTCGTCGGTAACTGAACCCATAGAGCGGGCAATATTTTTTACATACCCCGTGCCCAAAAGTTCTGTCTGCAGCGCTTCATAATTTTTCCGTATGTCCGGTGTTCGCATGGTTACTTCAATAAGACCGTTGCTGTTGTAACCCGCAGGCCGGTCTCTGGCATATTGAATTTGCCTGTAAACGATCATTGTGCCGATGATCAATGTGATGGAAACGGTGAATTGAAAAACAACCAAAGCTTTTCTTGGTAATGAAGCCTGCCTGCCGGCTTTAAATGTTCCTTTCAGCACTTTTACAGGCTTGAAGGACGACAGGTAGAAGGCAGGATAACTTCCGGCAATTAAGCCGGTGAGCAGGCAAAAGCCAAGCGCCGGTAGCCAGAAATACATACTGCCCCAGGGTATGGTCATTGTTTTATCGGCCAACTGGTTGAAAAAAGGCAGGGTCAACGAGGCAAGCAATACGCAAAACAGAAAAGCAATAAAAGATACCAGCGCTGACTCGCTGAAAAACTGGAACAGCAACTGCTTTCTTACTGAGCCAATCGTTTTTCTGATACCTACCTCTTTGGCTCTTTTTTCACTGCGGGCCGTGCTCAGGTTCATAAAATTGATGCAGGCCAACAGCAGTACAAACACGCCTGCTATGCCAAACAAACGTACATACCGCATCAACCCTCCTGTATTTACACCATCTATAAAACTACCGTGCAAATGCCATTTGCTCATGGGGTGTATAAAAAATTCCGGCTTGTATTTGGGAGGATCGTCCCGTATCATCCGCATATCTTTTATAGCAGATGAAAACTTAGCGAAATCAACGCCTTTCTCCAGTTGAACGAATATTTGAAATGAATTTTCATCCCACTGGTCCGAGGCACGTTTGGCATAAGCGTCCAGGCTGGTGAACAGTTCCCAGGGCGCTAAGAAAAACACATCATTAAACGAACTGTTACCGGGGAAATCTTCATACACCCCGGCCACTCTTACATCGGTGGTGTTATTAAGCCGGATAACTTTATTCATTGGGCTTTCAAAGCCAAAAAGTATATCGGCCATTGTTGCGGACAGTAATATGGAATGCATATCCTGTAAGCTGCTTCCTGATCCTTTCAGCATTTTTACAGTCATCATACCGGGGAAGTCAGGCTGCACATACATGCCGCTCTTTGCAATTTTTTTGTCACCATCAACGCTCAATATCACATCCCGGTTAAAGGTTGTAATGCAGGTGGCTTCCACGCCCGGGTATTTGTTGCGCAGCTCGGCAGCAATGGGTATCGGAACGGAATTGTAAGAAGTCTTTTCTTCAGTAAAACGCACAAATTGCCATACCTGCCCAATGCGATCATAGTTTCTGTGGTATTTGTCAAACGACAATTCATCCCACACCCACAACCCGATGATCAATGTAACAGCCATGCCAATGGAAAGGCCTGCAATATTGATGAAGGAATGCAACTTGTTCTTAACAAGATTTCTCCACGCTGCTTTGAAATAATTTTTTAGCATAAAGCGTTATTTGTGATAGCTGATTTGTTGATTTCTGATGTATGATTTGTTGATTTCTGATTTTAACCCGCCTGCCCGGATGACACCAGTCGGACGGGGGTGGGCATTTTCACATTTTTCACATCTGACCTGCGGTCTGACGCTCCTTTGGTCGCGTACCGACCGCTTTCATTTCCAAATCTTCATATTTCCCACACTTTCACCCGCCTATTCAGTCGGGCAGGCATTTTCACATTACTTGACTATTCGCTTCGCAATGCTGCGACCGGGTTTGCGGTTGCAGCTTTTATTGATTTAAGGCTTACCGTTATTAAGGCTATCAGGATTGTTAAAAATGCAGCAAGAAAAAATATCCACCCTTGTAAACTTATCCGGTAAGAAAAATTTTGCAGCCATTTATCCATTGCATAATAACCGGCAGGAACAGCAATAACAATTGCAATCAACACTGGTTTTAATAAATCTTTTGATAGGAGCATCACAATATTCTGCACCGATGAGCCTAATACCTTTCTAACGCCGATTTCCTTTATGCGTTTCGTTGTAGTGAATGATGCTAATCCAAACAAGCCAAGACAGGCCACAAATATGGCCAGTCCAGCAAACACCGTTAAAAGAGTTTGCTGGCGCAGGTCTTTTTGATACATATCACTAAACTGCTGATCTAAAAAACTATACTCTAAAGGATAGGCCGCTGCTACTTTGCCGTATTCATTTTTAATTTCAGCAATACCAGCTCCTATATTTCCTGGTTTCAATTTTATTAAAGCAACCCTTCTATCCATTGCAGGCGAAATAACCAGTGCATCAATATCTTCTTTTAGCGATAAAAAATTAAAATCATTAACTACGCCTATTATCCTCCGTTTTGCATCATCCCGAATGGTATTTTTAATCCACTTGCCAACAGCCTCCTGTGGTGTCCATCCCAATTTAATTGCAGCAGTTTCATTTATCAGTACCGCATCTGTTGTATCAGTAGGAAACTGTCCCGAAAAATCTCTGCCGGCAACAATTGATAACCCTAACGTTTTTACATAATCAAAATCAGCAAATTCAGTTCTTAAATTCCTTCTTTCGCTATGTCCTTCCACATCAAACATATGTCCATCAAAAAAACCTCCCGGTTCTCCGGACATCAATGAAACGGATTTAACATTGCCTGCATTTTGCAGGTTGGTTTTAAATACATTCATGTTGTAATAAATATCATTATTATCTATCGGTACAATAACAGTTTGTTCTTTATTATAACCAAGCTGCTTGTTCTTTATATAATCCATCTGCCGGGTAATGACGATTGTTCCTATAATGAGGAACACGGAAATACTAAACTGAATGACAACCAATGCCTGCCTGAAAGATGCCCCGCTTTTTCCTAATTTTAATTTGCCTTTTAATGCCTGTATAGGTGAGAATGCGGAGAGGAAAAATGCAGGATAACAGCCTGCTAAAAAACCAACGATGACTATCACCCCAGCGATAAAACCATAGATTGGCCATGCATTCCATGAAACGGTTAAGTTATAGCCGAGTAATTGATTATACAAGGGCATAACCAATAATAATATGCCTATGGAAAGAACGCAGGAAATAAGCGTTAGCAATACAGATTCTCCAATAAATTGCCAAATGAGGTTGTTGCGCAGCGCACCTAATACCTTGCGCAGTCCCACTTCCTTCGATCGGTCAACAGCCCGTATTGTAGAAAGGTTTATAAAGTTTATACAGGCAATAAGTAATATAAGTGCAGCTATGGAAAGAAAGATTATAACAATCGTTTTATCGCCATGTTTTACCCCGTCAAAAGCTGCATGGTCGAAATACACATCTTTTAAAGGTATTAGAGAAAGTGAAAACTTAAAACCATACTTTTTCATATCACCACCCATATATTTTTCCATAAACTGCGGCAATTGTTTTTCAAGCTGCGCCTCAGTGGTATGTGCGTTAAGCAATACATAGGTATATATGCCATTATTTATCCAGGTCGTCATCCAGCTTCGGTCTTTATAATTCGAAAGCGGAACGATCAAGTCAAAATCAAGATGAGAATTGGATGGAACATCTTTTGCAATGCCGGTAACCTTTAAAGACAGGGTTTTATCAATAACAATTACTTTATCCATCGCATTATTAATGCTTCCAAAATATTTTTTTGCAGTGGTTTCAGTAAGCACTACATTATTGGGATCTTTTAAAACATTGGATGCTTCACCTTTAATGAGCGGGAAAGAAAATAAGCTAAAAAAATCCGGATCAACATCCAATACTTTTTTTTCATGAAAAGATTTTTCATTAATCGTTATAAGATTGTCAGTCGGGTTTACACGAACCGCTTTTAGTATTTTGCCTTTAAAATCATTCATTAATGCCGGCGCATACGGACCTGATAAATAAGCTACGTTGCTTTCTTTTCCCTCCCGCTCAAACGCCCGCATAACACGGTAAATCTTATCTCCCTGTGTATGAAATCTATCCATCCCAAATTCATTCATTATAAAAAGAAAGATCATCATACAAACAGTAATCCCTATGGTTAATCCAAGAATATTGATAGAAGAGAAAATTTTATTCTTCACCAGGTTTCTCCAGGCTGTTTTGAAATAATTCTTGAGCATAATCTTTGATTTCTGAGGTGTGATTTGCTGATTGCTGATTTTCACATTCGTCACGTTTTTCACATTTCCACATTCGTATTGCATTATTCCGTTCTTAAACTTTTAACTCCGATATGCATCGGAGTCTTCGCATTACTTCGCTATTCACTTCGCAATGCTCCGACCGGGTTAGCCATCGCCGCTTTTATTGCCTGGAAGCTGATCGTTAACAAGGCAATGAGCACTGCCAGAAAGCCGGCCGCTAAAAATATCCACCAGTCAATATTTATCC